>JAIOQA010000330.1 GCA_021413675.1 Deltaproteobacteria bacterium | reverse complement strand
CCCCTGCCCCGGCCCGCGCCCTCGCGCTCGCCGATCGAGCCGCTCGCGCGCCCCGCGCCGGTCGCCTCGAAGCCCGCCTCGAGCGCCGCCGCGATGAACCCACCGCGCGCCGCGAAGCCGACCCGCACGGCGGCCGCGCCCGCGGCTCCGGTCGCCGCGCGCGCCACGATCGCGCCGGCCCCGCTGCCCCGCGCCTCCGCCATCACGCCGATCGAGAACGCCCGCCTCGCGCGCGGCACCTCGAGCCCGACCCCGCGCTCGATGCCCGGCCTGCCGCCGCCGGACGAGCGCCCGGTCCGCACCACCGGCCCGCTGCCGCTGCCGCCGCCCGAGGACACCACGCGGACGCGCGCGGTCTCGCTCAGCGACGCCGACACCTCGGTCAACCTCTCGCCCTTGCCGCGCGTGACCGCGCGCCGCGTGCGCTAGTACCGACTCGCCGCTACTGCGGACAGGCCTGCAGGTCGGCCGCGGTCGACGCCTTCATCGCGCACTCGTAGGTCGCGCGGCTGGTCGCGAGGCACGACTCGACGTTCGCGTCGATCATCTTCGTGCGCACCGCCGCGCGCTCGTCGGGCGTGAGCGGATCCTTGCGCGCCGCCATCGCCACGTCGAAGACGTGGCCGAGCATGACCGCGCACTCGTCGCGGGTCGGTGACGTCGCCACCGGTGCGACCGGCGCCGCATCCGGCGCGACGCCCGCATCCACCGCCGCGCTGCCCGACCCCGCGGACGCCGCCGGCTTCGGCGGATGCCCGCACGCCGCCAGGGCCGCCGCTATCGCGATGATCGCTCCGGTGCGCCGCATCGCGTCCGTATATCGCGTGCCGCGCTTCGGTGCCACCGGCGCATGCGGTAGCTTCCGCGGATGGCGTTGTGGTTCGCCGCGCTGCTCGGCCTCGTCCAGGGCCTCACCGAGTTCCTGCCGATCTCCTCGACTGCGCACCTCGCCATCACCGGCGCGGTGTTCAAGCAAGGGGATCCCGGCGCCGCGTTCACCGCGATCATCCAGCTCGGCAGCCTGGCCGCGGTGATCGCGTACTTCGCGCGCGACCTGTTCGTCGACCTGCCGCGCGCGATGTTCAAGGATCCGTCGAGCCCCGAGGGCCGGCTGCCGTTCCTGATCATCGTCGGCTCGATCCCGATCGTCGTCGCCGGCCTCCTGCTCAAGAGGTACATCGAGGGCGAGGCGCGCAACCTCTACGTGATCGCGGCCTCGCTCGTGATCGTCGGCCTGGTCATGGCGGTGATCGATCGCCGCGGCGCGGGCAACCGCACGATGCTCGACCTCGGCTACACCGACGCGCTGCTGCTTGGCCTCGCCCAGGCCTGCGCGCTGGTGCCCGGCGTGTCGCGCTCGGGCTCGACCATCTGCATGGCGCTCGCCCTCGGCCTCACCCGCCCCGACGCGGCCCGCTTCTCGTTCCTCCTCGGCATCCCGGCGATCGCCGGCGCCGGGTTCCTGCAGCTCAAGGAGGCGCTCAGCGCCGCCGGCCCGCTGCCGCTCGCGCCGCTGGTGATCGGCACCGCGGTCGCCGCGGTCTCGAGCTACGCGAGCATCGCGTGGCTGCTCAAGTGGCTGGGCAGCCATCGCCTGCTGCCGTTCGCGATCTACCGCGTGGCGGTCGGATTGATCGTGGCGGGGCTCACGCTCGCCGGCTGGCTCGTCGCTTCCGCGTGAACATTTATTAACCGTGCGAGTCGGCACGTCGAAAGCCGGGCCTGGGACCGGCGCGGCTACAGGACTCTTGGTAACGTTGCCCCCACGTCCCTCGGGAGGAACTTTTGTTATGAAACTCGCCTATCTGGCTCGTCGGGCCGCTGCGTTCGTCGCGGCTGCGTTGCTGCTCGTGCTCACCGTCGGTCGTGCTGACGCGGCGACCTGCCCGCTCGCGAAGGCCGGCTCAAAGTACAAGGTGCGGATCGACTCCGCGCCGCCGGGCGCGACCGTCTACATCGACAACGAGCAGTGCGGCGCCGTCGGCGTCACGCCGTGGGCCGGCTCGCTGGTCAACGGCGACTACACGATCATCCTCAAGCTCGACGGCTACGAGGTGAAGCAGGAGGCGTTCAAGGTCGTCCGCAGCCGCAAGGAGCAGGCGAAGTTCATCCCGCTGGTGAAGAAGGCCGACCCGCCGCGCATCGACATCCGCGCCGACGCCGACAAGAACCTGTTCGGCGCGCAGGTGTTCCTCGACGGTCAGCTCCAGGGCACCGCGCCGCTCATCGTCACCACCGAACCCGGCCGCCACCTGATCGAGATCAAGAAGGAGGGCTTCGAGCCCTACCAGCAGTGGGTCGAGACCAAGCTCAACAACAACGAGTCGCTCGCGCCCACGATCAAGGAGATCGCCAAGCCCAAGCTCGGCACGATCGTCGTCGAGGCCGACGTCCGCGACGCCGAGGTCTGGATCGACGGCAACAAGCTGCCCAGCACCACGCCGACGGTCATCCCGAACGTCGTCGAGGGCCTGCACGTGATCGAGGTCCGCAAGGATCCGGCGATCCCGTGGAAGCAGACCGTCCAGGTCGTGGCCGATCAGCAGGTCAAGGTCTCGGCCGGCCTCAAGGCCACGCTCGGCGGCCAGGGCGGCTCGATCCAGGTGCTGTCGAACATCAGCGGTGCCCACGTCTTCCTCGACGGCTCCGACATGGGCCCGGTCCCGGTCGACATCAAGGACGCCAAGCCCGGTGAGCACATCATCGAGGTGAAGGCGCCGGGCTACCAGAACCGCGAGGAGAAGGTCACCGTCAACGCCGGCTCGGCCGCGATCCTCAAGCTCGATCTCAACCCGGTCGCGCCCAAGGACATCGGCACGATCAAGGTCGTGTCGCCGGTCGCCAACGCCGACGTCATCATCGACGGCGGGCTGGTCGGCAAGGTGCCGCAGGAGAAGAGCCTCGCCGCCGGCGAGCACTTCGTGACGGTGCAGCTCGACGGCTACAAGAAGTTCGAGATCAAGGTCCGCCTCGAGGCCGGCCAGACCCAGACGGTGTCGGCCGAGCTCAAGGCAGTCGGCCGCGTGCAGGTGCTGTCGACGCCGCCCAACGCGAAGGTACTGATCAACGGCATCCCGGTCGGCACCACGCCCGCCGATCTCAAGGAGCTCGAGGTCGGCCAGCCGGTGCTGCAGCTCGAGCTCGATGGCTACGAGCAGTTCACGCAGACCCTCACGGTCGTCGGCGGCAAGACCGCGGTCATCCAGGCCACGATGCAGAAGCTCGGCGCCTCGCCCGAGGAGCAGCGCGGCCTGTCGTCGTTCGGCGCGCGCACCCTGCCGCGCGGCCACTCGACCATCGACATCGGCGTCGGCTACCCGTACTTCCTCGAGGGCAAGGTCTCGGTCGGCGCGGGCAAGATCGCCAAGAAGTACGGCTTCGACGCGAACGTCGGCGCGCGCACGATGCTGGCGCGCTCCGAGCTCGGCCTGGGCGTGCGCGGCATGCTGGTCGACGCGGACCCGTTCTCGGCCGGCCTGTTCACCGATCTGTGGTTCGGCTCGAAGCTGTTCGACGACTCGAAGCGCGACGGCCTGACCTTCAACGTGGGCGCGGTCGCGTCGCTCACCGCGATCTCGCACGTCACGATCTCCGGCCGCCTCTACCTGAACGCCTGGTCGGATCGCCACTGCCCGACGCTCAAGGCCGACGGCACCTTCGACGGCAGCCCGATCGCCGCGTGCAAGCACTACAACGACGTCGCGATCAACGGCGCCGGCGACGCGGAGACCGCGAAGATCGAGGAGCTGACCGGCCTGAAGGGCAAGGACATGTTCGGCCGCGAGGGCGGCGTGCGCATGATGGCGAGCGCGATCGCGGAGATCGCGGTCAAGCAGCAGTGGAACCTGTTCGTGCTGCTCGAGTTCGCGCCGTTCCAGTCGGAGCGCGCGCTGTTCACCGACGAGTTCACCTCGCCGATGCTGTCGTCGGACTACCACACGTACCTGCGCGTCGGCTCGACCTTCAAGTTCTGAGCGATGCGGCGCGCGGCGGCGGGAATCGGGGTGCTCGCGATCGCGATGCTGATCGCGGCCCCCGCGCGCGCCGATGATCCCGACGACAGCGGTGAGCCCGACGGATCGCGACGCGATCGCGATCGCGCCGCGAACCATTTCAACCTGCGCATCGGCGGCGCCTCGACCGACGGCAACGGGCGCCCGGTGATCTGCGGCGAGGTCCACGCGATGGCGCGGCTCTCGTTCGAGGGCTGCGGCACCGGCTCGGGCTTCCTGCACCACGCCGAGGGCTCCGAGATGGCGCACTTCCGCGCGCTCTGGCAGCTCCACCGCTGGTCGACCGGCCGCTCGACGATCGCCGCGCGCGCCGGCGCCGGGTTCGCCGAGCTGCAGCTCGGGCCCGACGACGCCGGCTTCCAGTTCGGCGGACCGGGGGCGGCGAAGAACGCGGTCGCGGGGCCCGAGGGCTCGGCGTCGCTGCAGCTGCTCGTGCCGATGGGCAAGGGCATCGAGACGATCGCGTCGGCGACGGCCGGCCTCGCCTGGTTCGACGGCGCCGATCGCCTCGTCACGCCGCGCGATCACCTGCAGCCGTTCGCGTCGGTCGAGATCGGCATCGGCTGGTAGGGCGATGAGCGCGCCGCACGTGCCGGTGATCGACGAGGTGATCGATCGGCTGGGCCGGGTCCGGTGGAGCTCGGCGCTGGCCTGGGATCCGCAGGCCGTCGCCTGGCTGCGCACCTACTACCAGCGGCTCCTGCCCTTCTGGCCGGCGGATCGCGCGCGCATCGAGCCCGCGGACCCGGTGATCGAGGCCGCGGTGATGGCGCCGCGCAGCGAGGCCGAGCGCGCGCGCATCGCGACGGCGTGCCAGGCGCTGTTCGGCGCGGCGCGCGAGCGCGGCGAGCGGATCGAGCCCACGACCCGGAAGCTGGTGCCGCTGGTGCTCGGCTGGGCGATGGCGATCGACGCGGGCACGCTCGAGCGCGCGCGTGATCCGGGCGCGCCGCTGTGCGCGCTGTACCGCGCCGGCTTCCAGCTGGCGTACTCCCACGCCGGCATCGAGCTGCACCACGCGACCGGCTGGCAGATCGCGCCGGTGCCGGCGCGCGCGTCGCTGTAGCCGCAGGAATCTGCAGGCGCGCGGCGATCGGCGGCCCGCGGGCAACGATCGCGCGACCAGCGCGGTCCAACCGCGGTGCGCATCCTCGGCGCCACCGCCGTGCTCTCGCTCGTGGTGCACGGAGCGGCGCTCGCGTGGATCACGATCTCGGTCGAGCCGACGCTGGCGATCGCGCCCGCGAGCGAGGCCGCGCCGCCGGAGGAGGCGATCGCGCCGCCGCCGGAGGAGCTCACGATCGTCGAGCTGCTGCCGGAGCCATCGCCTCGCGATCCGGGCGCGACGGTCGTGCGCATCCGCGGCGCGCCCGACGCGCGCGTGACCGCGTCACGCGCGACGCGCGCCGAGACCGCCGCGACCGCGACCGCGCACCCCGAGGTCGCGCCGGCCGCACCGCCGCCGGGCGCCGAAGCGCCGCACGTCACGCACCTGACGATGCGCGGCCCCGAGGTCATCCCGCTCGCCGAGCAGCTCGCCGCCGCCGCCCTCGCACAGCCACAGACCTACGTGCTGCCCGACTATCCCGGCCTCCGCACCGAGGTCGCCCTCGCCGCCGCGCGCCACCGCCTGCGCGGCGGCGACATGACCGCGCTCGGCGAGGTCGTCGCGCTCGAGGACGCGCATCACGCCGAGGAGCTGCGGCCGCAGCGCGACGGCACCCACGTCGCCGACAAGACCACCTTCGTCGCGACCGTCGCGGCCGACGGCACCGTCACGATCCGCGACAAGCCCAACCTCCAGGTCCACGGCCTCGGCGCGACCTTCGATGCCACTGACTGGGCCATGCGCAGCGTCGGCCAGGATCCCTACGGCAGCGCGAAGCTCGCGTTCCTCGATCGCACGCGCGACCAGCGGGTCGAGATCGGCAAGGCCTACCAGCGCGCGCAGCTCGCGCGCTCCACCGCGCTCATGCAGGCCAACCTCGATCGGCTGTGGGCGACCACGCCCGGGCTCGCCGCGCGCAAGCAGGCGATCTTCGAGCTGTGGGACGAGTGCCTCGAGACCGGCACCACCGAGCAGATCGACGGTGGCACCCAGGCCCGCGCCCAGCTCGCGCGGTTCGTGCAGACCAGGCTCACGGGTGGCGATGCGTTCACGATCGAGGAGCTCGCGCACCTGAACGCGCACCGCCGCTCGCGCGCGCGGTTCGCGCCCTACGCAAGGTGACGAGGCGCGACACGGCGGTCACGCACCGCCCCCCCCCGAGCAGGCGGCCGCGATCGAGCAAGCGTTCAGGTGCCCGCGCGACGATCGGGTGCGATGCTGGGGTGTGTTGATCAACGTCTACGCGACGCGCCGCGCGCTGCCTGCGCCGACCTTTCCCTTGAAGGTGGTGGCCCGTCGCGACCGCACCGACGCCGCGCTGCTCTCGCACCTGCAGGGTTTCATGGGGTTCGTGATGGACCGCGGCAAGCGACCGATGACCACGACGCGCTACGCCGTGCTGCGGCACCTCGAGCGCGTCCAGCACCAGCTGTCGGTCGAGGTCGCAGACGAGCACCGCGCGGCGTTCTCGTCATGGGCGCTCGAGTGCAACGCCATCGCGTTCTTCCCCGACTCGTCCGTGCGCACGCCGGAGGGCGCCGTGCTGGTCGAGGCCAGGACCGGCGACGGGGATCCGACCGCGCGTGTGCCGTATCCGCCCGACGCCGTCGCGCGGAAGTCGCGCACGGACGTGGCGCTCGCGCAACACGGCGTGCAGGTGCCGCCCGGCCTGCCGCCGGTGATCGCCGAGGTCGAGGTTGCGCTGCGCGCGCCGCGCGCGGTGGCCGAGCGCTGCCTCGCGCTGTTCCTCTGTGTCGTGCGGGCCCAGTCGCTGGCGAGCGACAACCCGATCCCCGTCGCCGAGCTCCGCGCCAGGATGCCCATGGCGTGGGCAGCGACGAGCCCCATCGAGCGCGCGTTCCTCGCGTCGGAGGCCCCCACGCGGCAGCAGATCATCGACCACGTGTGGCGCCGCGAGTCCCTCGCGCTGCTCGCGTGGGCGCTGCAGGCGATCGTCGAGCTGCCGCTGCCCACGGCGGTGTGCGATGCGCCAGCACTGGCCCGCGTGATGTTCGAGCTCGATGCCGAGGCGTTCGTCGGTGACGCACGGCTGCGCGACGTCGGGATGTTGCTCGACGCCCTCGACTTGCACTTCCGGTTTCACTGGGCCACGACGAACGCGCGACTGAAGCAAACACCGTCGCCCGCCGGGCTCGAGCCTGGTGTGGTGCGCGAACGACTCCACGCGCTCAACTGGCTCGTGCACTTCGAGGACGCGGCCTGGGACGACGTGACCACGCCCACCTGACCAACCGAGCACCACCGCGACTCGCGCGCGCGGTTCGCGCCGTACGCCGAGTAGCCGCACGACCAGGCGCCGACCGCGGCGCGCGTCACCGCGGCGGACCGCGGGTCTCCCAGCTACTCGCGTCGAGCGTGAACAGCGCGAGCACGACCAGGAGCCCGCTGGTGATCGGCATGCACAGCGCGTGCGGGACGTACGCCAGCGGGCCGACGCGCTCCTCGGCCGGCCACGCGCGGACGCGCCAGCGGTAGTAGCCACCGAACAGCGCCAGGAACCCCACGTGCACCATCACGACGTGGACGATCCGGTGGGCAGCGATCGCACGGACCACGCCGATCGGATAGACGATCAGCACCAGCGCGAGCACGAAGTAGTTGATCGCGACCAACGGCGGCAGCCGCCAGACATGGGTGCAGCCCGCGGCGTAGTCGAGCAGGTTGGCGCGCCGCCAGCGCAGCTGCTGCGAGAAGTACTCCCCGAGCGTCGCCGGCACGAACGTGCGGCAGCGCGCGCTCAGGGTGATGGTCGTGTGATGGCCGGCCTTCACGATCTGGCGGGTCAGGTAGCGATCCTCGCCGTAGCGGATCGGGGCGCCCAGGAACGTGCGCTCGTCGAGCACCGGCAAGAGCTCGACCAGCACCGCCCGGCGATACGCGGCCAGACAGCCCGACACCGACATCACGCGCCGGAACAGCCGCTCGATGTTCTTGCCCAGGTAGTAGGCGTACCAGTACTTCAGCACCTGCATCCGGGTGAGCCAGTTCTGGTGCTTGTTGCGGACGTCGACCCAGCCCCCGACCGCGGCGATCTCGGGCCGCGCGAACCGCCGCACCAGCTCGCGGATCGCGTCGGGCAGGACGATCACGTCGGAGTCGACCGAGATCAGGATCTCGCTGTCCGCGTGCCGGATGGCGTGGTTGATCGAGGTCCGCTTGCCGGCGTTGTGCGGGTTGCGGATCACCGTCAGGCGATCGTCGTCGCGTGCGACCGCGCAGGCCTGGGCGTGGCTGTCGTCGGTCGAGCAGTCGTCGATGCACAGCACGCGCAGCAGCGCGTGTGGATACGCCGACGCCAGCACGCTGCGCAGCGTCTCCTGGATCGCGGCGCCCTCGTTGTAGAGCGGCACCACGACCGTCACCGTCGGGGTGTAGTCGTCGACGGTCTCGTCGAGCGGTCGGCGGACCAGCCGGAGCAGGCACGCGCCGATGTAGCGATTGACGTAGCCGACCAGCGCGAGCGCTTGCACCAGGATTCGCAGCACCCGGCCCCCAGGATCGCGGGCCGCGCCGATCCGGTCAAGCGTCGGGGGTCCCGCGCCCGATCCTTGCCAGGCCGCGCGATCGTTCGCGCGCGCGGCGGCGAACTCACGCCCGCCCCCGCCGCCGGTTGATCCGTCGACGGCGCGCGCGCACGATCGATGGGTGAACGCGCCTGCCGCACCGCGCACGCTGCTGATCGAGGAGGGCTGGCACGCGACCCTCGCGATCGCGCGCGCGCTCGCGGACCACGGCCACACGGTGACCGTGCTGACCGCGAACGACTCCGCCGCGCGCTACCGGCGCGGCGCGGTGCGCTGGATCTCCGGTCCCGCGATCGAGCGGCCGCAGTTCCCGGCGCACGTCGCCGGGCTGATGCGCGCGACCCCGTTCGATCACGTGCTGCCGCTCACCGAGGCGGCGATGGCGCGGCTGTGGGACGCGCCCGGGCCGTGGCACGACCGCCTCCACCCGGCGACCACGCCCTGGCAGCGCCAGCTGCTGCGCAGCAAGCACGCGCTGGTCGAGCACATGGCCGCGCGCGGGATCGAGGTCCCGGCGCAGCACCGCCTCGACGCCGCGCTCGATCTCGACGCGACCGTGCGCGCGCTCGGCCTGCCGCTCGTGCTCAAGGGCGCGACCGGCTCGGCGGGCAAGATGGTGCGCATCGTCGACAGCCGCGCCGCGCTCGACCAGGCCGTGCGGCGCGCGCGCGCGATCGGCGGCGACTGGGCGCTGCAGGCGTTCATCCCGGGGCCGACCTACCTGGTCGGCGGCCTGTTCGTCGACGGCGAGGCGGTGCGCCTGTACGGCGCCCGCAAGCTCGCGCAGCACCCGCCGCGCACCGGTGGCGCGATCCACCTGCGCTCGACCGACGACGCCGCGCTGCTCGACCTCGGGCGCCGCGCGCTGCGCGAGCTGCGCTGGACCGGCTTCGCGAGCGCGGACCTCATGCGCGACGCCGATGGCCGCCACGTGCTGCTCGAGATCAACCCGCGGCTGTGGGGCTCGTTCGCCGGCGCGGCGGCGGCCGGTGTCGAGCTGTTCGCGCCGTTCGCCGCGCTGCTGGCGGGCCACGCGCCGGCACCGGCCCTCGGCTTCACCGCCGACGACGACTGCCTGATCTTCCCGCGCTACCTGAACGCCGCCGCGTATCGGACGCTCGCCGGCGCGCGCCAGGCGCTCCGCGATCTGCGCGGCGATCAGGGCCGCGACTGGCGCGATCCCGGGCTGGTGCTGCACACCCTTCGCCGGCTGTTTCACATGCGCCGGCGATCGCACCGGCTCTGAGCGAGCGCGCGCGTCAGTTGAGCGCCGCGACCCGCTGCCGCAGCGACTGCAGATCGCGCGCGATGCGCGGGTTGTCGCCCTCGACCAGCGCGAGCCGCTCGAGGACCTCGAGCGAGACGAACCAGTCACCGCGCGAGCCATAGATGCCGGCGAGGTTGTGCAGCATGCGCGCGAGGATCTTGCGCCGGGGCATCGGCTCGAGCAGCGCCGGGCTGAGCGCGAGCTCGGCGCCGCTGATCTTGCGGTGCAGCGCGACCAGCGCGCTCTCGTCGAGCTCGGCGCCGCCGTGGAACGGATCGAGGATGAGCGGCGCCTGGTCGGGCTCGTCGACGCGGACCAGGAAGTGGCCCGGGAACCCGACGCCGGCGGCGGTCACGCCGATGCGGCGCGCGACCTCGAGGAACACCACCGACAGCGTGATCGGGATGCCGGTGCGACGCGCGAGCACGTGCTGCAGGAAGCTGTTGCGCGGATCGTAGTAGTCGTCGGCGTTGCCGCGGAACCCGCCGCTCTGGAATAGCGCGCCGACCACCGCGCGTGCGCCGGCCCACGGCCCGGGCACGCTGCCCGCGCGGACGCCCGCCGCGATCGCGGCCAGGCGATCGAGCTCGAGGCGGATGATCTCGAGATCGACGGGGCCGTCGACCTCGCCGATCAGCGCCGCGGCCGCGTCGAGCTCGATCTCGTCATCGCGGCCGGAGACCGCGAGAGCGAAGCGAGCCAGCGCGTCGGGGGCCATGCTCCAACGTAGCATCCCGCGCGGCGGAGGATGCGGATCGCGTGCGCACGCTACCGCGACGCGGCGGTCACGCCGGTCAGCCGGCCGCTCATGAGGTAGGCGCGCGCGCCCTCATCGTCGGTGAGCGTGGCCTGGAAGAACGCGGTGACGTACGCCGCCGCGATGCCGCGCCCGGTGGCGGGGTCGAGGTAGGTGAAGTCGGTGCCGTCGGTCTGGCGGATCGCCGGGCCGCAGCCAGGCATGAAGATGTCGGCGGCGCCGTCGACGTCAGAGAACGACCAGTGGCCGGCGTCGGCCACCTCGATCTTCCAGGCCGGCGCGACCGCCTCGTCGAAGTTCTTGCGGATGAACTTGTTGCCGATCTCGGTGATGCTGTTGTCCTCGACCGCGACGATGAACATCAGCGGCACGTGCAGGTTCTCGATCATCACGCCCGGGATCAGCGGGTTGTCCATCGGCGCGGCGATCGCGAGGGAGGCCTTGATGCGGCTGTCGTCCTGCGCGACCAGGCCCGCGGTCACGCCGCCGAAGCTGTGGCCGAACATGCCGACCCGGGTCGGATCGACCGTGGCCGCGACGTCGGCGGGGATCGGCGCGGTGCCGGCGAGCACCTGGTCGAGGGCGTACCGGATGTCGGCGGCGCGGGTCATCAGGTACGGCGTGTCGAGGGCCTCGTCGTGGCCGTCGAGGTGGTCGTAGACGGTGTTGCCCTGGTGATCGACCGCGACCACGACGAAGCCGTGGCTCGCCAGGCGCTCGGCGACGGTCATCTCCGAGAACCGCGTGCAGTTGTGGCAGTGCGAGAACATCACCAGCGGGAACGAGCCCGCGGCGGGCGCGGCGCCGAGCGCGGCGTGGGCGGTGCGCGTGGGACAGGCCGGCGCGGCGGCCAGGAGCCCGGCGTAGGTGGTGCGGCGGGGCTCGTCCTCGAGCTGCTCGATCGGAAAGCCGGTGGTCGCGGCGGCCGCGGCGTCGGCGGTCGCCGGGTACCAGATCTGCGTGCTGAGGTCGCGGCTGCGCGCGGTGTCGGTCAGGGTCACGTGCGCCGTGCCGACGGCGAACGCGCCGGCCGCCTCCACGGACGTATCGGGATCGGTTCCGCCGCACGCGGCGACGACGAGCAGGGCGAGGGCGAGCCCGCGGGACAGCGACATCGGCCGAGCCTACCGCCGGTCGCCGCAGACCCGCACGTATCGGCCAGATTTCGCGTCTGGCGAGGCCGGGCGGCCGACCGGGGCGGGAGCGCGCGAATCGCCGATGACCGCGGCGCACGGCCGCCCGACCGTGCGATGATGTCTGAGATGCCTCTCGAACCGGCGCCCGGCATGGTGATCGGCAGCCGGTACGAGCTGGTCGAGCGGGCCGGGCGCGGCGGCATGGCCGATGTCTGGCGCGGCGCGATCCGCGGCGACGCCGGGTTCTCGCGGGTCATCGCGATCAAGCAGATGCACACGGCGCTGGCCGAGCAGGCCTCGTACGTGAAGATGTTCATCGAGGAGGCGCGCCTGGGCGCGCAGCTCGACTCGCCGAACATCGCCGAGGTCCGCGACTTCGTCGCCGAGGACGGCAACTACTACATGATCATGGAGTGGATCGACGGGATCGATCTCGGCTCCTGGGTCCGCTGGCACATCGAGACCGGCCAGGTCCCGCGCTGGGAGCTGGTCGCCGGCATCGGCGTCGGCATCCTGCGCGCGCTGGCCGCCGCCCACGAGCGGGTCGGCCCGAAGGGCGAACCGCTGCCGGTGGTGCACCGCGATGTCTCGCCGCACAACATCCTGCTCACGACCCGCGGCCTGGTGAAGCTCATCGATTTCGGCCTCGCGCTCGCGATCGATCGGCCGTACGAGGCGACCGAGCCCGGCGTCGTGAAGGGCAAGATGGCGTACCTGTCGCCGGAGATCGTGCAGGGCGGCCGGCCCGAGCCCGCGAGCGATCAGTTCGCGGTCGGCTCGGTCCTGTGGGAGACCCTGGTCGGCAAGAAGCTGTTCGACGGCGCCACCGACTACGAGACCTACGCTCGCGTCCGCGACTGCCAGGTGCCGCCCCTGCGGCCGATCCGCGGCGACGTGCCGGCCGCGTTCGCGCAGCTCGTCCACCGCGCGCTGTCGCCCCGGGTCGATCAGCGCTTCCCGTCGACGCGCGAGATGGCGCGGCAGATCGGCACGATCCTCAAGAAGGTCACGATGCGCCGCGACCTGCACAGCGCGCTGTCGCGCTCGGTCGCCGAGGCGCGCGGTGCGATCGGCGCCGGCCTGCGCGACGGTGATCAGAGCGCCCAGACGCCGGTCGCCGACTTCCGCGAGTTCACGCCGCCGGTCGAGGAAGATCGGCGCGGGCTGTGGCACCGGCTGCCGTTCTTCGGCCGCCGGCGCGGGTAACGGACGCGATCGCGCGCGCTCGATCTCGCGCTACGCTGCGCCGCGATGGCCGATCCCTGCGTGGCGCTCGTGACCTGCGACGCGTTCCCGAACCTCTACGAGGACGATCACCTGCTGGTGCGCGCGCTCGACGCGATCGGCGTGACCTCGCGGCCGGTGAGCTGGAGCGATCCGGCGGTCGACTGGCAGGCCTACGAGGCGCTGGTGATCCGCTCGCCGTGGGACTACTTCATGCGCGCCGCCGAGTTCCGGCCGTGGCTCGACGCGCGCATCGCGAGCGGCGTCCGCATGTGCAACGACGCCGCGATCCTCGACTGGAACTACGACAAGGCCTACCTGCAGGACCTCGCGCGCGCGGGCGTGTCGCTGGTGCCGACGATCGTCGTCGAGCGCGGCGGCACGGCCGATGTCGCGGCGCTGGCGCGGGCCCGCGGCTGGGACGAGATCGTCGTCAAGCCGACGATCTCCGGCGGCGCGTACCGCACGTATCGCTTCCGCGTCGCGGACGCGGCGCAGCACGCCGACGACATCGCCGGCACGCTCGTGGATCGCGGGCTCCTGATCCAGCCGTTCCTGCCCGAGATCCTGGTCGACGGCGAGCTGTCGCTGGTGTTCTTCGACGGGGTGTTCAGCCACGCGGTGCGCAAGCGCGGCGTCAACGGCGACTACCGCGTGCAGTTCACGTTCGGCGGCACGTGCGAGCCGGCCGCGGTGGAAGATGCGTGGATCGCGCAGGCCCAGACCTGCATCGCGGCGGCGCCGGCGCTGCCGGTGTACGCGCGCGTCGACGGCGTGATCCACGACGGGCAGTTCCTGCTGATGGAGCTCGAGGCGTTCGAGCCGGTGCTCTACCTCGGCTACGCGCCGGACGCGGCCGCGCGGTTCGCGCAGGCGATCCGCGGGCGGCTCGGCTAGAACAGCCGGCCCTGGCTGCCGCCGCCGCTGGGTGCGCGCGCCGGTGCCGACAGGCCCATGTGGCTGTAGCCCGCGGCGGTCGCGACGCGACCGCGCGGCGTGCGCGCGATGAAGCCGACCTGCAGGAGGAACGGCTCGACGACCTCCTCGAGCGTGCCGCGCTCCTCCGACAACGACGCCGCGATCGCCTCGATGCCGACCGGGCCGCCGTCGAAGCGCTCGCAGATGACCGACAGGTACGCGCGATCGAGGGCGTCGAGGCCGGCGTGATCGACCGCGAGGCGATCGAGCGCGGAGGCCGCGATCGGCCCGCGGATCGAGCCGTCGCCCTTGACGGCCGCGAAGTCGCGGACCCGGCGCAGGAGGCGGTTGGCGATGCGCGGCGTGCCGCGCGAGCGGCGCGCGATCTCGGTCGCGCCGTCGGCGTCGATCGGCACGCCGATCAGGTTCGCGGAGCGCAGCACGATCGCGGTCATGTCGGCGGGCTCGTAGTAGCGCAGCTGCCAGTGGAAGCCGAAGCGATCGAGGAGCGGCGCCGACAGGAGGCCCATGCGCGTGGTCGCGCCGAGCAGCGTGAAGCGCGGCAGCGGCATCGTCACGGCCTTGGCGTGCGGGCCATCGCCGATGAACAGATCGAACTTGAAGTCCTCCATCGCGGGATAGAGGTTCTCCTCGACGATCGGCGTCAGCCGGTGGATCTCGTCGATGAACAGCGCGTCCCGCTCGCCGAGCGAGGTGAGCAGCGACGCCAGCATGCCCTTGTGATCGATCGCCGGGCCGCTGGTGACGTGGAGGTTGACGCCGAGCTCGGTGGCGATGACGTGGGCGAGCGTGGTCTTGCCCAGGCCAGGCGGGCCCGCAAACAGGAAGTGATCGAGCGGCCAGCCGTTCTCGCGCGCGGCGCGGACCGAGATGCGGAGGTTGTCGATCAGCTCGCGCTGGCCGATGTACTCGTCGAAGGTGCGCGGCCGGAGCGCGGCCTGCCAGGCGCGCTCGCTCTTGATCTCGACCGGCGCGACCGGCTTCTCCTCGGCGGTGTCCGGTGCCGCCGCGCCGTCGTCGTGTTTCTTGCGGGCCATAAGCGTGGGGGACCCTAGCGCGGCATCGCGCGCAGCGCCTGGCGCAGGAGGCCCTCGACGGTCGCGCCGTCGTCGATGGTGAGCTCGGCGACGACCTTCTCGACCTCGGCCGGCCGCCAGCCCATCTGCGCGAGCGCCGAGGCGACATCATCGAGCAGCGGGCCGCGGCTGGTGCGCGGCGGCGGCGCGGTCGTGGTGGTGCGTGGCGCGCCGGCGGCGAGGGTCAGGAGCAGCATCTCGCACTTCTCGCGCAGCTCGACCACGAGCATCTCGGCGGTCTTCTTGCCGACGCCCTTGATCTTCACCAGCCGCGCGACCTCGCCGCGCGCGATCAGCTCCGCGATGTCGCGCGGCGCGTGGCCGCCCGACAGGATGCCGATCGCCGTCGACGGGCCGACGTTCTTGACCGTGATCAGCAGATCGAACAGCGCGCGCTCGTCCGCGCCCAGGAACCCGTAGAGCGTGATCTTGCTCTCGAGCGCCTGGGTGTAGATCCGCAAGGTCACGGTCTCGCCGTCGGGCGGCAGCGCGGCCAGCGTGAACAGCGAGCACACGACCTCGTAGCCGACGCCGTTGACGTCGACGATCACGTCGGTGCCATCGCGCCCGGCGAGCATGCCGCGCAGCCGCGCGATCATGGGCGCCTCATGTTGGATCGATCGGCCCCATCGAGGACGCTGGGCCCGATCTCCTCCGGATCCTGAGCCGGCTCACTGGTTCGCCTCATGGGCGGGATCATCGCGGAGTTGACCGTGAGCCCGGCGACCCGCGCCGCCTGCGCGTGGGTGATCGCCACCGCCAGCGCATCGGCGGCATCCGACCGCGGCGGGGTGCGCAGCCCGATCAGCGCCGCGACCATGCGCGCGACCTGGTCCTTGTCGGCCTTGCCCGAGCCGACCACCGACTTCTTGACCAGCGCTGGCGGGTACGAGCTGACCACCAGCCCCGCGAGGCCCGCGACCGCGAGCGCCATGCCGCGAGCCTGGGCCAGCGCCAGCGCGGTGCGCGCGTTGATGTGGCTGAAGACGTCCTCGATCGCGACCACCGCCGGCGCGAGCTCGCGCACGACCTCGGTGAGCAAGGTCGCGATCTCGCCGAGCCGGCGCTCCATCGCCCAGCCCTCGGGCGCGGTCAAGACGCCGCACTCGACGTAGACGAGCTTGCCCGCCCGGACGTCGACGACGCCGTAGCCGCAGATCCGACTGCCCGGATCGATGCCGAGGATGCGCACGAGGACGCGAGTCTACGCGATGGCTCTGTCAGCGGCGGCGTTCTTTGCCGCCCGCCGGGTCGTTGGCGGCTTGTCCGCTCCATCCGGGCTCCCTATGTTCCGTCGGTGATCGCGACGATCGACGAGGCCCTGGCCTTCCTGTCCGGCTTCCACGACGCGTACGTGCGCGCGTGCATCGCCGACGACGCGGAGGTGTCGTCGGAGGCGCCGCGCGAGTCGCCGAGAACGTGGTGGGCCGCGCTCCTGCCCTACTTCTGGGACATGAACCCGGTCCTGAACTATGGGCATCGCGTCGGCGCCGACGGTCGACAGGTGCTGCTCGTCGCCGCGCCGCCCGTCTTCCTGGTCCACGAGTACCAGCACAAGACCCGGGGCCAGGCGTTCCAGGTCTTCGTCGGCGACCACAAACCGGACGCCAGCACGTACAAGTACTGCGTCCATGTCAAACCGATCGAGGGCCACGGACTGCGCATCGTGGCCCAGACGCTGGCCTGTTTCGTGTGCCGGACAACCGGGCAGCTCAATCTGCGCAGCCCGCCGTTCAACGCCAGGCGCTTTCAACTCGGCGATCGATGCCCGGAGTGCAAAGGATCCGGCTGGCTCCGCCAGCCGCGGGAAGCGCCCGGTGCGCTGGTCGAGGTGCGCACGCTGATGGCACCCGCAGATCCCGATCACCTCGCGCACTACGAGCAAGCAGCTCAGAACCTGTGAAGCTTTCGCTTCCAGGTTCTCTTTCGATCGATCGGCCCCGTCGAGGACGACGGTCCCGATCTCATCCGGACCCTGAACCGGCTCACTTCGTTCGCCTCAGAGTGCGGCTCGTCTGGCGCCGCGGTGATGCATCCGCGGCGACGTCGCCGTCGCCAAGGGCGGCGACGATCGATCAGGTGAGCGTATCGTCGACGGGCGCCGGCCGCTCGCCGAAGATCGCGGTGCCGATGCGCAGGTGGGTCGCGCCGGCGGCGATCGCCTGCTCGAAGTCGCCGGTCATGCCCATCGACAGGATCGGCAGCGGCAGGTGCGGCGCGCGCAGGCGGTCGCGCAGCTCGCGCAGCCCGTTGAACGCGGTCGCGGTCGCCACCGGATCCTCGGGCGGCATGGTCATGAAGCCATCGCAGCGCAGGTTCGCGAGGCCCGCGAACGCGCCGAGCAGCATGGGCGCGCTGGCCGGGGTCACGCCGCCCTTGGCGTCGTCGCCGGCGATGTTGACCGCGAGCAGGATCGGCTGCACCACGCCGATCGCGGCGGCGCGCTTGTCGATCTCCTGGGCGAGGGCGAGCGAGTCGACGGCGTGGATCAGCGCGACCCGCCCGACCACCTGGCGCACCTTGTTGCGCTGCAGCCGACCGATGAAGTGCCAGCGGACCTGGGTCGCGACCGCGGGCTGCTTGTCGAGCAGCTCCTGCACGTAGTTCTCGCCGATGTCGGTGACACCGGCGGCGATCGCCTCGCGCACCGCGGCGGCGGTGTGCTTCTTGGCGACGGCGACGATCGTGACCTCGCTCGGATCGCGGCCGATGCGCATGCAGGTGTGCACGACCTTGTCGCGCACGTCCCACCAGCGCATCGCGACGGTCCGGACATCGGGGACGAGCTCGGTCATTGCGGGTGTCCCTGGGCGTAGCGCGGCGCGGGTGCGCCGGCGCTGCGCAGCGCGGCCGCGACCTCGGCGAGCGGCAGACCGATGACGTTGGTGATCGAGCCGTGGACCGCCGCGACCAGCGCCGCGCCGATGCCCTGCACCGCATAGGCGCCGGCCTTGCCGCGCCACTCGCCAGAGGCCACGTAGTCGTCGAGCTCGGCGTCGGAGGCGGCGACCATGTCGACCTCGGAGGTGACCAGGCCCTCGGCGCTCTTCGGGCCGCGCAGGACCCACGCGGTCACGACCCGGTGGCGCTGGCCGCGCAGCGCGGCGAGCATCGCGCGCGCCTCGGCGGCGTCGGCGGCCTTGCCGAAGACCCGGCCGTCGAGCTCGACGATCGTGTCGGCGGCGAGCACGTACGCGCTGGCGTCGACGGTCACCGCGGCGGCCTTGGCGCGCGCGATGCGCTGGACGTAGGCCAGCGGCGCCTCGTCGGGCGCCTGGGATTCGTCGAC
The DNA here is from genome assembly GCA_021413675.1 of Deltaproteobacteria bacterium. Classification (GTDB taxonomy): domain Bacteria; phylum Myxococcota_A; class Polyangia; order Haliangiales; family Haliangiaceae; genus JAIOQA01. The sequence goes on along the minus strand of JAIOQA010000330.1, from coordinate 6,857 downwards.
ATCGGCGGGGCGGACCGCGAGCGGGACGCCGATGCGTTCGAGCAGCTCCTTCCGGCGAGGAGACGCGGACGCGAGGACGAGCATCGGGCCACCGTAGCAGGATTCGCGAACGTGATCGGGATCGCGGCGCGCGGTGATGCGCGCGTCACCGTCGGTGAACGCGTCACCGTCGGTGAACATCGCACGTGGCCGCGCATTGGTGCGTGTGGGCCCAACGATCGAACCACGCGCGGGTCGATCGGGCGGTGCTACATTCGCGGCGTGCGACGTGTCGGTCTCCTGCTCGCTGGCGTGCTCGGCGCGAGCTGCGGCGGCGGTGCGTCCGGGCCCGATGCCCAGGACGCCTCGATCGACGCGTTCGTGCTCGACGACGCGGTGCCGGGGCGCGACGGCGCGCCGCTGACCGCGGTCGACTTCACCGCGAGCGGCTGCGCGCTCGACGAGACCGCGGCCGGCGACGGCGGCGTGCCGGTGGTGACGTGCACCGGCCCCGCCGCGCTCACGGTGGCGTTCACCGGGCTGGCGTCGGCCGAGGTCGACACCTGGGCATGGACGTTCGGCGACGGCGGCGCCTCGGCCGAGGCCGCGCCAGTGCACACGTTCGCGCTGCCCGGCGCGTACGACGTCACGGTGTCGGCGGCGGGCCCGGGCGGGACCGCCACCGCGATCCGCAGCGGCTACGTCGTCGTCGTGCCCGCGGCGCTGGGCGCGGCGTGCGCGAGCGGGGCGCAGTGCTCGACGTCCGATTGCGAGGCCGATCTGTGCACCGCGTCGTGCGAGCTCGCGACCTGCGCGAGCGGCGCGTGCGCGCAGCTCGGCGGGCCGTGGGCCGGCGCGCGCTGCGTGCAGCCGTGCGCGAGCGATGGCGAGTGCGCCGCGGGGCGGCGATGCCAGGTCGTCGCCGACGACGAGGGCGGCTGGATCCGCGGCTGCGTGCCGGGCGGCGCGCTCGCGGATCTCGGCGCGAGCTGCGACGACGCCAGCGGCGCGCCGCTCGACGGCGCGTGCGCGAGCGGCGCGTGCCTCGCGATCGGCGCGCGCGGCGCATGCGCGCTCGACTGCGGCGGTGGCGGCGCGTGCCCCGACGACAGCGCGTGCGCGGTGTTCGGCAACGGCACCGCGGCGTGCCTGCCGATCTGCGACGGCGCGCATCCGTGCGGCGACGATCCGTGGCTCGGATGCGAGGCGCCCGGCGCGAGCGGGCCGTGGGGCTTCGCCGGCGCGGGGCCGATGTGCGCGCCGAAGAGCTGCAGCGACGCGAACGCGTGCCCGGGCGGCGCGTGCGTGCTCGGCCACTGCGCGGCGCTATAAACGATCGCGCGCCTCGCGTGATCGATCCGCGCACGATCACGTGATCGATCCGCGCGCGATCGCGCGCGTCCGGAACGGCGAAGGCCGCCTCGCGGCGGCCTTCGTTCCCGAGCTGGCGACCTCGTCGCCGCGTGCTCGTTACTGCTGCGGCCAGCCGCCGCCTTGCTGCGGCGGGTAGCCTCCGCCTTGCGGCGGGTAACCACCGCCCTGCGGCGGGTAGCCTCCGCCTTGCGGCGGGTAACCACCACCCGGCGGGGCCTGGGGCGGGGGCGCGCCGCCTCCCGACTGCCCGGAGATCATCTTCTTGAACTCGTCGTACGCGGCCGGCGCGGTGAGCATCAGCACGCCGAAGTACGCGAGGATCGGCAGGAGGCCGTGCGCCATGTGAAGTATTGCGCCCACTCCCTCGCTGTGGTGCACCAGACCCGAGAGCCCGACCAGCACCTGCTGGATCGGCAACCAGACGATCAGCAGCGCGGTGACGATCGGCACGAAGGCATCGAGCGCCTGCAGCGCCGGCGGCAACTTGACGGTGAACGAACCGAACCGGACGCCATTGATGACGAACAAGATCGAGAGCGCGCCGAGCGTGACGACGATGAACCACAGGAGCCCGTGAATGATGTCGATGACTCCTCCGCTGAACTTGAACGCCACGCTCATCAGGTCGAACCACATCGGGAACAACATGGCCGAGCCCGCCATGATGATGAACCGAGAGATCACATCGGATGGTTGAGCAAGCCGCGCCAGCAGGCCGAACACCAGCGTCGCGTAGCCGATCGAGTACAGCCCGACTCCCGGAAACGGGATCCCGCCGAGCTTCGAGATCACGACACCTGCGTACGCAATACCGAACGGAAGCCACTGCAGAACGATCGGCGGAACCTTCCCCCGCAAATCGGCCGGTGCCGCGGCGATGAACAGATAGCCAGCCCCAGCAATCGCCGGCCAGAGCACCATCTCGAAGAACGGCTGGCCGCCCGAGAACGGGAACGTCATCGGCGAAAGGGCTACTGGCACCGCGATCGACGCCAGCAGCGCGATACCCGCGAGCAACAGCGCTGTGCGCTGTACGCCCGCCTCACGCAGCTTCGACAGCGGGAAGCCGAACAGCGTCCCCGGCGCCGACTGCGGCAGGCCGCGCGCCATGTCGTCGAGCGGACCGGGCAGGTTCTGCTGCGGCGCGCCGAACGGGTTCGCCTGCGGCTGACCGTACGGGTTCGCCTGCTGCGGCGGCTGACCATACGGCTGCGCCTGCGGCTGGGTCGGCGGCTGACCGTACGGCTGCTGCTGCGGCGGCTGGCCATACGGCTGCTGCTGCGGCGGCTGACCGTACGGCTGCGGCTGCGCCTGCTGCGGCGGCGGGAAGCCACCCTGCTGCGGCGGCGGGAAGCCACCCTGCTGCGGCGGCGGGAAACCGCCCTGCTGCGGCGGCGGGAAACCGCCCTGCTGCGGCGGCGGGAAACCACCCTGCTGCGGCGGCGGGAAACCGCCCTGCTGCGGCGGCGGGAAGCCACCCTGCTGGGGCGGCGGGAACCCACCCTGCTGCGGCGGCGGGAAGCCACCCTGCTGCGGCGCCTGCGGCGCCGGATATCCGCCCTGCTGCGGCGGTGGGAAGCCGCCCTGCTGGGGCGGGCGTTGTGGTTGCGGCGGCTGCTGCGGCATCGCAGGCCCCGGTGCTTGACCGGGACGCACGACGGGCGCGGCATAACCAAACATCGTCTTTGCGGGCGCGTTGCCGCCCGCGGGCGGAGCGCCCGGCGCGGCTGGCATCGGGCGGCCACATGTGCCGCACGCTGCGGCGTTCATGAGCACGGCTGCACCGCAGTACGGACACGGCCTCGTTGGAGTCGCCATCGTCTCGGTTCCCCCTGTGATTCCGCTGGACGGTAGCCCACACCTCCCGACCGGTCAACGCAGCGCGGCGGCTTTGACGGCTCGCGCTCACGGCGGTGCGCGTGCACCACATGGTATTCATCGGGGCGTGAACCTCGCATCGGCAGAGCGCGGTCGGAGCTCGACGTGACACGCCGTCTTTCCCTCGCTGACGATCGCCGCGGTCGCGCGTGCGAGCTGACCATGGAAGGGCAGACGATCCGCGCGTTCACCAGCGAGTCGGTCGCGGCCGCGCTGGTCGCGAGCGGCGAGCGCGTCCTCTCACGCTCCCTCAAGTATCACCGGCCGCGCACCTTCTTCTGCATGGAGGGCCACTGCGGTGGCTGCCTCGCGCGCATCGATGGTGTGCCCAACCTGCGCGCGTGTCAGACGCCGTGCACCACCGGCACGACGATCGAGGGACAGAACGCGTATCCCTCGCCCGAGATCGATCTGTTCGGCGCGGTCGACTTCCTGTTCCCGCGCGGCATGGATCACCACACGCTGATGACCGGCTCGTCGATCCTCAACAACCTGGCGAGCAAGGTCGTGCGCCAGCTGTCGGGGCTCGGCAAGTTGCCGGCGACCGAGTCGCACGAGCTGCCCGCGGTGCAGCTCGAGCGCGTCGACGTGTGCGTGATCGGCGGCGGACCCGCGGGCCTCGCGGCGGCAACCGCCGCGGCCTCGAGCGGCGCGTCGACGTTGCTCGTCGATGATCAGCTGCGACTCGGCGGCAGCCTGCTCGCCGATCCGCGCCTCGGCGTCGCGGTCGCCGACGCGCGCGTCGCCGCCGCGATGGCCGCGGGCGTGCGCGCCCTGCCCCGCTCGACCGCGATCGCGTTCTTCCCCGAGGACGCGCCCGAGGACGGCGGCGTGCTCGCGGTCGCCACGCCCGATCACCTCGTGCGCGTGGTCGCGCGTCGCTGGGTGTGGGCCACCGGCGGCTACGCGGTGAACCTCCTGTTCGCCGACAACGATCGCCCGGGCGTGCTCGCGGCGCGCGGCGTCGGCCGGATGCTCGTGCAGCACGGCATCGCCGCGGGCGAGCGCATCTGCGTCGTCGTCGGCAAGGGCATGGACGACTACGCCAACGCGCTGGCGGAGGCGCTGCGCGGGGCGCGCGTCGATGTCACCACGACCTCCGCGGATCAGGTCGAGCGCGCGCGCGGCCGCAGCTGGGTGACCGCGGTCGAGCTCACCTCGCGCCGCCGCCTCGACTGCGACGTCGTCGCGGTCGCGGCGATGCCCGCGCCGGCGTCCGAGGGCCCGCGCCAGCAGGGCTGCCGCACCGTCCTCGATCCCGCGCGCGGCGGGTTCCGCGTGATCGTCGATCGCGACGGCCGCACCAGCACGCCCGACGTGTTCGCCTGCGGCGACGTCTGCGGCTACGTCGGTCCGATGGCCGCGGCCACGGTCGGCGCGCGCGTCGGCGGCGCGGCCGCCGAGGAGGCGCTCGCGCTCGCGCGCGAGCTCGGGCCGATCGCGACCACCGCGGCGCGGAGAGGTGCCTGATGGGATCGAAGATCGTCGTCTGTCGGTGCGAGGACGTGACCCGCGCCGATCTCGAGCACTCGGTGGCGCGCGGCTACCGCGACATCGAGGAGGTCAAGCGCTACACCGGCTTCGGCACCGGGCCGTGCCAGGGCAAGGAGTGCCTCGCGGTGGTCGCGACCGCGCTCGCCGAGATCACCGGCGAGGATCCGTCCTTCATCGCGCCGTTCACCTCGCGCCCGCCGCTCGCGCCCACGCCGATCAAGCTGCTGGCGCGCGATCCCGCCGCGCACCGCTTCCCTGACGATCCGGCCGAGCCTGTGGCGGCGGCGTCCGAGGAGGAGACCTGATGCAGCCGGGCAACGACTCCGACGACGATGACGACGCCGGACCCGACGCGTCCGGCGAGTTCCGCGTGCCCGCGGCGCTGCGCGGCGGCGCCGCCCTGCCCGAGCGCGCCGAGGTCGTGATCATCGGCGCCGGCGTGGTCGGCCTGTCGATCGCGTACCACCTCGCGAAGCGCGGCATGACCGATGTCGTCGTGGTCGATCGCGGCTACCTCGCCGAGGGCGCCTCCGGGCGCAACGGCGGCGGCGTGCGCCAGCAGTGGTCCACGGAGATCAACATCCGGCTGATGCAGGAGTCGGTCGCGCTGTGCCGCCGCTTCGCGGTCGAGCTCGGCGTCAACGTCTGGTTCCGCCAGGGCGGCTACCTGTTCCTCGCGCGCTCCGCCAAGGAGATCGCGCGCCTCGAGAAGAACATCGCGCTGCAGAACCGGTGCGGCGTGTCGACCAGGATGCTGTCACCCCAGGAGGCAGGCGAGGTCGTGCCCGAGATCGACCTCACCGGCATCGTCGGCGCGGCCTACAACCCGACCGACGGCATCCTGTTCCCGTGGCCGTTCCTGTGGGGCTACGCGCGCCAGGCGATCGCGCTCGGCGTGAAGGTGCTCACCCACACGCCGGTCCGCGCGCTCACCGCGCAGAAGCCCGGCTTCACCGTCGAGACCGATCGCGGCTCGATCCAGGCGCGCCGGGTGATCAACGCGTGCGGCTCGTGGTCGCCGAGCATCGCCAAGATGCTCGGCGTCGAGCTGCCGACGTGGCCCATCCGCCACGAGATCTGCTCGTCCGAGCCGCTCAAGCCGTTCCTGCGACCGATGGTGTCCGAGCTGTCGAGCGGGCTCTACTGCTCGCAGTCGATGCGCGGCGAGATCGTCGGCGGCGTGACCGTGCCCGGCCACGGCTCGACCCACGCGATGGGCTCCACGCTCGAGTTCCTCGCGACCTACTCGCGGCGGCTGGTCAAGCTCATGCCGCGCCTCGGCGACGTGAAGATCCTGCGCCAGTGGGCCGGCCCGTACGACTGCTCGCCCGACGGCAACCCGATCCTCGGCGAGCCGCCCGGCGTGCGCGACTTCTATCTCGCGTGCGGCTTCGTCGGCCACGGCTTCATGATGGCGCCGATCGTCGGCAAGCTCTACGGCGACTGGCTCACCGGCGGCGAGCGCCACGAGATCTTCGACCGCTACACGCTCGGCCGCTTCACCGACGGCAGCGCCGCGCACCACGAGAAGGAAGACTTCAACATCGGGTGAGCGCGGGCGGCGCGCGGGTGGCGCGCCGGTGGATGCTCCGTCGCTGCCGGCCGGGGCGGGCTGGGCGAGCGGGGCGAGCGGGCGGGGCGAGCGGGCGAGCGGGCGAGCGGGCGAGCGGGCGAGCGGGCTGGGCCAGCCGGGCGACGTCCGCGATCGAGCCGGGGCGACGGTCCGCGATCAGCGATGGCCGCGCGCGGGATCGATCGAACCGGGGCGAGCGTGTGGAGCGATCGGCCCGTAGCGACGCCAGCCGTGCGTGAGGTGCCAGGTCGTGGGCATCACGACCGGAACGAACTCCAGATGCGCGCGGCGCGGATCGCCGGCCCACCCATCGAACGCGCGCGCCGACGCGAACGGATCGAACGCGAGGTTGCGGGCGGTGAGGTCCTCGCGGTGGCGTCGCCAGTTGTTGAGCACGTAGGCCAGCGCGTTGCGGGTCTCGCGCAGCGTGCGCAGCGGCCGCGGGTGGTAGCGATCCGCGAAGACACCGCCGCGGCGACGCGTGTGTGCGTTGAACCGCCGCGCGCAGGCGATCTGGAAGCCCTGCATGCCGCGCGCGAGGGACATGTGGCTGTCCGCC
>JAIOQA010000328.1 GCA_021413675.1 Deltaproteobacteria bacterium | reverse complement strand
GCGGCCGCGAGGTGGCGGAGGATCGCGCGCGCGCGCGCGGGCGCCATCGGCCCGCGCTGGCGCAGCTCGTCCGCCAGCGTCGGGCCGTCGAGCAGCTCCATCGTCAGGAACGCGAGCGAGGCGGCCTCGGTGGTGTGGAACCCGACGTCGAACAGCCGGCAGATCGACGGGTGGGTCACGCCGCGGGCCAGCACGATCTCGCGCTTGAGGCGCTCGAGCTCGCGCGGCGCCTGCGCGCGATCCGGTCGCAGCGTCTTGAGCGCGACCCGCTGGCCGAGCTCGAGGTCCTCGACCTCGTAGACCTCGCCCATGCCGCCGCTCGCGATGAACCGCACGACCTGGTAGCGCCCGGCGATCAGCGCGCCCGCCGCGAAGGGAGCGCGCGCGGCGCCGCCGGCCGCGGGCAGGGTGGTCGCGCCGCCGTGGACGCGCGACCGGGGCGCGAGCGTGGCGTCGGGGTCGGCGGGGTGATCGTCGTCGGACGTCATCGGTTGCGAGCGCGGATCCGAGCGCCCTACAATAGTCGTCTTGGCGGCAGGAGGCGACACCACCGTCGACCCGAACACGCGCTCGGTGCACGCACCGGCCGCGCGACCCGGCGTGATCGCGATCCACTGCGTCGCGCAGCCACTGCTGCGCGTGATCGACCTCGTCGACTGCCGCGCGACCCTCGGCCGTCTCCTGGGCGAGGACGTCCCGGTCGACGGGCTGGTCAGCCGTCGCCACGCCGACGTCCACCACGCCCGCGGCCGCTGGACCGTGACCGACCACGGCAGTCGCAACGGCTCGGTGCTCGACGGCCGCACCGTCACCGGCACCGCGGTGGTCGACGGCGACGCGGTGCTGCGGCTCGGCTACACCGTGTTCCTCCTGTGCGGCGACGTGCGGCGGTTCGAGGGCGCCGCGGTCGCGGTCGGCGACGACGGCGTGATCGGGCCGACGCTGGCGATGGCGCTGGCCGAGGTGGCGCGCGCCGCGGCCGCGCCGTGCGTGCTGCTCGGCGGCGAGAGCGGCGCCGGCAAGGAGCTGGCGGCGCGCACCTATCACCGCACCGGGCCGGCGCCCGACGGCCCGTTCCTCGCGATCAACTGCGCGGCGATCCCCGAGGGCGTCGCCGAGCGGCTGCTGTTCGGGGCGCAGAAGGGCGCGTACTCGGGCGCGACCACCGACGCCGACGGCTACGTCGCGTCGGCCGACGGCGGCACGCTGTTCCTCGACGAGGTCGCCGAGCTCGACCCCGCCGTCCAGGCCAAGCTGTTGCGGGTCATCGAGACCGGCGAGGTGCTCCCGCTCGGCGCGGCGCGACCGCGGCGCGTCAGCACCCGCTTCTGCTTCGCGACCTACCGCAACCTGCGCGCGGCGGTGCGCGACGGCGGGTTTCGCGCGGACCTCTACTACCGGATCGCCAAGGATGAGGTCCGGGTGCCATCGCTGCGCGAGCGCCGCGAGGAGCTGCCGTGGCTGCTCGCCTGGGCGCTGGCCCCGGACGGGCTGACCCCGCACGCGCGGCTGGTCGAGGCCTGCGCGCTGCGGTCATGGCCCGGCAACGTCCGCGAGTTGCTCGCGTCCGTGCGGCGCGCGGGCGCGCGGGCGCGGGCGGCGGGCGAAGTGGTCGTGCGCGAGACCGATCTCGACCCGCAGGCCGGGATGGCCGAGCCCCCGCCGGTAGACGACGTGCCGCCGGTCGCGCCGCCGCGCGAGCTCACCGCCGCGACGGTGCAGGAGGCGATCGCGGCGCACGGCGGCAACCTGGCCGCGGTCGCCCGCGTACTCGGCATGCCGCGGCCGTCGCTGTACCGGCTGCTCAAGCGGCTCGGGATCGAGACGCGCGGCGAGTGAACGTGGACGTCCATGGACGTCCATGGCCATCGTCCGCGTCGCGGCCTGGCACGCAACCTCTCGAGATCACGGCGCGCCGCGCTGGTCCGGTGCTTGCTGAAGCGAGCGACCGGAGGTTCACCAGCGATGCGATTCCCGATCCTTTGTTCCGTGCTCGCCGCGAGCACCTGTCTGGCCGGCTGTGTCGACGCGATGCCCGAGGACGCCCTCGGCACCGAGACCGAGGCCGTCACCGCCCTCGAGCAGTTCGGCTACAAGCGGATGGCCGCGCTCGGCACCCGGCCGACGTATGTCATGAAGGTCGACTACGCCGGCCTGCCTGCGATGACGGAGTCGATGGCGGACGCGACCCGCCTCGTCTTCGGCCGGACCTCCGATCCGAGCGTCCCGTCGGTGGCCGGCTTTTACCGCGAGATGTCCAACGGGCGGTTCGAGCTCAGCCACCGCGCCACCGAGCAGCTCAGCAACTACACGCCGAACGCCAGTCGCGACGTCTTCTCGGACCAGATCAAGCGCGACCTGCTCGCGCTGCACCCGGAGATCGCCGGGCTCGACACGAACGGTGATGGCAAGGTGACGCGCGAGGAGATCCTGATCATCGCCCTCGACAACCAGGGCGTGTGGGGCGGCACCAGCAGCGACACGTGCGTCTCGATCGCCGCGTCCTCGGTGCAGCTGTGCGCGCCGGTCGCGAACGCCGGCATCCAGGCCAGCCTCGCGACGATCGCGCACGAGGGGATCCACGCGCTCAGCGGCAACCACGCGTTCGATGATCTCTACGGCGCGAACTACGGCAAGCACAACAGCGGGCTCACGTTGATGGGCCCGACGAGCGGCACGGCCTACGACCGGGTCTCGCTGATGCATCTCGATCCGTACGCCAAGCTGGCGCTGGGCTGGATCGAGCCGACGGTCGTCAGCCTGGGCTCCGGCGGAGCGTCGTGGGTGATGCCGCCGCAGAAGACGTCGATCTATCCCGAGGCGGTCCTGCTCTGGGATCCGACGCGCGGTCCGCACGAGTACTTCCTCGCCGAGTACCGGCGCAACACGCCGGACAGCTACGATCGCGGGACGGCCAGCGACGGACTCGGGCTCTGGCACGTCGGCCTCGATCCGTCGACCGCCTTCAACGCCACGGGGGCGCCGCGCCGCAACGGCGAGGTCCCACCGGGGGGCGCGATCACGATCACCTTGAACACCATCGGTGGCAAGCGGCTGGCGGTCGACCTCACCGGTGATCCGGAGGTCTCCATGGCGCTGTTCGCGAATGCGTCGACCACCGCGTCGTGTACGACCGGCGGGTTGTTGCGCGCGAAAAGCTGCGCGTACGTCCCGACCGCAAACGGCACGGTCCGGATCGTCCTCAACAATTCCCGTCCCACCGCCGCGTTCTACAACCTGCGAGTGGTGGGGATCGGCGAGGACGCCTATGTCTACGCGATCGATCCGCCGTGGGGCGGCTATGGCGGGAGCACGTACTGGCCCGCCGGCGCGCAGACGACCGACCTGCGCTGGCTCGATGGCAGCGAGGCGGGCGCGCGGCTGTCGCTGAGCCCGCCCGACGTCACCGGCGGCGCGACCATCTCCTGGACCCGCACGCTGCCCAGCACGCCGCTCGCGCCGCACGGCACGACCGCGCTCAGCGACAACATGAGCGGTCAGTCGACCGTCGATACCGGCAGCCGCCTCGAGGTGTTCGAGCGCGATGCGAGCGCGGGCACCCTCCGCCATCGGTACTATGACGCGGCCGCCGGCCACTGGACCGCCTGGGAGCCCATCGGCACCGAGGCGATCACGTCGGCGCCCACGGCGCTGATGATCGGGTCGCGCCTCACCGTCTTCGCGCGCCGCGACGACGGTGCCCTGTGGCACCAGTTCTACGAGAACGGCGCGTGGAGCGGCTGGCGTACGCTCGGCGGGTCGATCACGTCCGCGCCGACCGCCGTGATGTGGGCCGGCCAGCCGCACGTGTTCGTGCGCGGGTACGACGGCGTGCTGTGGATGATCGCGTACGACGGCGTGCAGCAGCGCTGGTCCTCCTGGGTTCGCGTCGGCAGCCCGGTGCTGGGCTCGGCGCCGTCGGCGGCGGTCTACGGCGGCGAGCTCCATGTCTTCGCCACCAATACCGCCGGCGGGCTGATCCGCACGAAGACCACCGCGCCGTTCAGCGCGTGGGCGGACTGGGTCACGCCGGGCGTGTCGCTGTCGTCCGCACCGTCCGCGGTCGTCGCCGGGACGCGCCTGGTGGTGTTCGGTCGCGACCCCGCGGGGGCGCTCGGCCACATCTACTACGAGAACGGCTGGACCACCTGGCTGGCGATCACCGGTGGCACGATCGATACGTCCCCGTCGGCGACCGTCACCGCCCAGGGCCGCCTGGTCGTGTTCGCGAAGGTCGGCGGCGAGGTCGAGCAGACCTACTGGAGCAACGGCTGGTTGACCTGGACCCCGTTGATCTAGACTCGACCGGAGTGAGCGAGGTCGTCCTGGCCTGCGACGAGTGTGGCGCCGCGCTGGTGATCCGCGGCGCGCGCACCGCGACCTGCCCGTACTGCGCGAGCCCGGCGGTGGTCGAGCGTCCGCCGTCGCGGGATCGTCCCGACCCGGTGTTCGTCGTGACCTTCGCCGACGGGGATGCGCTCGCGAAGAAGGCGCTCGCGGCCTGGGTCTCGAGCCAGAGCATCTTCGCCGACTCGGCGCTGCGCGGCGCGGCGGTCGAGCAGCTGCAGGGCATCTACGTGCCCGCCGCGCTGTACAGCGCCGTCGCGCGCTCGGCGTACAGCGCGACCATCGGCGAGAACTACACGACGACCGAGACGTACACGACCACCAACGCCGACGGCTCGACCACGACCCACACCCGGACCGTGACCCACACCGAGCATCGCTCGTTGACCGGCGAGCACGTCGGCTACGTGACCGACGTCGTGGTCAGCGGGTCGAAGGGCCTGCCCAACGAGGAGCTCGAGGCGGTCGAGCCGTTCGATCTGCGCCAGCTGCGCCGCTACGATCCGCGGCTGATCAGCGGCTGGAACACCGAGGAGCCGTCGCGATCGCTCGAGGAGTGCGCCGCGCTCGCGCGAGGCGAGGCGATCGCGCTCGAGGGCCGGCGCCTCACCGATCTCATGCCCGGGGACTCGCACCGCGACCTCACGTACCAGACCCGGGTCGAGTGGGAGACGATGGATCCGGTGCTCCTGCCGGTCTGGGTCCTGGCGGTGCGCTACCGGCCCGACAGGCCGCCGCTGCGGCTGGTCGTCAACGGCCAGACCGGCAAGGCGACCGGCGCGGCGCCGGTGTCGGCGATCAAGGTCGGCATCGCGGTGCTCGTGGCGATCGCGTTCATCGTCATCCTCGTGCTCGCGTTCGCGGGTGGGCACCGCCGATGACCGCGCCGCCGGTCGCCGCGGTGGAGCACTGCGCGCGCTGCGCGTCGCCGCTCGAGGAGGGCGATCTGCGCTGCGCGGTGTGCGCCCGGGTCTGCGACGCCGCGGCGACCGCGGTCGCGGCCGCACCCCGCGCGCGGATCCTGCGCTGCGCGTCCTGCAACGCCGCGGTCGCGTTCGTCGCCGAGGTCCAGGCGCCGCGCTGCGGTTTCTGCAGCGCGGTGATGCACGTCGAGCAACCGGTGGATCCGGTCGAGCGCGCGGCGTATGCGCTGCCGTTCCGGGTGTCGCGCGAGGCGGCGCAGGCGACCCTGCGCGCGTGGCTCGGGCGCCGCGGCTGGCTGTATCCCAAGGATCTGGTCAGCGCGGCCGCGGTCGACTCGATGGCGCCGTTGCACTGGGCGGCGTGGATCGTCGACGCGACCGCGACGATCAGCTGGAGCGCCGACTCCGATCACGGCTCCGGGCGCTCGGCGTGGGCACCGCACAGCGGCATGGTCGAGATGAGCTTCGATGGCTCGCTGGTGCCGGCGTCGCGCGGCCTGACCCAGGCCGAGTGCGGGTACCTCACCGCGCGCTACGACCTCGCGACCGCGCACCCGATCGCGCAGGTCGCGCCGGTCGATGGCGAGGACCCGCTGATCGAGGCGTTCGATGCGCAGCGCTCGGCGGCGCGCCGGATCGTCGTCGACGCGATCGAGGCGACCGCGATCCATCGGCTGCAGCAGGGCACGATCCCCGGCAGCAAGTTCCGCAAGGTCCGGGTCGGCGTGCTGCTGCGCAGGATGCGCACGCACCGGGTCGCGATGCCGGCGTGGGTGCTGGCGTACCGCTACCGCGGCACCGCGTATCGCGCGGTGATCCACGGCCAGGACCCCGCGCTCATCACCGCCGAGGCGCCCTACGATCCGTGGAAGATCGGGCTGCTGGTGGTGGGCGGGCTCGCCATCGCGGTCTTGATCCTCGTGCTGATCGCGAGCGCCACGGGCCACCACCGCTGACTGCGGTTTCCGCTACCCGCCGGCGGGCCGGAGCGTGAACGGGTAGTTCACCTGCACGCCACCGCCGCCCTTGGGCTTCGGGAACTCGATGCCCTTGATCACGTCGGCGATGCAGCTCGCGACGGAACCATCGACGCCGCTCGCGTTCGAGGTGCCGACCGAGCCGCTGGGCGTGATGAAGAACTGCGCGGACACCGTGCCCTCGAGCGCCGGGTGGATCACCAGCTCCTTCTCGTAGCAGTAGGAGATCTTCGCGAGGTTGCGCTTGATGTAACGGCGGATGACCGCCTTGTCGAGATCGCCGACCGAGGTCGGCATGCCGATGCGGACCTGTGGGACCGCGGCTGTCGGCGAGAGCGGCGGCAGGCGCGGCCACGCGGGATCGCCGATCGTGATCGAGGTGGCGCCACCAGCGACCAGCGCGTCCATCGCAAGGACGACCTGGCCGACGGTGGCCTTGTCGTCGAACCACAACCGGAGATCGCGGCGGCCGGCGAGCGCGAGGGCGTCGCGTGACTTGCCATAGGCCGCGGTCAGCTCGGCCGGCGTGCCCGCACCTTGCCAGGCGTAGCCCTCGGCGATCATGACCGCGCCGCGCTGCGCGGTCATCGCGGCGCGATCGCCGGTCAGCGTGACGACCAGCTCGACGTCTGTCGCCGGCGCACCACCGGCGTCGCTCGCGGTGATCCCGAACCCGATCGCGAAGGCGTACGCGCGAGCGCCGTCGGGGGAGACGGCGAGCGTGGCCTGGCCGTCGTGGGCGCGGATCAGGTCGACGAGCGCACGCGCCGGGGCGTCGCGATCCGCGACGATGATCGGCGACAGGGTGGCGGCGACGTCGCCGCCGTCGCCCGGCAGGAGCGCGCCGTCGAGGCTGGTCGGCGCGGCGCCGTCGCCCATCACGCCGCGGGCGCGCGGGTCGAGGGGCGGGCCCGCGGCCGGCGCGGTGCGGCCGAGGATGCCGGTCTTGCGCGCCTCCTCGATCGCCTGGGTGCGCGACAGGGCGTCCTCGTCGGGGCCCTTCATGCGGTACTGGCCCGGGACGCGGTCGCTGTCCTTCTTGCCCATCTTGCCCTCGTCGAGGGCCATCGCCGTGCCGGTGCCGCCGGACTCGTCGTCATCGGCCTCAGGCGGCGGGGCGTCGTCGGCCCGCGGCGGCGGGTCGTCGGGCGGCAGCGTCACCTGCTCGGCGGTCAGCGCCGCGAGCGTCGTCGGCGTGCCCTTGCCGACGGCGGCGAGCTCGAACGCGCCGTCGCGCACCTCCGGCGTGAAATCGGTCGCGAGCGCGCCATCGCGCGCGAGGATGACGACGCGCGCGGCCCGCACCGGCCGCGTCGAGGCCACGGCGACGGTGGGGACCGCGAGCGCGCGCGTCGGCGCGGGCCCAACGCTGGCGCCGCTCGCGCTGCCTGCGCCGCTGGCGCTGCTGGCGGTGCCCGGGTCGGCATCCTTCGCCTTCCCGCAGGCGCCTGCCGCCGCGAGCACGAGGATCCACGCCCAGGACGAGCCAGTTCGAACACTGTGATGACGCATGAGCCTCCCGGATGCAGGTGTACCCGGACCGAGCGCGCCCCCCGCGCCCCCGATCGAGACGTCGTCGAGCGTACCAGGCCTCCTCGGGCGCCGATCCCGTGGCGTGTCGCCGACGACAACCGATTGCGCCGCGCGGTTCCCGTGCGAAGTGGCAAGGATCGATCGCGCGCGCAACCCGGCGCGGTTCGTGCGCTCCTCCCGAGGGCCATGTCCCTGCACCCGCGCGTCCGCCGCTCGCTCGCGTTGCTCGTCCCCGTTCTCGCGGGGCTCGCGCGTGCGCCGGCCGCGCGCGCCGCCGCCGAGGATCCGCGCGCCACGCCGGTCCGGATCGACGTCGAGTGCGAGGGCGGCTGGCGGACCCGCGCGTGTCCGGCGTTCCTGGCCGGCTTCGTCGACG
>JAIOQA010000327.1 GCA_021413675.1 Deltaproteobacteria bacterium | reverse complement strand
CGGCGTGGGGCTACGGGGAGCGAGCGCTCCGGATCCAGGGCCAGGCGCGGGCGGCGTCGGGCCGAGCGCACCCGAGCCGGCGCCCGGCGGCGGGCCGCTCGGCGCGATCCCCGGCGCACCCGGCGCCCCGGGCACCACCGGCGCGACCTGGCCCGGCGGCGGCGGCGGCGGCGCGAACGGCACCGTGCCCAGCACCGTCACGCCCGGATCGTTGGCCACCGTGGGCCCGGTCGGCGTTGCGCGCTTGCCGTTGGCCGCGGTCATCCACAGGCCGATCGCCAGCTGATCGCCGGCCTTCCAGTCGTTGCCGACGAACAGCCCGATGCGCTCGCGGATCGTGTCGCCCTTGCGCCAGCGGTCCGAGGAGAACAGGCCATCGAGCGTCAGCCGCAGCGGGCTGCGCGCGATCTGGTTGGGCTGCGCCGCCGCCGGATCGAGCGCGCCGGTCATCGGCCAGGCCTCGAGCTGCAGCCGGAACGCCGCCGACGGCGTGTCGTGCACCGCGAAGTAGACCTTGGCGTAGAGCTTCTCGCCCGGCTTGTACGGCCCCGGCGACTCGGGCTCCCAGCCCAGCAGCTCGATGCGGCCGTCGTCGAACGAGACCCCGCTCACCGGCCGCGCGATCTTGGGCGGGCTCGCCAGCAGCACCTCGGCGATGCGCATCGCGATCTGGTTGTTCGCCGGATCGCGCGCGAACACCACGCGCTCGAGGAACGCGTCGAGCTGGGTCTTGAGCGCGGCGTAGGCGTCCTTGTCCTTCGAGACCGCGTTGACCTTCTCCCACGGATCGTTCTTGAGGTCGTAGAGCTCGTAGAGGTTGTCGTCGATGTTGTAGATGAGCTTCCACGCCGCCGAGGTCGCCGAGCGCAGGCGCTTGGGCCAGTTGGTCTCGGAGAACACGACGCGATCCATGTCGTCGCGCTGGTAGAACAGCTGCGGCACCAGGCTCTTGCCCTCGAACGCGAGGTCGGAGACGTCGATGCCGGTCAGGTCGGCGATCGTCGGCACCAGATCGAGCGGCGAGGTCGCGCCGGGCACGACCCGCGGCTGGTTGTCGGGCACGTAGATGATCATCGGGACGTTCAGGAGCTCGCGGTACAGCGCCTGGCCGTGGTTGATGAAGCCGTGCTCGTTGAAGCCGTCGCCGTGATCGGCGGTGACGACGATGATCGTGCGATCGCCGCCGGGCAGCCGCGACAGCTCGTCGAACAGCCGGCCGAGCTGCTTGTCGGTGAAGAACAGCTCGCTGTCGTACTTGTCCTCCTCGGTGGCGCTCCAGTCGACCTCGTCGGGGTGCGCGACGTAGCGACCGTGGGGATCGAGGTAGTGCGCCCACAGGAACCACTTCTGGCCGGCGTGGCGCGAGATCCACGCGAGGATGTGATCGGTGACGAGATGCGAGGTGACCTTGAACGGATCGGTGTCCTTGGTCAGCTCCATGTCGGGATCGTCGACGCCCTGGAGCATGCCCCAGTCGCTGAAGTACTCGTGGGTGAGGATCACGCCGGTCGCGTAGCCGCCGCGCTTCATGATCTCGGTGATGAGCGTGTTCTCGGGCTTGAGCCGCGGCGGCATGCCCGGCTTGATGTTCGACTCGTCGAGCGCCAGGCCGTTGTGGAAGAACTTCGACGTGATGATCGCCGGCACCGAGGCCATCGTGCCGGCGGCCGGCGCCTGGGCGAACGAGAACGAGGTCGCGCGGTTGACCAGCTTGGCCAGGTTGGGCGTGGTGTCGCGGTGCTTGGGGCCGTCCTTGTAGCCACCGAAGGTCGTGTGGTCGTAGCGGACGGTGTCGATCGTGATGAACAGGACGTTCCAGTCGTTGCGCGCGAACGCCGCGGGCACCGGCATGCGCGGGCCGCTCGGCACCGCCGCGAGGCTGCGCAGCGAGAAGTCGTGGCCGTCGCAGTTCTGATCGATGTCGTCGTCGGCGATCTCCTTCGCGCCGGGGTGCAGCTCGGGATCGAACGGCGCGCAGTCGTTCTCGCCGAGCAGCGAGCCGAAGCCGTCGCGGTCGAAGTCGTTGGCCGAGCGCACGTAGCCGATCGCCTTGTCGAGCACCGGTGACGCGGTGACGACGACGTACTTGGCGGTGACGTCGGCGCCGAACCAGACGAGCGTGCTCGGCACGATCAGCGCGGCCGCGGCGGCGCCGAGCAGCGCGGCCTTGCGGCGGCGGGCGAGCGGGGCGCGGGGCAGGGCCGCGCGGCGCGCGCCCCAGGTCATGCCGATGCCGATCGTGTAGGCCGCGAGCACCAGGCGCCAGGGCAGGTCCGGGCGCGCCGCCGGCACCGCGAGGTGGAGCGCGAGCATGCCGCCGAGGATCAGCGCGGCGGTGCCGGCGACCGCGCCGCGCCACGAGGTGAACGGCGACCACGGCCCGGTGGTCGGGTACAGCGCCTCGGCGACGATCGCGACCAGCTTGCGCACGAGCACGACGACGACCAGCGCGACCACGACGATGACCGCGGCCGCGGCGGCGATCAGGATGCCGATCCGCTGCGGCTCCTTGTAGGTGGTCGCGGCCCAGGCGGCCACGCGCTGCACGCCGAGCAGGAACACGCCGCCGCCGACGAACAGCGCCCAGACCCAGGCCGCGCCGGGCCGCGGCGCGTCGGGGCGCGGGTGCCAGGCCAGCGGGCCGGCGCCGTGGCGCGCGTCGCCGCTGGACAGCGCGCGGACCAGCCGCGGCGAGGCGATCGCGAGCGCCCACAGCGGGCCGAGGATGACCCACGCCAGCGCGAGCAGGGTCGCGCACAGCGCCAGCACCCGCAGCGCGGTGACGATCGAGATGTCGCCCGGGTAGGCCCACAGCGTGGCGACGTACTCGATCGGCAGGAGCAGGCCGGCGCCGCCCGCGGCCATCAAGAGGCCGCGGCGCAGATCGGCGCGGATGCCGACGCCGGCGGACGGGAAGCGGGGAGCGATCGGGGCGGTCACTTGGCGAGCCGGAGCTTGAGCAGGACCCACATCGCCTCGACGCCGTCGGTCCAGCGGACCTTCTTGCCTTCCTCGATCGCGCGCGCCGAGTAGCTGATCGGCACCTCGACGATCTTCACGCCGCGGCGGCCGAGCTTGGCGGTCACCTCGGGGCAGAACTCGAAGCCCTCGCAGGTCAGCGCGAGCGAGCGGAGGAGGTCGGTCTTGATCACCTTGAAGCAGGTCGCCTCGTCGGTGATCGAGAGGCCGTAGAGCAGGTTCGAGGTCACGCTCAGCATGCGGTTGGCGACGTAGTTCGGCAGCGCCATGCCGGTCGGCCGCGCGTTGGCCAGGAACCGCGAGCCGTAGACCACCGACGCACCGCGCAGCACCTCGCGGAGGAGCGCCGGGTAGTCGCCGACGTCGTACTCGAGGTCGGCGTCCTGCACCAGGCAGTACTCGCCGGTCGCCGCGTCGAGCGCGGTGCGGATCGCCGCGCCCTTGCCGCGGTTGGGCTCGTTCCAGACCACCTTGATGCGCGGGTCGGCGGCCGCGGCCGCGAGCGCGATCGCCCGCGTGCGGTCATCGGAGCCGTCGTCGCAGACGACGATCTCCTTGGTGAAGCCGAGGGACTCGATCTCGACCGCGGCGACGCGGCGCAGGACCTCGCCGATGGTCGCTTCTTCCCGATAGGCCGGGATCAGGATGGACAACAGCACGCGGCCACGGTGGTAGCACGGCGGCGGTGCGATCGCAGCGGGGCCGGGGCGTCGCCCTCGTTGACGTGGGCGTGGACGACCTCGTGGGCGTTGTCCGCGACGGCGACGGCAACGTGAAACCGTGACCTCGACCTGGGCGGCCCCGAGCGGGGCTCACCCGCGCGCGCGGCCTCGCGCGAGGTCAACGTCAAGGTGACACGTCGCCGTCGCCGTCGCCGTCAACCTCGACGAAGACGTCGTCGTCAACGCCCGGGTCAACGGCCAGGTCAACGTTCGATGGGCGCGGTGGTCCGGTGCGCCCACGTCGTCGCTGGATTGTGTATGGTCCGCGCGTGCCGACGGCGGTTCGCGCGTGGCTGGTCCGCTACGGGCTGGCGATAGGGATCGCGTTCGCGTACCTGTACTCGGTCCCGTACTTCCCGGCGATCTCGAGCGCCAACGAGCTGCCGCGCGCCTACCTCGTGAAGGCGATGGTCGAGCGCGGCACGGTCGCGATCGACGACGAGGTCCAGACCTGGGGCGCGACCCCGGACGTCTCGCCGAGCGGCGGGCACCAGTACTCGAACAAGGCGCCGGGGTCGTCGATGCTGGCGATCCCGCCGTACGCGATCCTCACCGCGATCACCCACGCGACCGGCCACGGCGAGCCGTCGCTGGCGCTCACGGTCTGGCTGTGTCGCGTGACCACCGGCGTGGTGCCCTCGCTCCTGTTCCTGTGGCTCCTGTGGGGCTTCCTCGCGCGCTGGGCGCCGCGGCCGGAGAGCCGGCGGCTGGTGATCGCGGCCTACGCGCTGGGCTCGATGGCGATGACCTACTCGGTGCTGTTCATCTCGCACCAGCTGTCGGCGGTGTGCATCGGCACCGCGTGGATCCTCGCGATCGAGGTGATCGAGGATCGGCGCGCGCTGCGCTGGATGCTGGCCGCCGGCTTCGCGGCGGGCGCCGCGCCGCTGGTCGACTACCAGGCGGCGTTCGCGGGCGTGCCGATCGCGATCTATGTCGTGTGGCGGCTGATCGCGACCCGCCCGCGCCGCGAGGTGCTGACCGCGGTCGGCTGGGCGGCCGCCGGCGCGGTCGTGCCGATCGCGATCCTGCTCGCCTATCACACCGCGGCGTTCGGCGGACCGCTGCGCACCGGCTACGCCGCGTCGGAGACGTTCGCGCAGTTCCACCAGCAGGGCTTCCTCGGCATCACGGCGCTGCGCGCCGAGGCGTTCCTGGGCTCGACGGTCTCCGCCGACAACGGGCTGGTCACGCTGGCGCCGTGGCTCCTCGCCGCGATCCCCGGCTGGTGGCTCCTGTGGCGCGGCGGCGAGCGGCGCCACGCGGCGGTGTCGATCGCGTGCGTCGTCATCTATCTGCTGTTCGTCTCGAGCATCAACTTCTGGCGCGGCGGCTGGGGCGTCGGGCCGCGCTACATCACGGCGATGCTGCCGTTCCTGCTGCCGCCGATCGCGGCGGCGGTGGCGTGGACCGACGCGGCGCCGGGCCGGTGGTGGGCGCGCGCGCTGGTCGGCGCGGCGGTCGTGCTCGCGATCGTCATCTATGCCGGCGCCTCGGCCGAGTACCCGCACTTCCCGGAGAAGTTCAAGAACCCGCTCTACGAGGTCACGCTGCGGCTCATGCGCGAGGGCCACGCGCCGTGGAACGCCGGCTGGCTGGTCGGGCTGCGCGGCCTCGCGAGCCTGGTGCCGTACCTGATCGTGGTCGCGGTGGTGATCGCGTTCGCGGTCGCCGGCGTCGACGCGGTGCGGGCGCGGGTCGCGATCGCGTCGATCGCCGGCGGCCTCGCGCTCGTGCTCGCGTACGCCGCCTGGCCCGGCGGCGGCCCGGTCGCCGACGAGGCCTACGTCAACTGGGTCGAGAGCGCGATGCCCGGGGCCTGCGACCCGCCGCGCGTGCCGGAGCCCGGCGCGTGCCGCGAGCTGCGCACGATCGACGCGCGGTTCCGCGCGCACCCGCGGTAGGCGATCAGAGCGCGCCCAGGAACGCGCGCAGGTCGGCTTCCTCGTCGGCCGTGAACGCGAACTGCAGCGACTCCTCGTAGAACAGGATCACGTCGTCGATCGACTCGGCCGAGCCGTCGTGGAAGTACGGCGCGCGCGCCGCCAGCCCGCGCAGCACCGGCACCTTGAAGCGGTTCAGGTCGGCCCACTTGCCGGTGACCAGCGCGCGCCCCGGATCGGTCGTCGTGCGGATCGCGCCGGTGGCCCGGTTGCGGAACGTGTACAGCGGCTGGTCGGCGGAGCGGCGCGTCCCGGCCGCGACCCCGATGTCGAAGAACGTCCCGTTCGCGTTGCTGCCGACGTTCGCGACGCTGTGGCAGCCGCGGCAGGTGCGACCGGCGGCGTTCGTGCGGGTGTTGAAGAGCTCCTGGCCGCGGGCGATCGCGGCGCGGCGGGCCTCGGCGCGCGCGCCGTGGTCGCAGGCCTGCGCGTCGGGCGCGTCCCCGAGCCACGCGTCGAACAGATCGAAGCGGGCATCGACGCGATCGGTCAGCGCGAGCTCGTCGACGCCGCCGCGCCCGCCATGCTGATCGAGGCGGCCTGCGCCGCGATCGCGGACCTGCGCGGTGGTGAGCCCGCGCTCGAACGCGACGATCTCGGCGCGCGCGGCGGCCGGCAGCGGGGCGAGCGCCGCGGCGTGGCCGAGCGTGGCGCCGTCGGCCTGCAGCAGCAGCGCGGCGTCGACGGTCGGGGCGACCACGCGCCCATCCCACATCACCGCCGGGATGAACCGCAGGTTGGTCGCGGGCAGCGGGCGGCGGAACAGCGACAGCTCGCGCGCGCTCGCGTAGCCGTACGGATCGTCGACGGCGATCAGCTCGAAGTCGGCGACGCTCGGCATCGGCAGGCCGACCCGGATCACCGCGCGATCGAGCAACAGCCGATAGGCGCGGCGGCGGGCCTCGAGCGTCGACGTGTCGGCGAGCGGCGAGGTCGAGCCGTCGTTGGTGCGGAACAGTGGGTGCGTGCCGTGGGTCTGGCGGAACAGCGCGCGGACGTGATCGGGCGTGATCGTCCAGCCATCGCGCGCGGCGTGGCACGTGCCGCAGGTCCGGCCGTTGGTGCCGAACTCGTCGAAGAACGGCCCGTCGTGCGCGATCGGGCCGGCCTCGCGCTGGCTCGCGAACCAGCCGGTGTCGTCGGGAAACACGTCGCGGTGCGCGTGATCGTGATCGGCGCCGTGCAAGGAGACGGAGCTCGTGTCGAGCTCGTCGGTCGCGCCCGGCTCGTCGGAGATGCAGCCGGTGAGCGGCAGGCACGCGAGCAGCGCGAGAGACATCCAGCGTGAGTTCGTCATGCAGGGACGTTCAGCAACTCTCCGGCCACGACCGTGAGAACGACCGATCACCGCGGGGCATCGCGACTTGGCGCCGGCGTGCCAGCGCGCGGCGCGCGGCATTCGCTAGATACGGCGGCTCCTCGAGGCTCCACTCACCGGTCTCGATTCCCCATTCGGAAATCGGTCGACGCAAATCGAAGATCGGAGAACTCCCGGGTCCGGGCATCGGCCGATGCGTGAGGCGGCCGACGCGTTCGCGGTACGATGCCCCGTGCGGGCGCGGTCGAGGCGCGGCCGCGCTGCGCGAGAGGATGTTCCGATGGCGACCAGGAAGACGCGCGCGACCCGAGCACCAGGCGGCAAGCGAGCGGGCGCGGCGACGGCGCGCACGGGCACGCTGGCGGCGAAGCGCCCCGCGCCGGCGAAGCGCCCCGCGTCGGCGAAGCGCCCCGCGGCCGGCGGCGAGGACCGCTTGTGGGCGATCGTCGCGCGGGTGAACGCGACCGCGCAGGGCGAGCTCGCGGCGTCGTGCGCCGCGTTCACCGCGGAGCTCGAGGCGCTCGGCGACGCCGACGTCGTCGCGGTCGAGGCCGCGTTCGCGCAGGCGATGCGGCGGGCCTACCGCTGGGACCTGCGGAGCGCGGCGTATCTGATCCACGGCGGCTGCGGTGACGACGCGTTCGGGATTTTCGCGCCGGCCTGATCGCGCTGGGCCGCGAGGTCTACGAGGCCGTGCTGGCGGACCCCGATTCGCTCGCGGCGATCGACGACCTGATCGAGCGCACGCTGTCCGTCCGCGCGCTCAGATCCGCGGCGGCTGCGGGATGTCCGAGCCCTCGAGCCCGATCGGCCGGAGCACGGTGCCAGCGGGCGCCTCGATCACGAGGTCGTTGGCGCCGCGGCGCAGATCGTCGACGCGGATCGTGAAGACCGCGCCGGTCGCGAACGCGGTCGCGAGCCGCTCGCGGCCGTTCCACGACACCGCGACCTGGCCGCCGCCCTCGAGCGCGAGCCGCAGATCCAGGCGGCCGCCGCGGTTGAGCACGACCAGGATGCGCGCGCGCTCGCCGGTCATCACCGCGGTGTTGGGGCGCGGCCCCGGCGCGAGCCCGCCGAAGATCGGCCGCCCGACGTCGCGGAAGTCGAGCTCGGCGGTGCGCTCGTCCTTGTAGCTGTTGAGGCCGGGGTAGGTGTCGCCGAGCACGTGCGCGCCGACGACGCGATCGTAGGCGTCGAGCGGCGCGTCGTGGGCCCACGCGAACGCGGCGCGCGCCGGCCAGGTCGCGAGCGACGAGGCCCACCCGGCGATCGTGCCGATCGGGCCCTTGCCGGTGCGGCGCAGGATCGGCGCGGCGGGCTCGCCGCCCTTGATGCGCGCCGAGGTCACGCTGGTCGCGGCCGCCAGCTGCAGGTTCGCGATCACCAGCGCGCCGAGGATCGCGATCGCCGCGACCGCCGCGCCGCCGCGGACCAGCGGCACGACGGCGCGATCGCGCAGGCCCGCGCGGGCGCGCGCGAGCGCGGCGAGGATCAGCGCGACCAGCAGCTGCGCGCCGACCGCGAACGCGAGGTACGCCGAGTCGAAGCGCCGGCCGCCGAACGAGCCGCCGGCCCACCAGTCCCAGACCGCGCCGTTGGCGATCGCCTGCAGCAGCACGCCGGCGATCAGCGCGCCCGCGAGCCGCGGCATGCGGCGCAGCGCGACCACCAGCGCGACGCCGAACAGCGCGTACGCCGGCGACCACGCGAACAGCCCGTTGCGCGACGAGAACAAGGTCTCGCTCCAGCACGGATCGTCCCAGCGCATGAAGCCCGGGCCCTGCGGCACGACGTAGTAGTGGCCGTAGAGCACCTTCCACGCGACCAGCTGCGGCGCGAACACCAGCGCCGCGATCGCGCCCGCGCCGAGCCAGCGCAGCGGCAGCTTCCAGCGCCAGCCGGGCAGCGCGTCGCGCGCGTCGAGATCGTCGATCGCCGCGCGCGCGAGCAAGACGCCCCACAGCGCGAGCTGCGGCCGCGCGAGCGCCGCCGCGCCGAGCGTGGCGCCGAGCACCAGCCAGGTGCGCAGCGAGCGCGGCCCGGGCTGCTCGTAGCTCGCGTCCCAGCGCTCGATGAACCAGGTGGCGAAGAACGTGGCGACCGGGTGCGCGTAGCCCGGCTGGCGGACCGCGTAGTAGACGACCGGGCCCGCGCAGGCGGCGATCACGGGGCCGACCAGCGCGCGCGCGCCGCCGCCGAAGCGCCGCCGGCACAGCCGGAACGCCAGCCACACCGCGGCCAGGCTCCACGGCAACGACGCGAACGTGTAGCTCCACGTCTCCCAGCGCGAGAAGCCATCGGTGCGCTCGTCGGTCGCCTTGGCGATCGCGTGGCCGATCACGAACGCGGGCAGGCCGTAGATCGCCGGCCCGATGCCGAACACGTTGCCTGGGCGGCCGGTAGGCGTGTTGCCGAGCCGGTACCAGTTCTTGGTCTCCTGGTACTGGTTCGCGAACTGCAGATCGTGATCGAGGACGAGCGACGGGAGGTAGACGTAGTAGTAGGGCGCGTCGGCGTGG
This sequence comes from Deltaproteobacteria bacterium, assembly GCA_021413675.1. Taxonomy (GTDB): domain Bacteria; phylum Myxococcota_A; class Polyangia; order Haliangiales; family Haliangiaceae; genus JAIOQA01. The sequence goes on along the minus strand of JAIOQA010000327.1, from coordinate 37,360 downwards.
GGATCCGCGGTCGGGCGGTGCTGGTCCTCGCGGCTCAGCGCCCACACGACCGTGCCGATCGCGAGCAGGGCGGCGAGCACCCAGCGGGCGGTGCGGGAGCCGGGCTCGGCCATGCGGCGCCAGGCTACCAGCAACCGGGAGCGGGGCCGCGCCACGCCGGTCCAACCCGCCCCGGGACGATCCCGATCGCACCCTGGAACACATGAACATCGGCGCAGTGTGACCGCGGTTCGCGCCGATCTGGCGCGGACCCGGTTCACGTGTCGCCCTGAGCGTCAGGCGAGACATAAGTCTGCGACCTCGGTGCGCTCCCGGCGGGGCCAGCACACGGTCGCCACAGCTTGTCCACAGGGCCCTGGCAGGAGCTAGCAAGTGCTTCCTTATCGAGCCTTTAGGTTCAAACGCCACTGTGGATAAGCCGGCCTTGACGGCGGGTTGTCGACAGCCCTGTGGAAAGCCCGGACTCTCTCGTCCGGGGGGCGGACACGTCGCGTCAGGGGGTGAGGCCGCCGTGATTCACCGCTCAGGGGTGATGTCCGGCAGACGGACGCCAGGTCCGACCAGCCGGGCCTGGGGACGTCCGACACTCCGGACGGCTCGTCCGGCACTCCGGACGCCCGGCGGCGTTCCTCGTCGAGAACCGGGGCCCGGTGACGATGTCCGTGTGGCGGACACACGGTCCGGACACCGGCCGGACACATGAACGAGGCGAACGGCGGGCATGTCCGGAGTGGCGGACGCCGGCCTGCGCGGTGGGTCGGCCTCGACCCCGTGCGGGCGCGCTCGATCACGCCTGCCCACGGTCAGCGGGCACACCGGGCGGCCACCCGCTGACGGCTACGCGCGGCGGCGGGCGTCGAGCGCGTCGGCGTAGAGCGCCGCGTAGGCATCCGCGGACTCGCGCCACGACGAGTCGCGGCGCATCGCGCGGGCCTGGATCCGGGCCCAGGCCTCGGGCGCGCGGTACGCCGCGAGCGCCCGCTCCATCGCCGCGTGCAGCGCCGGGGTGGTGACCGGCGCGAACCGGAAGCCGGTGCCGTGGCGCTCGCCGCCGCCGACCACGTCCTCGACGGTGTCGACCAGGCCGCCGACCGCGCTCACGACCGGCACCGCGCCGTAGCGCATCGCGTACATCTGGCCGATGCCGCACGGCTCGAACCGCGACGGCATCACGAACAGATCGGCGCCGGCGTAGTAGCGACGCGCGCGCGCGACGTCGAAGCCGATCGCCACGCGCACGTGATCGCGGAACGTGTCCGCGAGCCACGTGAAGCGATCCTCGAGCGCGCGGTCGCCGGCGCCGAGCACCGCGATCCGCACGCCCAGCGCGGCGGCCTCGGGCACCAGCTCGGCGACCAGATCGAGGCCCTTCTGGCTGGTCATCCGCGCGATCACCACCGCCAGCGCCGAGTCGTCGTCGGTCCAGCCCAGCTCGGCGAGGAGCGCCGCCTTGCAGCGGGCCTTGCCGGCCATGTCGCCGAGCGCGAACGGCGCCGCGAGCGCCGGATCGCGCGCCGGATCCCAGCTGACCGCGTCGATGCCGTTGACGATGCCCGACAGCGGCGCGGCCTCGTGGCGCAGGAACCCGTCGAGCCCCTCGCCGGCGGCGTGGGTGCGGATCTCGCGCGCGTAGGTCGGGCTCACCGTGGTCAGGCGATCGGCGAAGACCAGGCCGCCCTTCAAGAGGCACAGCTGATCCCAGGCCTCCATCTTGTCGTGGGTGAACACCGACCACGGCAGGCCCACCTCCTCGGTCGCGCGCTTGGCGAACCGGCCCTGGTAGGCGAGGTTGAGGATCGTGAACACCGTCGCGATCGCCGGTGACGGCGGCACCACCGGCGGGACGTCGACGGCCTTGGCGCCGAGCGGCGCGGCGTGGGCAACCGCCACCGGATCGCGCACGCCGAGGCGCACGTAGGCCGGCGCGAGCGCCGCCTGCCAGTCGTGGGCGTGGATCACGTCGACCGGTCGCGCGTCGCCGAACACCGCCGGCCCGTGCGCCACCGCGGCCCGGCACAGCGCCGCGAACCGCCGGTGGTTGTCGATGAACTCGTGGCTGGGCGCGCTGTAGAGCCCCTCGCGATCGTAGAGCGCCGGCGCGTCGAGGAACGCGGTCGCGACCCCGCCGACCCGGCCGATCGACGCGAGCCGCGCCTCGACCCCGCCGACGGCGAGTGGCGGCCCGTAGCTGACCGTGTGGCCCGCCGCCTTCAGCCGCGCGAGCACGCCGCGGTACAGCGGGATGAGCAGGCCGACGTCGAGCGCCGGGGTCGCGGCCAGCGCCTGGGGCAGGGCCCCGACGACATCCGCGAGGCCGCCGGTCTGCGCCCACGGCGCGGCCTCGCTGGCGACATGCAGGACGCGGATCATGGCGCGGCCCCGGCGCGGGTGAGGCGCGATGACAACTTCTCAGATCTCATCATCGTCGATGATCGGCAGCGCCTCGGTGGTGCCGTAGCGCTTGAAGCGCGGGCCCGCCGAGTCGTAGCTGTGTCGCGACTGCATCGACACCGTGTACGTGCCGGGCCGCAGGTCGCGCCGGAGCTCGGGCTCGTTGGCGAGCAGCTCGGCGACGTCGTTGGCGAGGATCACCGGCCCGGTGGCCGGCACGACCGTGCCCTTGGGCAGGACGACGATGCCGGTCGAGGTCACGAACGGGAAGCGCGCGCGATCCTCGGCCTCGTCCTCGCCGATCACCACGCCCGGCGCGACCTTGCAGTTCTTGTCGAGGATCACGCGGTGCAGGCGGCTGCCCGCGCCGAGATCGCAACCCGACAGCACGATCGAGTCGGTGACCTCGGCGCCCGCGTGCACGAAGCAGTCGTAGCCGATCACGACCTCGCGCAGCACCGCGGAGGCGATGATCGATCCCTCGCAGATCAGGCTGTCGTCGACCGACGCCGGGCCCAGGCCCTCGCCGCCGCGCACGAACCGCGCGGGCGGGTAGTCGCGCTGCGCGGTCCGGATCCGCCAGTTGCGGTTGTAGAGATCGAGCGCGGGGACGCGCGCCCGCAGCTCCATGTTGGAGGTGAAGTAGCTCTCGATCGTCCCGACGTCGCGCCAGTACGGCTGCGCGTCGGCGGGCTCGCCCGGGATGCGGTTCTTGGCGAAGTCGTACGCGAAGATCCGCGCGCCCTGCGCGACCAGGCGCGGGATGACGTCCTTGCCGAAGTCGTGGCGCGAGCCGGTGTCGGCGGCGTCCTCGGTGAGCGCGCGCTCGAGCGCCTCGCGCCGGAAGATGTAGTTGCCCATCGAGGCCAGCGCCCAGCCCGGGCGGCCGGGCATCTCCGGCGGGTGCTCGGGCTTCTCGACGAAGCCGGTGATCCGGCCGCGCTCGTCGACGTGGATCACGCCGAAGTCGCGGGCGTCGGCGACCGGCACCGGCACCGCGGCGACGGTCAGGTCGGCGTGGTTGTCGCGGTGCTCGCGCTCCATCTGATCGACCGCGAACTTGTAGACGTGGTCGCCGCCGAACACCGCGACGTGGCTCGGGCGCGCGTCGCGGACCAGGTTCAGGTTCTGGTACACGGCGTCGGCGGTGCCGCGGTACCAGAACTCGCCCAGCCGCATCTGCGCCGGCACGACCTCGATGTACTCGCCGAAGCCCGACAGCCGCCAGTTGCGGTTGAGGTGCTTGATCAGGCTCGACGACATGTACTGCGTGAGCAGGTAGATGCGGCGGTAGCCCGAGTTGACGAAGTTCGAGAGCGCGAAGTCGATGATGCGGTAGCGCCCGGCAAAGGGCACCGCGGGCTTCGAGCGGTGGACGGTGAGCGGGCCGAGGCGCGAGCCACGGCCGCCCGCCATGATCATGACGAGGGTGTCGTTCACGGAGCCTCCAGGGCACAACAGTACCGCGCGCGGATCGCCCGCGCGCGGTTCGGTGCGCGTCGCGTGGTCGCGGAGATCACCGGGGCAAGAACACGGTCTGACGATAGAACCGCAGCTCGTCGATCGACTCGCGGATGTCGTCGAGGGCGCGGTGGCTCTCGCGCTTCGCGGGGCGGCTGTCGTAGAGCGCCGGGTACCAGCGGCGCGCCAGCTCCTTGACCGTCGAGACATCGACCATCCGGTAGTGCAGCCGGCGGTCGAGCACGGGCAGGTATCGGTTGATGAACCGGCGATCCTGGTGAATCGAGTTCCCGGCGAGCACCGGCCGCTCGGCCGCCGGCACGTGGGCGTCGATGAACGCGACCACCGCGGCGTCGGCGTCGGCGTCGCTGATCGTGGACGCGCGGACGCGCTCGACCAGCCCCGAGCCGCCGTGGTGCTTCTTGTTCCAGTCGTCCATCGCGCCGAGGATCTCCTCCGACTGGTGCACGACCAGCTCGGGGCCCTCGGCCACGATCACGAGGTCCTTGTCGGTGATGATCGCGGCCAGCTCGATCACGCGCTCGCGCTCGGGGTCGAGGCCGGTCATCTCCATGTCGATCCAAACGAGGTAGTCGGTCGCCACGGTCACGCATGCTCCTTGCGCATCACGGCGGTGATGGCGCGCTGCTCGGCCTCGGTGGGCAGGCCCCACGTCGGCTCGTAGTGGAAGACCTCGCGCGCCGGACGGGCGCCGAAGGCATCGTCTAGGATCGCGAACTGCTCGAGCGGCACGAGCCCCGGGTGGACGCGGCCGCAGGCGTGCGCCAGGTGCAACAGCTCCATGCGCAGCGCCGTGACGTAGTTGGCGAGGCGCGCCGACTTGAGCGTCGGGTCGAGGCCGCGCATCAGCCACTTGTTCTGGGTGGCCACGCCGGTCGGGCAGTGGCCGGTGTGGCAGCGCTGGGCCTGGATGCAGCCGATCGCCAGCATCGCCTCGCGCGCGACGTTGATCATGTCGGCGCCCAGCGCCAGCGCGAGCAGGCCGTTCTCGGGGAAGCCGAGCTTGCCCGAGCCGATGAACACGACGTTCTCGTGCACGCCCTCCTCGGCGAGCGCGCGGTAGACCGACGTGAAGCCGAGCTTCCAGGGCAGGGCGACGTGATCGGCGAACACCAGCGGCGCGGCGCCGGTGCCGCCCTCGCCGCCGTCGATCGTGACGAAGTCGGGCGCGCGCCCGGTCTCGCGGATGCGGCGGCCGAGCGTGTGCCAGAACTCCATCTCGCCGACCGCGCTCTTGATGCCGACCGGCAGGCCGGTGGCATCGGCGAGGCGCTCGATGAAGTCGAGCATCGAGTCGACGTCGTGGAAGGCGCTGTGGCCGGCCGGGCTGACGCAGTCCTTGCCGATCGGGATGCCGCGGATGCGCGCGATCTCGGCGGTGACCTTGGCGCCGGGGAGCAGGCCGCCGAGGCCGGGCTTGGCGCCCTGCGACAGCTTGATCTCGATCGCCTTGACCTTGGCCGACGCGACCGACTCGAGGAACCGCGCCATCGAGAACGCGCCGTCGGGCTCGCGCGCGCCGAAGTAGCCGGTGCCGAGCTGCCAGACGATGTCGCCGCCCTTCCGGTGGAACTCGGAGATCCCGCCCTCGCCGGTGTTCTGCATCGCGCCGCACAGCGCGACGCCGCGGTTGATCGCCTCGATCGCCGCGCCCGACAGCGAGCCGTAGCTCATCGCCGAGGTGTTGACGATCGAGGTCGGTCGGAACGCGTGGGTGCGGCCGCGCCAGCCGCCGAGGATCTTGGCGCACGGGATCGCGAAGGTCGGATCGAAGCCGGGCTCGCCCTTGTGCGCCGAGTGGATCGGGAACGCGGCGTGGCGCACGACGAGGTAGTTGGGCGAGCGCTCGAGATCGTTGTCCGAGCCGAAGCCGAAGTAGTTGTTCTCCTGCTTCGACGAGGCGTAGACCCAGCGCCGCTGATCGCGCGAGAACGGCCGCTCCTCGTCGTTGCCGGTGACGATGTACTGGCGCAGCTCGGGCCCGACCGCCTCGAGCATGTAGCGGAAGTGGCCGATGATCGGAAAGTTGCGGACGATCGCGCGCCGCTTCTGCGTGATGTCGTGGAGGGCGATCAGCACCAGCACGGCGAGCACCCCGAGCGCGATCCAGAGGCCCAGCGACATGTGGGCGCAGCATATCCCCGGGGCGGGCCGCGGTGTAGAGTGCGGGTCCACTCGCGCACGCTAGGCGTTGCGCCCAGGAGCCTCATGTCGCAAGCCGCCGTCGCCAACGATCACGTCGTCGAGATTCACTACACGCTGAAGGACGATGACGGCGACGTCGTCGACTCCTCGGTCGGCGGCGACCCGCTCGACTATCTGCACGGCCACGGCGGCATCGTCCCCGGCCTCGAGGCGGCGATGGCCGGCAAGAAGGTCGGCGACAAGTTCGCGATCTCGGTCCCGCCCGCCGAGGGCTACGGCGAGGTGACCGGCGAGCCCAAGTCGGTGCCGAAGAGCGCGTTCCCCGACGACGTCGAGCTCGAGGAGGGCATGCAGTTCTTCGTCAGCGGCAAGGACGGCGATCCGATCCCGGTGTGGGTCGTCGCGGTCCACGGCGACGAGGTGCTCCTCGATCAGAACCACCCGCTCGCCGGCGAGACCCTGCACTTCGAGATCGAGGTGGTGTCGGTCCGCAAGGCCTCGGCCGAGGAGCTCGAGCACGGTCACCCGCACGGCCCCGAGGGCCATCACCACCACTGACGCGCTCGGGCCTGTCACCCGCGTGGATGACAGGCCCGCGTCGGTGCGCGTCGCGGATCCCGGCGATCAGCGACTCGCGCAGACCGCGGCGCACGCCGGCGTCGCCGCGTCGATCTGGTCCTCCGAGCCGTCGCGGATCAGGCTGCAGGTCAGCGCGCTGTACTGATCGAGGCAGTCGGCGGCGCGCTCGGGGTGATAGGTCTCGCCGGGGTCGCAGATGTTGGCGCTGGTCTGCGTCGCGCAGCCGGCCATCTCGGTGAACATCGCGGTGCACGCCGCCTCGGTGGCGGGCAGCCCCGCGGCGGTGAGCTCCTCGGCGGTGAAGCAGCTGTAGAAGCGCTCGCACAGCGCGGCCTGGGCGTCCTCGCACGCGGCGCGGGCGGTGGTGCCGGTGGCGGCGTCGTCGGTGCACGCGGCGAGGGTGGCGGCGAGGGCGAGGGCGAGGGCGAGGCGAAGGCGATTGGTCATGGTCAGTTTCTCCTGACCCCCAGGACCCGCACCGCGCGGCAAGTCGCATCGAAATCGTCGGGGCGCGCGCCGATCCGCGGGTTGCCGGCGGGCGCGACGCGCGTCACTTCACGGCGCGGGGTGCGCGGTGAGCCAGGCCTCGATCTGGCGGCCGGTCTCGCGCGCCAGGCCCGCGATCGGCCGCAGCAGCGGCTGATCCTTCGCGGCCTCGATCGCGCGCGGGATGTCGGCGAGCGCGTCGGTCGCCAGCGCGTGGGCGCGAGCGCGATCGCGGATCCCGCCGTCCTCCCAGAGCGCGCGGGCGAAGGCGAACCGCAGGCGGGCGCGGGACAACGGCGGGCTGCTGGGCGTGACCGCCGCGACCGCGGGCTCGAGCAGGCCGCGGGCCTCACGGTAGGCGCCGGCATCGGCGAGCGCCAGGCCGAGCACCCGGCTCGCGAGCGCGACGCGATCGATCGCGACCGCCTCGGCCTGGGCGCGCGCGTAGGCCTCGCGGGCGACCGGCACCGCCTCGGCGGCGCGGCCGAGCTGCAGCAGGGCGAGGGCCTCGCTGGTCAGCCCTTCGAGCACGCCGTCCGTGGCCTCGACCCGATCGTGGACCGCGCCGTCGACCGCGAACTCGGCGGCCGGGCGCGACCAGAGCTCGACGCTGGCGCGGAACGCGTCGGCCGCGCCGCGGTAGTCGCCCAGCGCGAAGTACGCGTTCGCGAGCGTCGACGTGGCGTGGGCCCGGTCGCGGAGCCCACCGGGGACGTCGCGGAGCGCGATGAAGCGCTGCAGCTGGGGGATCGCGGTCCGGTAGTCGCCCTGCGCCAGCGCCGCGGAGCTCTGCTGGGTGCTGGCGGCCTCGGCGAGCGGCGACCCCGCGAGCTTGCGCGTGACGACCTGCACGAGCTCGGCGTCGGCGTCGGTGACCGCCTTCGCGTCGCCGGCGGCGCTCGCGAGCTGTTCGAGATCGGCGAGCGCCGTGACCAGCGCCTCGCCCTCCCCGGAGCGCGCGCGGACCAGCTCGACGACGCGCTGCTGGCGGGCGCTGGCGCCCGCGTGATCGCCCCGCGCGCGCGCGACCGCGACCTCGGCCAGGGCGACCGCCAGCGCGATCCGCGGATCGGCGCCGGCGCGGGCGAGGGCCGCGCCCGCCTGGCTCGCGAGGTGGTCGGCCTCCTCGGTCTGGCGATCGGCGAGTAGGCGGGCGAGCAGCGCCAGGGCGTGCGCGCGGGTGAAGTCGTCGGCGTCGCGCTCGGCGAGGACGACGAGCTGGCGGAACACCGCCTCCGCCGTGGTGCGCTCGCCGCTCCACGCCGCGACCCGGGCCTCGAGCAGGAGCGCGCGGCGGATCTGCGGCGGGTAGCCGAGGCTCTCGGCGTGGGCCCGGCGCGCGCTGGTCTCGGCGAGCGTGAGCGACGAGCGGTCGACGTCGAGCCCGAGCTCGAGCCGGGTGAGGTCGTCGTCGAGCGCGGCGATCGCCGCGGCCCGATCGGCAGGCGGCGCCGCGACGGCATCGACGCCCGTGCAGCGCTCGAGCGAGGGCAGGTTCTCGAGCGCGCCGGCCGGGTTCGGCACCGTGCCGGGCGCGGCGGTGGCGAGCGCGTCGATCGTGGCGCCGAGCGCGGCGCGGGCGCGCTCGAGGCAACCGACCTGCTTCTCGAGCGTGGCGACGGTCTGCTCGCCGCGCTCGTGGGTGGCGCGGCAGGCCTCGACCCGGCGGCCCTGCCAGGCGCGGGCGTACCGGCCGAGGCCGTCGGCGAGGGCCGCGCCCCACTGCGCGGCGACCTTCGCGCGGACCGGCTCGGCCCAGGTCGGCGCGACGAGCCCGGCGGTCTGTGCGCAGTCGATCGGCGGCGCCGACCCGCGCGTGAGCACGATCGCGGTGGTCGCCGTGGCCGCGAGGATCGCGCCGCCGACGAGCCACGGCCAGCGCGCGCGGGTCGGCGGGGCGATCGCGCGCAGCAGCAGCGGCATCGACGCGAAGCGCGCACTCGGGCGCAGGCTGAGGCCCCGGCGCAGCGCGGCCTCGATCGCGCGCGCCGGCCCGCGTCCGGCCTTGCGCGCGAGCGCGTAGGCCTGCGCCCCGTCGGCGAGCGAGCTGTCGGGCGCACCCGCCATCGGGCGGTAGCCGAAGTACGCCTCCCAGGCGGTCACGCAGAACGCGTACTGGTCGGAGGCGGGCGAGGCGTCCCCCGCGGCCTGCTCGGGCGCCATGTACGCCGGCGTGCCGACCAGCGCGCCGGTCTCGGTGAGCGTGTCCGAGGACCGGACGTTGGCGGCGCTTGGCGCGGGCGCGCCCGGGACCGACGCGGCGTCGGGGGCCGGCGCGGTCGCGAACGCGAGGCCGAAATCACCGACGAGGACATCGCCGGCATCCGACAGCAGCACGTTGTCGGGCTTGAAGTCGCGGTGGACGAGGCCGGCGTCGTGGGCGGCGGCGAGGCCGAGGCCGGCGCGGCGCAGCACCTCGGTGATCGCGGCGGGCGTGCGCGGCGCGCGCAGCCAGCCGCGCAGGTTCTCGCCGCGGACCAGCTCCATGGCGACGAACGTCTGATCGCCGGCCTGGCCGACGTCGTAGACCCGCACGACGTTGGGGTGGGCGAGGCGGGCGAGGGCCTGGGCCTCGCGCCGGAGCCGCTCCGCCGAGGCGCCGTCGCGCAGCACCTTGATCGCGACCTCGCGATCGAGCTCGGGATCGCGCGCCGCGTAGACCACGCCCATCGCGCCGCGGCCGAGCTCGCGCCCGAGCACGTAGCGATCGAGCCGGGGCTCGTGCTCGGCGACCGCGCCGGCGCGCGGCGCCGTGGATTGGGTCGCGAGGATCACGGTGAGCGCCGCGTGGCAGGCGTCGCAGCCGGCGGCGTGATCGAGGAGCGCGCCGCGCTCGTCATCGGTGATCGCGCCGGCCGCGAGCCGGTCGAACAGCTCGGGCGAGGGGCAGGCGGGGCGTGCGGTGGTCGACACGGGGCGAGGCTCACGGGCGGCGCGTGGAGGCCCACGCGTCGCGGGAGCCGAGTGTCTGCCACAGTCGCGCCGAAATCGCTCGTGCGGGCGAGCGGGTCGACCGACGCGCCGTGACCGCGCCGACCACGGCCGCCGGGCTACGGGCCGCGCGCCGATCCGGAAGCCTGGTTCACGAGCGCTCGCGCGGCGCGGTCGGCAGCGTCGCCAGCAGCACGGTGAGCGCCGCATGGCAGGCGTCGCAGCCCGCGGCGTGATCGAGGACCGCGCCGCGCTCCTCGGCGGTGGCGCGGCTTGCGGCGAGCCGGTCGAACAGCTCGGGCGCGGGGCACGTGGGGATCGGGTCGGTGGTCACGGCAGGTCCTCGATGCCCAGGAGCCGCGAGTCCGGACCGGTCGCATCGGAATCGTCCGTGCGTGCTAGCGTCGCTCCGTGATCGATGTCCCGCAGATCGCGGCGGCGTTTCGCGCCGCCGCCGTGCCGCCGCCCGCCGTCGTCGAACCCGACGACGCGCTCGCCGCCGCGCTCGCCGACCTGCACGGTCGCGGCGCCGCCGGCTGGCCCGGGATCGCGCTCGACCTCGGGCGGTTCGCCGCCGAGCTCGGCCGCCGCCTGGGCGCCGACGCGACCCTCGCGACCCTGGCCACGCTCCACCACGACGTCTACCTGGCGATCGCCGCCGCCGATGGCGATCCGGCCGCGGTGACCGCCTGCGACCAGGTCGGCGGCCGCGAGATCGACTTCGCCGCCGGCCGGCTGCGCGCGACCCCGACCCAGGCCGACGACGTCCGCTCGGACCTGCGGCGCCTGCTGTTCACCGCCGACGACGACCGCGAGGCCGCGGTGCGCTCGTTCACCGGTCGCGGCGATCTCCGTGGCTACGCGCGGGTCATCGTCGCGCGCGCGCTCGGCCGCCGCATCCAGCGCGATCGCCGCGAGGTCTCGCTCGACGACGAGGTGCTCGACGCGTTCGCGCCCGCGATCGATCCGCGGATCGAGCTGCTGCGCGAGCAGTACCGGCCCGAGGTCGACGCCGCGATCCGCGCGGGCATCGCCGGCTTGCCCGATCGCCACCGCGCGGTGCTGCGCTTCCACCTGCTCGACGGCTGGTCGATCGATCAGATCGGCGCGCGCTACGCGGTCCACCGCGCGACCGCGGCCCGCTGGCTGACCACCGCGCGCGAGGATCTCGGCGCGCGCATCCGCGCCGCGCTCGCCACCCGGCTCGCGATCCCCGAGAGCCAGGTCGACTCGATCGTCGCCTTGGTCACGAGCGGCATCGAGCTGTCGCTCGATCGCTTGCTCGCCTAGCGCTACTGCGGCCGGGTCGCGATCCAGTACAGCGTGTTGGTCGCGCTGTTGCCGTCGTCGTAGGACCCGAGCGCGCTGGCCTCGGTCCACGCCGCCGATGGATCGAGGATCGCGTGGTCCATGATCACGTAGCCGCGCCAGCTCTCGGCGATCGGCGGCTTGCCCGCCAGCTCGCCCATGAGCGCCGGGTACTCCTGGCTGATCCACGCCTTCGGCAGGAGCTCCTCGGTGATCGGCGTGAACGGCAGCATCTGGATGCCGTGGATGTACTCGGGGTTGCCGCCGAAGAAGGTCGCGTAGTCGACCTTGGTGGCCCACACCACGCCGACCACGCGATGCGCCGAGAACGGCTGGCCGTAGAGGTCGTGCTCGGCGGTGACCTGCCAGTACGCGTGCACCGAGCGCAGCTCGGTCGCGAGCAACAGGCGCCCGAGGTCGTAGACCCGCTGATCGTTGGTGGCCAGGCCCCAGAGCGCGAGGCCGTACCACGCGTTGATCGCCTCCGATGAGGACTCCTGATTGCGCGAGTCGGCGAACTCGAACACGCCGGCGGCCCACGAGTGACCGTCGAACCAGTCCTTGTGGCGCATCACGGTGAAGTACGGATCGTCGGGGGACGGGTTGGCGATGTCGCGCGCCAGGGCGGTGACCGCGTCCTTGTGAGCCGCGCCCCACGCCGGGTCGGCCTTGGCGAGCACCGCGGCGGCGTAGAGGAAGTAGCCGTAGTGGAAGTGGTGATCGTTGTAGTAGCCCTGGCCGAACGCCGCGCCCGGATCCTTCTCGGCGCCGGTGGCGACGATGCCGCCCCAGGTGGTGTCGTGGACCAGCTTGGCGGTGCCGGGTTCGAGCCAGGCGGCGAGCGCGGTGCGCAGGTGATCGCGCACGGTCGCGGCGGTGGCGCTGTCGCCGAGCTCGTCGCCGATCAGCGCGAGGCGGCCGAGCGCCGCGGCCTGCTTGCCGAAGAAGTACGGATCACCGGCGACCGGGACGCGATCGCGATCGGCGACCAGCGCGGCCGCGACCGCGGCCTTGCGCGCGGGATCGATCGGCCGCGGCGCGGTCCACGTGATCGTCGGCAGCGCCTCGGTCAGCGTCCAGCGCGCGCCGACGACCGCGGTCATGTCGCCCTTGATCGTCGGCAGCGTCAGCGCCGCGGGCGTCGCGTCGGTCAGGATCTCGCGCTGGTGGGGCAGCGCCATCATCAGCGGATCGCCGGTGCCGGTGACGTGCCAGTCGAAGATCAGCCGCGCGGTATCGCCCTTGGCCTGGGCGCTGACGGCCGCGCCGGTCGGGATCGCGGCGGCGTGCGCGTCGAGGAGCGCGGCCGCGCCGCCCGGATCGATCGCCGCGCGCAGCGTGCCGGTGAACGGCGCGCTCGCGGTCAGCACGTCGCCGGCGCGCGTGAGATCCAGATCGGCGGAGGCGTAGAGGATCCAGGTCTGGCCGTTGTTGAGCGCGACGACGAAGCGCCGGCCGTGGAGCGTGTCGATCGAGGTGATCGCGTGCTGGCTCGAGATCCGCGGGGTCGCGGCCTCGTAGGCCATCGTCGCGTAGGCCATGCCGCGGACCAGCGGCGCCTGCATCGCGGCGGTCGCGCCGTGCCAGCGCATCGTCGCCGACAGCCCGTCGTGCGCGACCAGCGCGCGCCCGGTCATCGGCTCTGCGGCGCCGAGCGAGAGGTTGTCGAGGTAGGTCGACAGCACGAAGTTCTCGGCGACGACGCGGCCGGGCAGGCAGACGCTCAGGCGATCCGACAGCGCCTTCACCAGGTACGGCAGCACGTTGACCGGGCTCTCGCCGGTGCCGAGCGCGAGGTTCTCGAACCAGGCGTTGGTCGGGTGCGGCGCGGGCAGCGTGCCCCAGAGGCCGGTCGGCGCGAGCCCGTGGGTGACGTCGGGCAGGGCCGGCGCGGCGGTGCCGAGCGGCGCCGCGAGCAGCTCGCGCCAGTCGTCGGGGCCGGCGTCGACGGTGCCGGGGGCGGCGTCGGGGCCGACCGTGCTCGAGCTGCCGCAGGCGACGAGCGCGGTGAGGGCGATCGCGCGGGCGATCGACGTGACGAGAGTACGACGGGAACCAGGCGGCATCGCGGACACCTCTGCACGCGCCGCACCAGCCGGAAGTGCGCGGACCGACTCGGTGGTGCGCGCCGCAGGTGGAGGCTGCGGACCACGCGCGTGGGGCTGGGTATGTGGGCGGCGATGCTGGATCGCGCTCAGGTGATCAGCCCGCGATCAGAACGACGCCGACTGGCGGTCAGTCGCCGTTCCAGGTGCGCACGCGGCCGGTGTCCATGTGGACGAAGCCGCTGTTCATGTACAGCCCGACGCCGCCGAGCTTCTGGGCCAGCGCCCACGCGTGCAGATCCTTGGTCGCGATGCCGGGCAGGTAGAAGTCGATCGCGTTGCCGTGGGTGTGCTGGCTGTCGCGCGCGACCTCGTGGCCCTTCTTGCGCAGCATCAGGTTGTACTTCGGGTGCCGGAACCCGGAGACGATCTGCACGGTGTCGACGTGGAAGTGCTGCGCGGCCGCGACCACCGTCGAGAGGAGGCGCGCGTCCATCGCGGTCGCCTCGTTGGTGTAGTGGCAGCGCAGGAAGTGATCGCGGGTGTCGGCCTCGATCGCACGCTTCGACGCGGGATCGATCGCGAGCCACTCGTGGGTCCACGTGTTGTAGAGGTTCACGAGCTTCGCCGGCCGGACGTTGGGCCGGAGCACCGCGGTCGCGGTCCGCGCCGGCTGCGCGCGGGCGGTCGCCTTGGCCGCCAGCAGCTCGGCCTTCTTCGACGGCGACGCGCTCGCCGAGGTCGCCAGCGCGAGCAGCACGAGCGCCGCCCGGCCGAGGTCCGGGAACCGGACGCTCACGACTCGGCCTCCGGCCGACGGCCGAGCCGCACCAGGCCGGGCAGGCCCTCGTTGAGCGAGCCCGAGCGGAACCCGGCGAGATCGAGCGCGACGTAGGTGAAGCCGCAGCGCTTGCCGAGCGCGACCACCGCGCCGCGCAGCTCGGGCGCGACGATCCGCGGCAGGTCGTCGGCGTCGATCTCGAGCCGCGCGATCGCGTCGTGGTAGCGCACGCGCAGCTGGCGGAAGCCGAGGGCGCGCAACCCATCCTCGAACGCATCGACCTGGCGCAGCCGCTCGGGCGTGATGCGCGTGCCGTAGGGGAAGCGCGACGACAGGCACGCGAGCTGCGGCTTGTCCCAGGTGCGCAGCCCGAGGTCGCGCGACAGCGACCGGATCTCGGCCTTGGTCAGGCCCGCGTCGACCATCGGCATGATCGCGCCGTGATCCTTGGCGGCGGCGATGCCCGGCCGGAAGTCGCCGAGGTCATCGACGTTGGTGCCGAGCGCGATCGCGCCGATGCCGAGGCGATCGGCGAGCGGCCGCGCCACCGTCATCAGCTCGGTCTTGCACATCGCGCAGCGATCGGTCGGGTTCTCGGCGAAGCCCGGGGTCTCGAGCTCGTGCGACGCGACGACGTGGTGGCGATCGCCGAGGCCGAGCTCGGTGGCCAGCGCGCGCGCATCGGCGACCTCGCTCTGGGCCATCGTCACCGACACCGCGGTCACCGCGTGACAGGCGGGGCCGAGCGCGTCGACCGCGACCTTCAGCAGGAACGCCGAGTCCACGCCGCCCGAGAACGCGACCATGACGGCGCCGTGGCCGGCGAGCTGGGTGCGGAGATCGACGAGCTTGGTGGCGGGCGAGACGGTCACCGGAGAAAGCTAGCAGCTACGGCACGCGCTTGCGAACATCGATCGTCCAGCGGCCGGGCCCGGCGGCGTCGACCGCCAGGATCTCCTGGCCCCACTCGCGGGCCGACCGCGGCAGGTTGCGGCTCGCGGGCTCGTGATCGACCAGAACGCGCAGCTCGCTGCCGAGGGGCAGCGCCTCGAGCGCGAGCCGCATGCGCACGAACGTGAACGGGCAGACCTCGCCGGTCAGGTCGAGCAGCTCCGCGGGGAGGGGAGCCTCACGGGGATCGGGGGCAGGCGGGTTCATGGTCCATCCAGCGGCGGGGATCGGGCCTCCGGTCATAGCATCCGCGGAAGGTCGGCACACGCGCGTCACATCGCGCCGCGACCTGGCCTGTCATGCCCGGAGGATTCATGACCGACGAGCTCGATGCCGCGCTCCGCCAGCTGGCGACCGATCACGCCCGCGCCTACGAAGGACCGATCCACGAGACGGTCGACTGCTACGACGTGCTCGAGGAGGGCGCGCGCGATCAGCTGATCGCGCTCGCGGCGGCGCACGGCGCGGACGCCGACGAGGACGCGATCGACGCGCTCGCCGAGGCGTTCAGCCAGGCCTATCAGGCGGCGGTGGTCGCGCGGCTGCAGCGCGGCGCGCACGCGCCGCTCGCGGTCGCCTGGGCGCCCGCCGGTCCGGCCGCGTCGGCGATCGCCTGGGCGCCGCCTGCGGCCAAGCACCTGGCGAGCTACGTGATCGCGTGGGACGACGCGCGCGACGGCTTCGTCTACGCGATCGAACCGAGCTTTCACCAGTTCGGGCACGCCTGGGTCCTCGGGCGCGATGGCGCGTGGCAGCAGGTCTCGGCGCGGAGCTATCGCCTGGGCTCGGCGGAGCAGGCGTGGACGGGTGGCTACGATCCGGATCGCGGCGGCGTGGTCGGCTGGAACGTCGATGGGAGCGCGCCGGTCGGTGTGCTCGTGCAGGAGGCGGGCCTCACGGTGATCGCCCAGGTCGATCCCGACGACGACGCTGACGAGGAGGAGGACGCCACGCCGGGCATCGTTGTCGTGGCCGCGACCGACGTCCCCGAGGTCGATAGCGACTGGTCGGAGGTGGCGGCGATCTTCGGATACGACCGCGCGCGCAAGGTCTGGGTGATGCTGTGCTCGCAGGGCGTCTACGAGCTCGATCTCGCCAACCGCTGGGCGCATCGCGGGCCGCTGCCCGACGACGTGTTGCCGGCGGAGGTCGACGGTGGTCGCGGGCACGGGGAGACCCGCGGCGTGGGCGCGGTGTGGGACGCGCAGCGGCAGCAGGTGGTGTTCTGGTTCGTCACCGAGGATCCCGACAATGACGGGAACAGCCTCGCGTTCGCGGCGTGGGACGGCGCGGCGCTGACGGCGCTCGGCAGCGCGGGCCTGCCGCCGTCCCTGGTCACGCGCCACGGCGGCGCGGTGGTGTCCGCGCATCCCGGGCTCGGGGTCGTGGTGTACGTCGGCCCCGAGGACGGGCTGTTTCACCTGACCGATGCCGGCTGGGTCGCGACGCCCATGCCGGGCGGCCCGCCGAGGAGCCTGAGCACGTCGCTGGGCTTCGCGCCGGGCGGCGACGCGCTGCTCGGGCCAGGACGGTTTCCGGCGCTGCCAGGCGAGCCCGGCGAGCTCGACGCCGATCAGCCGATCTTCTTCCACCGGCACGGCGACGCGTGGACGCGGCTGGGGCGGATCGCGCGCAAGCCGCCGCTCGAGACGATGGGCGCGCAGGCGACCTCGCACGTGCTCGCCGCTGGCGCCGAGATCGTCGCGGTCGCGCGGCGCTCGCTCCGCACGCTGGCCTGGCGCGACGCTGATGGCTGGCGCGAGGCCGTGAACGAGGCCGCTGGCGACGCGGCGTTCGAGGCGATCGCGCCGGACGCGCGCTACCGCGTGAGCGTGCTCGCGGGGCCGGGTGGCGTGATCGCGGCGATCACTGACACCGGCGCGGGTTCGTGGTGTGGGGCGGCGACGCCGATGGGCGCGAGAACGTGCACGACACGCTGGTGTGGCTCGGCGGGGCGTGGCGCGAGCTGCCGCGCGGGCCGCGGCCGCGCGACCTGCGCTTCTCGCACTCGAGCCACGGCTTCTGGGTCGATCACGTCCTGTACTTCGACACCGCGCTCGGGCGGATCGTGCGGGTCGGGTTCGAGGAGGTCGCGGTGCTCGATGGTGACCGCTGGCGGGTGTTCAAGGACGCGCGATTCCAGGACCTGTGGTTGCCGTCGCAGCGCACGGTCGCGCACGATCCGGCCAGCGGCGAGACCCTGGTCGTGTGCTGGGATGACGGGCGGATCGTGCGCCTCGATCTGGCGGCGCCGGATCGGGTCGCGGCGATCGTGCACCCGCCGCGCGATCGCGACGAGGCGCAGCAGTACCTCACGCGCGCCGAGCACGCGGTCGTCGACGGCACCCGGCTGCTGGGCTTCCCCGTCGCGGGGACGTTCGCGATCGATCTCGCGGCGGTGTTCGCGCTGGCGGCATCGCTCGGGCCGCGGCTGACGGTGCTGCCGCCGGCGGCGCCCGATCCGGTGCGGCTGTATCGCGATCGCGATGGAACGATCGAGGCGTGGTTCGCGGACGTCGTGGCGGGGGGCGTGCGGGTGCGGCGCGGGCGTGTGGGTCGCGCGCTCGAGGAGGAGGTCGTCGCGGGCGACCTCGACGCGCTGGCGGCGGTGGCCCGCGCGGAGGGGTTCGCGGAGGCGGAGGCGCTGTCGGACGAGCGGCTCAAGACGCTGGGCCGGCCGGTGTGGTCGCTGAAGGAGGAGAAGAAGGCGAAGAAGCGCCGTGACGACGAGGATGACGAGGACGAGGACGAGGAGCGCGACGACGAAAGCGACGACGACGAAAGCGACGACGACGACGACGACGAGCTCACGCGGGAGGCGCCCGCGGTCGTCGGTCGCCTCGGCGGCGGGCCGTCGGGTCTCACGGCCTCGGAGTGGCCGCGCGACGAGGACGGCCGGGCCCTCGCGTTCCTGCTCCAGCTCGCGCTGCCGGCCGAACTGGGCGGCGGTGGCGTCGCGGTGTTCGTCGCGCCCGATGGTACCTGCACCGAGGAGGACGACTACAACCGAGCGATTCGCCTGACCGACGCGCAGCTGGCCGCGCCACCGACGAAGGCGCCCAAGAAGGTCGCGGTCGCGCCGCCGCGCAACCTCGTCCTCGCGTCGCCCCGGGTCGAGTTCGGGCGCGAGCTGGTCGAGCAGCTGGGCGCCGAGGACGCGGCGCTGGGCGAGCGGCTCGAGGCGATCGGTGGCGTGGTCGACCCCACGGACAAGGTCGGCGGGTTCCCGGCGTACGTGCAGATGGGCGAGCCGGGCGCGGCGCTGGTCTGCCAGCTCGACTTCGACGGTCGCCGCACGCCCGACGCGTGGGAGGATCTGGGCCTGGCCGGCGTGATCTACGTGTTCCGCACGGCCGACGGCTTCAGCGCCGGTTTCCAGGGCACCTGATCGGCGCTCACCAGGTGATCGCGCCGTCGGCGGCGAAGATCAGATCGTGGAGCTGCGCCGCATCGATCGGCCCGGCCGCGATCGGCGGCGCGCCGCGATCCGCGAGGATCCAGCGCTCGCCCTCGCTGCGCGCGATCCAGTCGCCAAGGGCGATCGCCTCGGCCGGTGGCTCGGCGCCGCGCACGAGGTGGAGCAGGCGCTTCGGCGCGGCCGCGGTCACGTCCACACCTCGACCGCATCCGCGGCGCGCAGCTCGGCGGCGAGCGCGGTCATCGGCAGGATCGGGTAGTCGAAGGCGGCCAGCGTCTGCGCGGCGCGCTGGCCCTCGGGCGGCACGACGCCGTCTAAGATCACGCGCACGCGATCGCGGCGCAGGGTCAGGCCGAGCGCCGCGCGCAGGCCCTCGGCGATGCGCGCGGGCGCGGTCGCGCGGATCACCACGAGGATCGTGCGCGGCGCGGCGATCATCGCGGCCAGCTCCTTCATCGACATCACGTGAACGCGACCACGCGATCGGCGCCGTGCACCATCGCGGCGTGATCGTCCTGGCTGCCCAGCAGCACGCCGACCGCATCCTCGTCGAGGCCGCGCACGTGGGCGCTCTGGGCGCACGCCACCAGCTCGCAGTCGTCGTCGACCAGCGCGACCACGCGCGCCGGATCCGCGGCGAACGCGGCGACGCCCTCGTCCATCGCGAACAGCTGGACCTCGGTGCCGCGGTCGCGCGCCGCGTGGGCGAGCGCGGCGACGCGCGCGAGATCGTCGCGGGTGCCGAGCACGATCGCGAGGCGCTTCACACCGCGGCCCCGGGCAGGCGCGCGACCTCGACCCAGTCATCGTCGACCCACGCGAACAGCGCGGCCTCGACCACGCGGTGATCATCGATGCCGACGACCAGGTGCTGCACCGGGTACGCCGGGCCATCGCCCCACGGGCTGGTCGCGACCTCCCGATCGGTGCCCGAGAAGTACGCGCGGCCGTTGGGGTGCGAGTGGTAGAGGATGCGCGGCGGGCGCGGACCATCGAGGGTGCGGACCAGCTCGAGCAGCTCGGCACCGGCGATCACGTACGCGGTCTCGGCGCCGCGCGCGGGCGCGGTCGGGTGCTCGCCGTCGGCTTGCGCGTTGGCGCAGGCGCGGATCACGTCGACGGCATCGCCGTCGCGATCGCCGATGAGCCAGCCGCAGCACTCGGCGGGGAACGCGCGGCGGGCCTCGCGGAACACCGCGTCGAGCACCGCCGGCGCGATCGCGATCGCCCGGGCCCGGTTACCAGACATAGGTTCGCTCCCAGCGCAGCGGCTTGAAGTAGCGATCGCCGCGATCGCACAGCACGGTCACGATCACGTCGCCGGCCTTCGCGGTCCTCGCGAGCCGCAGCGCCGAGGCCACGTTGCCGCCGGCGGAGTGGCCGACGAACAGGCCCTCGTGCTCGATCAGGAACTCCGACATGTCCCAGCCCTCGTCGGTCGGCAGCCAGATCGTGTCGTCGACGATGCCGTCGGGCTGCCAGATCGCCGGCACGATCGAGCTGGGCAGGTGCTTGAGGCCCTCGAGGCCGTGGAGCGCGTCCTCCGGCTGCATGCCGACCACGCGGATGCGCGGATCGTGCTCCTTGAGCCGCCGGCCGGTGCCCATGAGCGTGCCGGTGGTGCCGACGCCGGCGACGAAGTGGGTCACGCGCCCGTCGGTCTGCTCGAGGATCTCGGCGCCGGTGCCGAGGTAGTGGGCGCGCGGGTTCGACGGGTTCGCGTACTGGTCCGGATAGAACCAGCGCGCGGGATCCTCGTCGACGATCCGCTTGACCATGCGGATCGCGCCGTCGGAGCCCTCGAGCTCCGAGGAGAAGATGAGCTCGGTGCCGTAGGCCTGGGTGATGTGCTTGCGCGCCGCCGAGACGTTGGCGGGCATGACCAGCGCGACCTTGACGCCGAGCGCGGCGCCGATCATCGAGTACGCGACGCCGGTGTTGCCGCTGGTCGAGTCGATCAGCGTCTTGTCGGGCGTGAGCCGGCCGTCCGCGAGCGCGTCGAGGATCATCTGGCGCGCCGCGCGATCCTTCACCGAGCCGCCGGGGTTGTCGAACTCGGCCTTGGCCCAGATCTCGGCGCCGGTGCCGGCGCGCGCCTCGACCGAGCGCAGGCGCAGGAGCGGCGTGCCGCCGACGAGATCGACCACCGAGGTGGCGCGGGCGTTGGTGTGGAGGCTCATGCGGTGGTCGCCAGGGCGTGGAGGAGGGCGCAGGCCGCGGCGCCGCCGCGCACCAGGGCGTCGGCGACGGCGCTGCCGGGCAGCGGCGGGAGCGCGGGCTCGTCCGCGAGCGCGAGGGCGTGCTCGGCGAGGTCGACGATCGCGCAGTCAGGGGTGAGCGCGCGGATCCGATCGGCGACCACCGCGGCGTGTGCGCGGCCGCGATCGGCCGCGATGCACGCGATGCCGGTCTCGATCGCCGCGTCGTCGAGCGGCCGGTCGCCATCGCTCAGCGCGAGCCCGCCGATGCCGGCGGCGGCCAGGTAGACCGCCGCGACCTCGGCCGCGGGATCGCCGAGCGCCACGCGCACGCGCGCGCCGAGCAGGCGCGCCTGGCCGACGCCGCCGATGTCGGGCAACAGCACGTGGCGCGCGTAGCGCCGGATCTGATCGGGCCGCAGCGCCATGGCGGAGCGATCAGCCGCCGGCGATCGCCGGGACGATCGACAGCTCGTCCTTGTCGGTCAGCGGCGTGTCCATCGCCTGGAGGAAGCGCACGTCCTCCTCGTTGGCGAACAGGTTGATGAACTTCCGGACCGCGCCGCTGTCGTCGCAGATCTTGGTCTTGATGCCGGGGTGCATGCGCTCGAGCTCGTCGATGACGGCGCGGACGCTGGCGCCGGCGGCGATGACCTCTTCCTTGCCGTCGGTGAACTTGCGGAGCGGAGTGGGGATGCGGACCTTGGCCATGGCTTACCTCGTGGACGCAGTTCTGTGGACCCGGGCTGCGCCGCAGGCGCACCCCGGCCGGGGATCGAAGGGGATGGTGCGCGGCCGGCAGCCGCGGCGGAGATCCTCGACGACGGTGATCGTGCCGGCGCCGCGCTGATCGAGCGCGAGGCCGAGGGCCGCGCGCGCGGCGAGCCCGCCGATCACCGCGCAGGCCGCGCCGAGCACGCCGGCGTCGGCGCAGCTCGGGGCCTGGTCGGCGCCGGGTGGATCCTCGAACAGGCAGCGGTAGCAGGCGGCGTCGGGCGCGCCCGCGAACACCGTGCCCCCGTAGCGCAGCACGCCGGCGATCACGCACGGCAGGCCGCGCGCGACCGCGTGGTCGCCGACCGCGAACTTGGTCGCGGGATCGTCGGTGCCATCGAGGACGACGTCGACGCCCGCGGTGATCGCATCGGCGGTCGAGGCCTCGAACCGCGTGTCGAGCGCCTCGATCGAGGCGCCCGGGTGGCGCGCGCGCACGAGCGCCGCGAGCGCCGCGGCCTTGGGCTGGCCGATGTCGGCGGTCGCGAACTGGATCTGGCGCTGCAGGTTCGACAGCTCGACCCGATCGGGATCGACGACGCGCAGCCGCCAGCCCGCGGCGGCGAGCGCCAGGGCGATCGGGCCACCGAGCCCGCCCGCGCCGATGATGCACGCTCGCGTCATGGCGCGAAGTGCTCGTCGAGGGAGAAGTAGCGCTCGCCGGTGTCGCACAGGATCGTGACGACGCGCTTGCCGGGGCCGAGCTCGCGCGCGACCTGCGACGCGACCCAGACGTTGGCGCCCGCGGAGATCCCGACGAGCAGGCCCTCCTGGCGCGCGAGCGCCCGCGCGGTGGTCCAGGCATCGCGATCGCTGACCGTCCGGATCTCGGACAGCACGTCGCGGTCGAGGATCGCGGGCACGAACCCGGCGCCGATGCCCTGGATCTTGTGGGGCCCGCGCGTGCCGCCCGAGAGGATCGCGCTGCCCTCGGGCTCGACGCCGACGATCCGGATCGCCGGGAACCGCGCGCGCAGCGCCTGGCCGACGCCGGTGATCGTGCCGCCGGTGCCGATGCCGGCGACGAACGCGTCGATCGGCGCGGCGGGATCCTCGCCGAGCTGGGCGAGCAGCTCGACCGCGGTCGTGGTGCGGTGGATCGCCGGGTTCGCGGGGTTCGCGAACTGATCGGGCATGAAGTACGTGGGGTCGGCGGCGCAGCGCGCGCGGGCCGCGGCGACCGCGCCGTCCATCGCCTGGTCGGCGGGCGTGAGCACCAGCTCCGCGCCGTAGGCGGTGAGCAGCGCGCGTCGCTCGAGCGACATCGACTCGGGCATCGTGAGCACCAGCTTGTAGCCGCGCGCGGCGCAGACCAGCGCCAGCCCGATGCCGGTGTTGCCGCTGGTCGGCTCGACGATCGTCGTCACGCCGCGGGTGATCGCGCCGGCCTGCTCGGCGGCGTCGATCATCGCCAGCGCGATGCGATCCTTGACCGAGCCGCCCGGGTTGACGTGCTCGCACTTGCACCAGATCGCGGCGCCGTCGGCGGGCGCGATCCGGCCGAGGCGCACGACCGGGGTCTTGCCGATGAGCTCGAGCAGGGAGGAGGCGGTCTGCAGCACGGCTACCTAGATGAAGTACATCGGCGCGGCGGCCGGGTCACCATGACCGGCGCGCTGCACGAGATCGAGCACGGTCATGCGATCGAACCAGGCCGCGACGTGCGCGGCGAGCTCCTGCCACAGCCCGGCGGTCGCGACCTGGGGCTGATCGGCGCGCGCGGCGTCGTCGTCGATGACGATCATCGCCTCGATCGGGCCCTGCAGCGCGCGCACGATGTCGCCGAGCCGGATCTCGGCGGGCGGTCGGCGCAGCGTGTAGCCGCCGCGCGGGCCGCGCTTGGCGATCACCAGGCCGGCGCGCTTGAGGTCCTGGAAGATCTGCTCGAGGTAGCGCAGCGGGATCTGCTGGCGATCGGCGATGTCCCGGGCCTGGGCCTGGACCGCGCCCGAGGCATCGGCGTGGTACGCGAGATCGAAGATCGCGCGCACGCCGTAGCGGGTCTTGGTCGACAGACGCATCATTTCCTATCGGGAATGCCGGAAATCGCTGCCGACCATGGCGCAGCGACGGGAGAGCTGTCAAGGAACGCCCGGCGACGTAACGGTCTTCGGGGCCCGGGCGTCTGATCCGGTGTGGCCTCCCCGCTGTCGATCCACACCGCCCCGGCTCACCACGACGACCTGACCGAGGGCGCGCGCCGCCCCTTCGATCACTGCCGCGCCGAGCGCGCGATCCGCGAGCTGCTCATCGCGATCGGCGAGGACCCGATGCGCGAGGGCCTGCGCGACACGCCCGCGCGCGTCGCCCGCGCGTTCGCCGAGATGACCGGCGGCCTGCGCGACGATCCCGGCAAGCACCTGGCCCGGGTGTTCGACGAGGCCGCCGACGAGCTGGTCGTCGTGCGCGACATCCAGTTCACGTCGATGTGCGAGCACCACCTGCTGCCCTTCACAGGCGTGGTCCACGTGGCGTACCTGCCGGCCGACGGCAAGGTCGTGGGCCTGTCGAAGCTGGCGCGCACCGTCGAGGTGTTCGCCCGCCGGCCGCAGGTCCAGGAGCGGCTCACGCGCCAGGTCGCCGACGCGATCGCGGAGCACCTGGGCGCCGCCGCGGTCGGCGTGCACGTCGAGAGCGAGCACCTGTGCATGCGGGTGCGCGGCGTGCGCCAGCCCGAGGCCGCGATGACCACGGTCGCGTGGCGCGGCCTGTGGAAGACCGACGCGGTGGCGCGCGGCGAGGTCGCCGCGCTGTTCCGCGGCAAGTAGGCGGGGGAGGCGCGGGCCTCGCGCTACTCGTCGGCGCGGCCGCAGACGCTGCAGCGGCCGTCGGCGTTGATGAGCCCGACGCACGCGCCATCGGGGCAGAGCTTGCGGTCGTCGAAGTCGGCCGGGCCCTCGGGCTCGGAGAGGATCTTGTGCGCGATGAGCTCGGGCTCGACCTCTTCCTCGGTGCGCAGCCCGCGCTCGCGCTCGCTGCCCCAGCCCGGCGCGACGCGCCCGCACACCTTGCAGGTGCCGTCCTTGCCGATGACGCCGACGCAGGCCCCGTCAGGGCACAGCGCGCGCAGGTCCCAGTCCGGATCGGTCACTTGCCACTCAGCACCGCGTACAGATCGACCGCGGTGTAGAAGGTGAGCTCGAGATCGCCGATGCGCACGCCGGTGCCCGAGCCGACGTCGCGCTCGCGCCGCGGCAGCAGCGGCTCGCCCTCGACGGCGGTGCCGTTCTTGGAGCCGGCGTCGGCGACGACCCAGCGGTCGTCGCGGCGGCGGAAGAACGCGTGCAAGCGCGACACGGTGACGTCGCGCAGCACGATGTCGTTGTTGGCGGTGCGGCCGATCGTGATCATGTCGGGGAACGAGGCGCCGGGCTTCTTGGCCAGCGGAAACACCTCGATGCCGCCGGGCGCGCGCCGGCGCCCGACCGCGGCCGCGACCTGGGTCTCGGCGTCGAGGTCCTTGTCACCGGAGCCGGTGCGATCGAGCACCTCGCTGTCCTCCGCGCGGCGGCGGATCAGCGCGGCCGGCGCGGCGCTGGCAAGGAACACCTCCTTGCCGAGGAGAGCGAGCTGCCGGTAGCGGTCGGCCTGATCCACGCTGGGATGACTACCACGGCCCGGCGTCGCTGGGGGACGGCGTCGTGCGGTCGACGGGACCAGATCGAAGATTCCTCGGCGGGGACGGGGGCGGCGCGATCGCCGGGGTGTCGCTGTCGCGGTCACCGGGTGTCAGGGTGGCGCACCTGGTCGGCGTGACCGTCGAGAGGCCTGCGTTGACACTGCTCCTGCGGTCGGGGTACAAGCCCCGGCCATGTACGATACGTCCGATATCCGCAAGGGCTTGAAGGTCCTCATGGACGGGAACCCGTTCACGATCGTCGAGTTTCAGTTCGTGAAGCCGGGCAAGGGTGCGGCGTTCACCCGGACCAAGTTCAAGAACCTGCTGACCGGCGCGGTCGTCGAGCGCAACATCCGTTCGGGCGAGAAGCTCGAGCCCGCCAACGTGGAGGAGCGCTCGATGCAGTTCCTCTACAAGGAGGGCGAGGACCTCGTCTTCATGGACGAGTCGAGCTTCGAGCAGGTCTCGGTCCGCGCCGAGATGGTCGGCGAGAACGCCGACCTGATGAAGGACAACCTGCCGTGCCAGGTGCTGTTCTTCAACGATCGCCCCGTCGACGTCAGCCTGCCGACCTTCGTGCTCCTCGAGATCACGGCGTCGGAGCCGGGCGTGCGCGGCGACACCAGCGGCAACGTCACCAAGCCGGCGACGGTCGAGACCGGCGCGACGATCCACGTGCCGATCTTCCTGAAGATCGGCGACCTGATCAAGATCGACACTCGCACGCACTCGTACGTCGAGCGCATCAACAAGTCGTGATCGGATGACGGACGCGGTGCGCGGTCGCGTGGTCGCGGTCGACCGCGCCGGGGCCCGCGCCGGCATGGCGCTGGTCCGGACCGCGCGCGGCGACGTCGAGGTGAAGCACGCCGGCGACGTCGAGCCAGGCGACCTGGTCCGGCTCGCGGGCCGCGGCCAGCCGCTCGAGCGGGTGCGCCCGTACCTGCGCGGCGACTACCCGACGCCGGACACCGAGCTGGCCCGCCTCGCGCGGCGCCGGCTCGGCAACCTGGTCGCGCGGGGCAAGGCGATGGCCGCGCTGCGCGGCGTGTTCGCGGCCAGGGACTTCGTCGAGGTCGAGACGCCGCTGATCGTGAAGGCGCCCGGGCTCGAGATCCACCTCACGGCGATCCCGGCGGGGCCGGCGCCGGGCTGGCTCATCACCTCGCCCGAGTACCAGATGAAGCGGCTGCTCGCCGCGGGCATGGAGCGCATCTACCAGGTGTGCAAGTGCTTCCGCGCCGAGGAGGAGGGCGCGCACCACGCGAGCGAGTTCACGATGCTCGAGTGGTATCGCGCGTGGGAGAACCTCGACGCGATCGAGGCCGACGTCTGCGCGCTGGTCGCCGAGGTCGCGCGCGCCGTCAACGGCGAGCCGATCGTCAGCGTCGGCAACCGGCGCTTCGACGTCGGCGCGCCGTGGATGCGGATCACCGTCGCCGAGGCGATGCGGCGCTGGGCCGGGGTCGAGGTCGCCGGTGACGAGCCCGCGCCGGTGCTGGCCGATCGCGTGCGCGCCGCCGGCATCGACATCGGCACCGCGACCGCGTGGGACGACATCTTCTACTGCGCCTTCGTCGAGAAGGTCGATCCCGCGCTCGCCGCCTGCGATCGACCGGTGCTGCTCGTCGACTGGCCGGTCCCGCTCGGCGCGCTGGCGCGGCGCAAGGCCGACGATCCGCGGCTGGTCGAGCGCTTCGAGGCGTACGTCGGCGGCATCGAGCTCGCCAACGCGTTCGGCGAGCTCGTCGACCCGCTCGAGCAGCGCGCCCGCTTCGAGGACGATCTCGCCGCGCGCCGCGAGCGCGGCCGCGAGGTCTACCCGCTCGACGAGAAGCTCCTGGCCGCGCTCACGGAAGGCCTGCCGCCATCGGCCGGCGTCGCGCTCGGCGTCGATCGCTTGATGATGATCGTGCTCGGCGCCGACCACATCCGCGACGTGCTGACGTTCACCAGCGCCGAGCGCTGAGCGGGGCTCTCTCTCTCGCGCGCTGCCGACGCTGGAGCCGAGGCTGGCAGGGCACATCGGCTACCTCGTCCGGAATCGTCGGCGCATGCGGTACGCGACGGCGAGGGCGCGTGGGTTCCCGATCGGCAGCGGCGTGACCGAGGGCGCATGCAAGCCCGTCGTGACCGCGTGCTTCAAGCGCTCGGACCAGCGCTGGAGTGAGCGCTGCCTGTCCGGTTGCTGGACGGTGCGCGCGCAGCGCTTGAGCGAGCGCTTGCGATCGAGCGGAGGCGCGATGGAGGGCGCGTACCTGCGCGAGATTCGCGCGGCGTAGGGATCCGAGCGCGTTCCAGACCCCCAGCGCAGATTTGTGCCAGGTCCGGGAAGGCAATTCTGGTTGCTCGATGGGGTTTCGCGTAGTATAACGGCGAAATCAGATGTCTGCGCCGATCCAGACCGAGCTGCCGTGGCGAACGCGCGGTGGGAAGCGCCCGGGGGCAGGGCGGCCGCCGCGCGGGCCTCGCTCGAGCGAGAAGCACAAGGCGCGACCCGCGATCGATCCGCGTCACCCGCTGCACGTCACGATCCGCGCGCGGCCCGGACTCAAGCTGCGGCGGCGCGCAGGGTGGCTGGCGGTCCGGCACGGGCTCGCGATCACGTGCCGGCGCAGCGACTTCCGCATCTGCCACGTCTCGGTGCAGGGCAATCACGTCCACCTGATCGTCGAGGCGGACAGCCACATGTCCCTCGCGCGCGGCATGCAGGGCTTCCAGATCGCGTGCGCGCGCCGGTTCAACATCACCACCCGCCGCACCGGCGGGGTGTTCGCCGATCGCTATCACCCGCGGCCGCTGCGCACGCTGCGCGAGACCCGCAACGCGCTGGCCTACGTGCTGAACAACTGGCGGCGCCATCGCGAGGACGCCCACGCGCGCCACCTCGCGTTCGATCCGTTCGCGTCGGCGCGCGCGTTCGACGGCTGGGATCGCAATCCTCATCGCGGCCATCTGGAGTTCGTGCCGGTCGTGATGCCGACGACCTGGCACCTCACGCACGGCTGGCGGAGATACGGGCCGATCGCGCCGCAGGAGCGGCCCGGACCGCTCGATGCGGCGCCGTCACGTCGGTAGCTGGCGCGATCCCAGGCACCGATCTCCGCATCACTCGATCTGCGCGAACGCCCGCGCGACGCCGCGCGCGTCGACCACCGTCGTCACCGTGACGGCCTCGCCAGCGACGACGAGGTGCTCGGGCGGCGTCCCCGGGATCGTACCGGGCACGGTGCGGAACGCGTCGCCGTCGAGCTCGGCGACGACCCCGATCCGCCGGGACTCGACGCGGGCGACGGCGGGGTACGCCGGCACGGTCTGCTCGACCAGCCACAGGCGCGCGCCGCGGATCGCGGCCTGCGGGTAGCGGACGTGCGCGTCGCCGACGATGACCGCGAGCGCGTCGCGCAGCGCCGCCGGGTCGCGCAGGCGGAAGAACCGGCGATAGACGTTCTCGCCATCGATGCGGTCCTGCTGCGCCGACGTGAGCGGCGGATCGATCAGGACCTCGATCTGCTGACCGACGGTGCGGTAGGGCAGGTGCTCGCCGTAGGGATGGGCGGCGCGGATGCTCGAGAACATCGGGTAGTTGGTGCACGGGTACAGCCACAGCCGCTGGCTGAGCGCGGCGGGCGCGAGGCTGGTGGTGACGAGCACGAGCGCGAACGCGGCGGCCCAGATGCGCGCGCCGCGCGTCGGCGCCGCCACTGCGATCGGACCGACCGGGCGGCGCGCGCGCACCCAGTCCCAGTCGACGAACGCCGCGGCCAGCGGCAGCCACTGCGGGTTCCACAGGCCCATGACGATGCCGAGCAGCAGCACCTCCATCACGAACAGCCCGCCGCACACCGCGCGCAGCCGCGGTCGTCCGGGCGAGGCGATCGCGACGAGCGGCGACAGCTGGCACGCGAGGTTGAAGAGCGCGGCGAGCTGCCAGCGCCACGGCGCGGCGAGCAGCCAGTCGGCGGCGGCGGTGTGCCTCGCGCCCTGCATGTCGAAGCGCGCGACGATCTGGTTGCGGAGGTTGTCGGACAGCGCCCAGTCGAGCGTGAAGTGCGAGGACGCCAGCTTGATGAGCGCGGCGCTCGCGAACATCAGCCCGACCGCCAGCTGCACCCGGCGCAGCGGCGCGACCGTGAGCGGATCGGTGGCGACCGCGCCGCGGCGCGCGGCCAGCCAGGCGTCGATCGCGTAGGCCTCGCCGGTGCGGGCGCCGAGCAGCGCGACCCCGGCGAGCAGCGGCGCGTTCAGCGTGTGCGACCAGCTGGGCGTGAAGGCCTCG
The DNA here is from genome assembly GCA_021413675.1 of Deltaproteobacteria bacterium. Lineage (GTDB taxonomy): Bacteria > Myxococcota_A > Polyangia > Haliangiales > Haliangiaceae > JAIOQA01. The sequence goes on along the minus strand of JAIOQA010000327.1, from coordinate 7,973 downwards.
GCGTGGGCTGCGAGCAGGATCGCGGCGACGACCGCGATCCCCGTGGCGGCGCGCGCGCGATAGCCGACCAGCATCGCGGCGACCGCGGTCCAGGCGATCGCTTGCAGCGCCGCGAGCAGCGCCGCCGGCGGCGGCGCGCCGCCGAGCAGGTGGAGCAGCCCGACCGGGTGGTAGAGCCGCGCGCGGGCCGCGCGGTCGACCTCGTCGGGGCCGGTGCCGATGAGCCAGAGCGTGAGGCCGAGCGCGATCGCGATCGCGATCCGGAGGCTCGCGAGCGCCTGCCGGCTGCCCGGCGCGAACCAGTAGCGCTGCCACCTCGTCACGTCCGCGGACGATACGGCAAGCGGCGCAGCGCCGAGGCGGCAACCTCGGGAATCGACCGTGACGCAGTGACGCGGCGAACACCGGGAGGCTTGTCAATGCCAGCGGCCGCGTCGACAATCACGCCACGCGGCACTCCGGCACCACATACCTGGCGCTCGCGGCCCTCGCGCTGTGCGGCGCGGGCTGCCACGAGTCGCTCGACGAGGTCGACGGCATCTTCTCGCGCGAACCGCGGGCGGTGTACTGCGCGGTCGATCTCGACACCGTCGCGGGCAACGAGCTCGACGCGATCCACGCCGGCCTGGTCCGCGCGCGCGATCGCGGCGAGGCGATCCACCTCTACGCCCACAGCCCCGGCCGGACCGTGCCGCTCGACAAGTTCGAGGCGGTGCTCGCCGACGCCAACGACCTCGGGCTGCCGTTCGTGACCTACGCCGATCTGGCGGCGGGCGTCCAGCCGGGCGCGGCGGTCGTGCTGAGCTTCGACGATCAGGACGTGGACGCGTGGACCGCGCTGCGCCCGACCTTCGCAGCGCACCAGGTGCGCGCCACCTTCTTCGTGTCGCGCTTCTACGCGTTCACCGCCGCCGGCAAGGCCGAGCTCCACCAGCTCGAGGCCGACGGCCACGCGATCGAGGCCCACACGGTGTTCCACCTGAACGCGCCCGACTACGTCGCTGACCGCGGGCTCGCCGCCTGGCTGGCCGACGAGGCGCTGCCCTCGATCGCGGTGCTGACCGACGATGGCTTCGCGCCGCCGGTCGCGTTCGCGTACCCGTTCGGCGCGCGCACCAGCGAGACCGATCGCGCGATGCTCGCGCACGTGCCGGTGCTGCGATCGGTGGCCTTCGCGATCAGCGCGCCGGTGGCGGACGCGTGTCCCGAGTGAGGCGCGCCACGCGCAGCCGCGCGGTGTTGGCCACGTCGACGATCGTCAGCGGTGCGCCGTCGGCGCGGAGGAACGCCTCGGGCTCGGGCGCGCCCTCGGTGCCCGGGAACCACACGCCGTAGACCCGCGGCGCGAGGTCGAGCTCCTCGGGCACCGGCCAGAAGTTGCCGCTGGCGCAGCCGCTGTACCACATGAGCTGCGCGAAGCGCCGCGACACCACGTGGCACGGCCGGGCCGCGGCGTCGGCGCGGACGATCGTCGCGGCGTCGACGATCGGGGTCTTCCAGTCCTCGCCGCGCAGCCCCAGCGCGACGGTCGCGACGAACACGCCGAGCCAGCCGAGCGCGACCAGCGGCACCGCCGCGCGCGCGACCGATCGCGGCGGCGGGCGGTGCGCCGCCGCGCGCGCGATCGCGTCGACGCCGAGCACGACCAGCAGCGTGAGCGCGAGGTAGATGTAGCGGGCCATCGCCTGGGACAGGAAGCCGAGCGCGACGATCTGGCTGGTCGCGACGAGCCACAGCGCGATCGCCGGGCGCCTCGATGGCGACGGCCGCATCACGCTCGCGAGCCCGGCGACCAGCACCGGCGCGGCGATCACGCCGTACATGACGAACGGATTGCTGAACAGGTAGGTGACGAGCCCGTCGCCGACGTAGCGGTGCGACGGGACCTCGGCGCTGTAGCGCACGATGCCGAGCGGCGAGCCGGTCGCGGCGATCGCCTGCAGCGCGTGCGGCACGAGCAGCAGCGCGAGCCCGGCCGCGGTCGCGAGGATCGGCAGCGCCAGCACCCGCCGCCCCCACACGATCGCGATCGTCGCCCCGACGAGCGCGATCGGCACGCAGCTGGCGTAGCGCAGGTAGAACGCGGCCGCGAGCGCGGGCGCGGCCAGCACCACGCGCCACCGCGGCCCGGCGTCGCGCTCGAGCTCCTCGACGAGGAGCGCGATCGCCGCGAGCAGGCACGTGGTCGACGGCAGATCGGAGAGCAGCTCGTGGCCGCGCAGGATCACGCCGTGCATCCCGGCGATCACCGCGACCGTCCAGGCCCCGCGATCGCGCCCGAACAGCCGGCCCACGCGCCGCGCGGCGAGCACGAAGCCGATCGCGAACAGCACCGTCGGCACGCGCAGCGCCAGCTCCGAGCCACCGGCGAGCACGCCGAAGGCGGCGAGCGCGTGCATGCCGACCGAGCGGTACAGCCACGGCGACGGCGCGCCGTGGACGAGCGCGTCGCCGCCGATCGCGTAGGCGGCCTCGTCGTGGCCGAGCGCGCCGCCGCCGAGCCACGCCGCCAGCACGATCGCGATCGCGGCGAGCGTCGCGGCGTCGCCGAGCCGGAGGCGGGTCAGCACCGCGTCACCCTCGCGCCGTCACGCCACGCGACGGCCGCCGCGCAGGCGGCCGAGCAGGCTCGCGGGCGCGTCGCCGGGGCCGGCCTCGATCACGTGCACGCCGTGGCGCGCGAGCAGGCGCCGCGCGATCGCGAGCCCGACCTCGCCGTCGCGCGCGAACGCGGCGCGCACCCGCATGCCGCGCCGGGTCTCGGCGGGCGGCGCGAACCGGTGCGCCGGCGGCACCAGCGCGACCACCTGGCCGGCGCCGCGCTTGACCCGGGCCAGCGCGCGCGTGACCGCGGGCTCGTCGTCGCCGAGGCCGTGGAGGTTCGAGACGATCACGACCGCGTCGGGCCGGCCGAACGCGACCGCGCGCTCGAGCGCCGCGGCGAACCCGGCGGCGCGCGCGCCGTGATCGCCGATCTGGCGGTAGGGCAGCTCGATGCCGCGCAGCCGGCAGAACAGGCGCAGCGGCGCGAGCTGCGGATCGGTGTCGGCGCCGACGTGGACCCGCTGCCACCACCACGGCGGCGCGAGGGTCTTGCCCGCGCGCCCGCCCATGGTCTCGAGCAGCTTGGTGATCATCTGGTTCATCGCGCCGAGATCGTAGAGCTGGCCATCGGGGCCGGCCTGGATGTGGTTCCAGCGCGGATCCTCGAGCGCGGGCGGGGTCCGCAGCCGGGTGTCGTAGGCCTCCTGATGCGACAGGTAGCGCGCGACCGTCGCGACCAGCTCGCTGGGCGTGATGTCGGTGAGATCCTCGTCGACGACGGTCTGCGCATCGAGCAGGCGATCGACCAGCTGCAGCCAGTGATGGCGGCCGGCGCCGGGCTTGAGCTCGACGTGCGGCCGGGTGTCGAACGCGACCAGCCCGACGCGATCGCCGCGCTCGAGCGAGGCCCGCGCCATCGCCGACGCGGTGTCGAGCGCCCAGTCGAGCGGCGCCCGGCCGACCGCGCCGCCGCGCATGCGCGCGCCGGTGTCGACGACCAGCGCGTGGGTCGCGACGATCTCGGTCTCGAGGTCGCGGACCATCAGGCGGCCGCGCTTGGCGGTCGCCTTCCACGCGATCATCTTGAAGGGATCGCCGTGGGCGTGATCGCGCAGCTCGCGCAGCTCGCCGGCCTGGCCGCGGCGGCGGACCTGGTGCTGGCCGACCTGCTCGTGGGGCGTGCCGGCCTGCGGGCGGATCGCGCGGGCCCGCGCCGGCAGCGCCCGCGGGAAGACCTTCACCGCGATCGGGTTGGGGAAGTAGGCCTGGACCTCGAACAGCCCGAGCGCGTCGCCGAGCACGAGCACCGCGCCGTGGATCACGTGATAGCCGGCGGCCATCGGCCGCACCGCGGTCGCGACCTCGACCTGGGTGCCGGCCTTCACGGTGGCGGTCGCGACCGGCTCGACATCGAGCGCCGAGCCGGCGAGCACGCGCGTCGACAGCACGCGCAGCGAGCGCGCGCCGTGGTTGCGGAACGCGACGTGGAGCGCGAACGGCCGATCGGCGGCGAGCGCGCCGCCGGGCTGATCGCCGGGCGGCGCCCACCACGACAGCTCGATCTTCTTGCGGCGCAGCAGCACCGCGGTCGGGTAGAACGCGAGGTACGCCGAGGCGAGCGCCGACAGCGCCACGCCGCCGAGCGCCACGATCGGCGGCAGGCCGTGGAGCGCGCCGACGAGCAGCACCATGATCGAGCTGGCCAGGACCAGCTTGCCGCGCGCAGCCAGCGACGGGATCACGGCCTTGACCTCATCAACATCCCGGCCTAGCGCCGCGGCGTCTTGAACGCGACCTTGTCGAGCGCCTCGGCGACCACCGCCACGCCGGTCGCGCCCTCGAGCTCGGCGTCGGGCGTGACGATCACGCGGTGCGCGAGCACCAGCGGCGCCATCGCGCGGACGTCGTCGGGCAGGACGTAGTCGCGGCCGCGCAGGAGCGCGACCGCCTTGGCCGCGTGCAGGAGCGCCAGCGCCGCGCGCGGCGAGGCGCCCAGGTAGACCCGCGGGTGATTGCGGGTGTGGGTCGTGAGCCCGAGGATGTAGTCGCAGAGCTCCTCCGCGACGAAGACCTCCTGCGCCAGCGCCTGCATGCGCAGGACATCCTCGGGGCCGACCACCGGCTTCACCGGCGGCGGCGGCCGATCGTAGGTGAGCAGCATGCGCTTCTCGTCGGCGGGCTCGGGGTAGCCCATGCGCAGCTTGATGAGGAAGCGATCGACCTGCGCCTCGGGCAGGGGATAGGTGCCCTCCTGCTCGATCGGGTTCTGCGTGGCGAGCACGATGAACGGCGCGGCCAGCGCGCGGGTCTCGCCCTCGATCGTGACCTGGTGCTCCTGCATCGCCTCGAGCAAGGCCGACTGGGTCTTGGCCGGCGCGCGGTTGATCTCGTCGCCGAGCAGCACGTTGGTGAAGACCGGGCCCTCGCGCAGCACGAACGTGTTCGTGCGCATGTCGAGGATGTACGTGCCCGTGATGTCCGACGGCAGGAGATCCGGCGTGAACTGGATGCGGCGGAAGTGGCAGCCGAGGGTGTGGGAGAACGCCTTGACCAGCGTGGTCTTGGCGACGCCCGGGTAGCCCTCGATGAGGACGTGGCCGCGCGCCACCAGCGCGGTCAGGAGCGACTCGACGATCGCCGGCGATCCGATGAAGGCCTTGCCGACCTCCTCGATGATCGCGCGCGCGATGTCGCCGACCTGGGTGAGTTGTTCGCGAGCGATTCCCTGGGCGGCCTTCACGGTAGTGGCTCCTGACCGAGCGTACGATAGAGGGTGGCGGCGTCGTCGTAGAGGCGGTCGAATTCGTGCCGCGACACGTGCAGGCCGCCGTAGGCCGCGGTCGCTTGCCCGCGGGTCGGCAGCTCGCGCAACCGGGTGTAGAGGATGGTCAACGCGCGGCCGGCGTCGGCGCCGCACGCGGTGGTGACCCGATCGATCAACGCCGGGCGATCGAGGGCGTAGAGCGGATCGCGCACGTCGATCGCGCCCGCGATCGCCGCCGAGACCGCGTCGCGCAGCACCGCGGCGGCGACGCGGTAGTTGCTGTCGCCGCGATCGGCGCGCGCCACCGCGTGGGCGATGTCGTCGCCGGCAGCCGGGCGCGCGAACCGCAGCCACTCGCCCGAGACCGCGCCGCGCTTCCACGCCGGCATCGCGAGCAGGGCCGCGCCGATCAGCAAGAACGCCAGCGCGCCGGCGATGGCCTTCATCGCGCTGGGCGTGAGCAGCCACTCGTTGCCGCCCTCGAGCCAGCGGTTGATGTCGCCCATCGCGCGGCCCAGCGAGCCGGCGCCGGCGTCGTCGATGAACGGCCGCGGATCGCCGTACATCGGCACGTCGCCGCGGACCAGCACGACCCGCTGGGCGTGGCCGCGGCCGAGCCAGCGCAAGAGGTTCGAGGCGACCGCGAAGTTGCCCGGGAACTGCAGCATGCGGTTGATGAAGATGCTCGGATCGGAGACCAGCGCGAACCGCCCGAAGCCGCGCTCGCCGGCGACGATCAGCGCCTCGCCGCCGCCGAACGACACGACCGCGGTCGCGCCCTCGACGTGGGTCAGCACCGCCGGGTGGTTGGTGACGACCCGATCGACGCCCTGGGTGATCGCGTGGGGCGCGATCGTCGTGGCGATCGGCGCGTAGCTGCGATCGCGCCAGTACGTGGTCGCCTGGGGCGTGCCGACCTCGGCGCGGATGAAGCCGAGGCGCGCGATCGCGTCCTTGGCGAGGCCGAAGTCGTCGGCGATCAGCGCCGAGCCGCCGGCCTCGAGGAACGCGGACAGGCGCGAGGGATCGACCCGCTCGAGCGGGTACATGAGGATCAGGATGTCGTCGCGATCGAGCTCGCCCCACTCGAGGGTCGCGACCGGCGCGACCTCGTAGCCCGCGCCCGAGGCCATGCCGACGAACGCCGTGAGGCCGTTCCAGGCGCGGCTGGTCGGGTCGTAGTCGGCGAGGTCGTCGCGCGGCGCGGCCGGGCGCTTGTCGTCGTCATCGTCGTCGGCGCGCGCCCGCGTCACGGCGAGCGCGAGCAGCGCGACCAGAGCGAGCATCGCGAGCGCGATCCGCCTCACGCCATCTCTCGCTTCAGCGCGGTCGCCGCGGTCTTGAGCGACGCGAGCGCGACCGCCAGCGGCGCCGGCGGCGTGACCGCGACCAGCGCGTAGTAGCCATCGACGACCGGATGGATGAGGACATCCAGCCGCTCGTGCTCGATCATGACGAACTCGGGGCCGCCGAAGTGCCAGGTGCCGAACGCGGCCTCGAGGTTGGCGAGCACCACGCCGTAGTGCGCGGTCAGGATCGCCCACTCGGTCGTGTCGCCGGAGGTGACGCTGTCGACCATCTCGCCGTCGGAGGCGGCGAACGCGCCGCCGACCGCGTGCGGGATGCGCTCGACCGCCGCGCGCAGGATCGCGCCGAACGGGCTCACGCGCGCGCTCCGGGCGGGGTCATCGCCGCCCCGGCGTGGGCGGCGGCGACGCGGTATCGGGCTCGGCGATCGCCTCGAGCGGGGTGGGATCGACGGTGATCGGCAGGCGCAGCTCCTGGGCCACGCGATTGGACCAGTCGAGGAACAGCTGGCTGCGCAGGGCCGGGAACAGCCACGCGATGACGTCGTCGCGCGAGCTCTCGAGCGCCGGCATCGTGTCGACCCAGAGGATGACGTCCCAGCCCCAGGGCGTGCGCGCTGGCGGCGCGACCTGGCCGATGGCCGGGATCGCGAACAGCGGCCCGGTGAAGGTCGTGTGGCCCGGGCCGTCCTTGCCGGTGCCGTACGGGCTCAGGTTGTCCTCGACGGTGCGGTCGCCCGCAACCGCGTGGGCGGCCGCGCGCAGATCGCTGGGGAACAGATCGGTGCGGTCCTTCACGCGATCGTAGATCTCGAACGCGAGCTGGCGGGCGGCCGCCTCCTTCTCGGGCGGGGGGACCTTGTCCTTCTCGAGGGGGGCACGGACGAAGACCGCGTAGCGGTACTCCGGCCGGTGCATGCGCCACTTGTAGTGATCGAACGCGGCCTCGACCATCTCGGGCGGCAGGTCGGCGGGGCGTCGGTGGGTGGCGCTGAACTCGCGCTCGATGAGGCGGCTGACGAGCGCGGTGCGATAGGCGCGCTGGACCTCGGGCGCGCGCTCGGCGCCGCGGGCGGCGGCGGCGCCGGCCAGCAGCTCGAACCCGACACACTGATCGAGGGCGGCCTTCGCGTCCAGGTGGAGGGCGGCGGCCTGGGTCGCGACGCACGAGCCGAACACCGGCCGGCCATCGACGCGCGCGACGATCGGGTCGTCGGGCGCGGCCGGCTGCGCGGTGATCGGCGGCAGACCGGGGGCGTCCTTGGGGCCCGCGGGACGCGCGGGGCTACCGCACGCCGCGAGCGCGGCCGCGAGCACGAGGCAGTGGAGGGCGTTGCGCGCGGTCACGGGACTAATCG
>JAIOQA010000061.1 GCA_021413675.1 Deltaproteobacteria bacterium | reverse complement strand
CCGGCGCGCCGCGCTGGGCGGTCGGGCTCGGCGGCCTCGGCGCCGATGTCGCGCGCGCGATCGCGGTCGCGCCCGGCGCGGCGATCGACGGCCCCGCCGACGGCAAGGCGGTGATCGCGGTCGCCGGTTACTTCGACGGCGAGGCGACCTTCGGCGCGCTCGGCGCGCGCAAGAGCAAGGGCGGCACGGACGCGTTCGTCACCGCGCTCGCCGCCGATGGCACGCCGCGCTGGGTCCAGACCTTCGGCAGCGGCCGTGACGACGTCGCCTCGGGCGTCGCGATCAGCAAGGACGGCCACGTCGTCGTCGTCGGCAACTTCGTCGACAAGATGGACGTCGCCGGCATCAAGGGCCAGGCCGCCAACTCCGACGACCTCTACGCCGCCGCGTTCAAGCCCGACGGCTCGCCCGAGTGGCTGTGGACCGCGGGCGGCATCGACTCCGACGGCGCGAACTGCGTCGCCGCGACCCCGGACGGCGGCTGGATCATCGGCGGCTCGTTCATCAACGAGGCCAAGTTCGGCGACACCGTGTTCCAGTCGAAGGGCGGCGGCGACGCGATCCTCGCGCGGCTCGAGCCCACCGGCAAGGTCCGCTGGGTCCAGCAGCTCGGCGGCGAGTACAACGACGCGATCCGCTCGGTTGCGGTCGACGCCGACGGCAACCTCTACCTGCTCGCGGAGTTCGTCGACACCGCGACCTTCGGCGGCGAGCCGCTCAAGAACACCGGCAACGCCGGCGCCGACCTCGCGATCGTCAAGCTCGATGGCAACGGCAAGCACCTGTGGTCGCGCAACCTGGGCAGCCGACTGAGCGACGTCGCCGGCACGATCACCGTCGATGCGACCGGCGCGGTCACGGTCACCGGCTCGTTCGAGGGCAAGCTGTTCGCGGGCAGCGAGCAGTACGCCGCCGTCGGCCAGCTGGATGTCCTCATCGCCCACTACACCGCCGACGGCACGCTCGCGTGGGTCAAGACCTGGGGCGGTGAGGGCACCGACATCGCCGGTGGCGTGATCGCCGACGCCAGCGGCAACCTGTTCGTCACCGGCTGGTACGAGGGCGCGGTGCTGTTCGGCAAGACCGCGCTGGCCAGCAAGGGCAACCGCGACGTCTTCGCGGTCAAGCTCAGCGCCGCCGGCGAGGTGCAGTGGGCCGAGAGCTTCGGCGATCACGATCATGATCAGGGCCGCGCGATCGCGATCGACGCGCACGGCAACCCGGTCATCACCGGCGTGTATCGCTTCGCGTTCGACGCGGTGAAGCCGCCGCTGCAATCGACGCGCGCGCCCGACGACAAGTTGCCCAAGCCCGACGTGTTCGTCCTCGGGCTGTCGAAGTAGCGCGCCCCTCGTCTCGCGAGATCACCCCGAAAAACGCACGCAATCGGCAAAAAGGACCGCGTCTGCCCTTTCGCCCGACGAGCCCAGGTGTAAAAGAGGACGTCTTCATCGGAGGAAACTGAACATGGCGAAGGCTAAGAAGGCAGCGAAGGCGGCGAAGGCCGCGGCTCCCACCGAGTCGCTCCTGGTCGCATCGAAGGTCAAGGCGCTCATCAAGGCGGCTGACTTCAACACCGCGGGCGACGCGCTCGACGGCCTCAACGCGTACGTGGGCTGGCTCATCAGCCAGGCGACCCAGCGCGCTCACGCGAACGGCCGCAAGACCGTCCGCGCGCACGACTTCCTCATCCCGTGAGATGAGGCTCGGCCGCGAGGCCGATGCACCGCGAGGCGCCCTTCACAGGGCGCCTTGTTTCGTTTCGGCGCGCGGACTCGCGATCAGCGCCGCGCGCCGGTGAAGCCGGTCGTGAACGTCACCGTCGCGCCGGCGACCGCCGCCTCCGCGCCCGCGCCACCGTCGCGCGCCCATAGACACGCGCCCGCGTAGCCGACGGTGACGAGGCCGCTGCTCATCGCGGTCGCGCGCCAGCCCTGACCCGGCGCGCCGGTCGTGATCAGATCGGCGTCGGCGACCGAAGCGCCGAGCAGCGCGCAGTTGACGCCGTTGGTGACGATGCAGCCGCCGAGGTAGAGCCGGAAGCTCTGGCCGTCCTCGCCGATCACGCCGAAGGTCTCGGCGCTCTCGACCGCGACGTCGCCGTCGCAGATCGGATCGCATTCGGGGTTGTCGGTGCCGGCGCCACACGAGCCAGGCGCGGGCTCGGACAGCGTGCCGGCGCAGGTCTGCTGCGGCAGGCTCACGATCATCTGGTGCTGATGCGCGATGTCGCGCTGATCGATCAGCACCTGCGCCGGCCACGACTCGCTCGGGCACAGCACCTCGGGCCGCGCGCAGTCGAGATCGAACGTGAGCGGCTGGCCGTGGTGATCGATCGTGAACGATCCGCCAGCGGCGCCGAGCTGCGCGTCGTAGACCGCGCCGTCGATCGCGACGCGCACGCCGATCACGTCGTCGTAGGTGATGGCCCAGGCGCCGGTCACGTCGGGGGCCGCCGAGGTCGACCCGGCGGCGCAGCCGTCGCCCTTGGCGCCCTGGAGGAACGGCAGCACACACAGGAGCAGGAGGGGTGATCGCTTCATGCCGGGCGGTACAGCAAGCCCGGTGCCGACGGGTTTCGGCGCGCGATCGCGGGCTTGGCGGGGTGCGGCGCGGTCCGGGGCGTGGCGGAACCCGACGTGAACGCAGGTTGACGTCTGTCCTGCGACCGGCGGTTGGTAGCGCCGGCGGATTTCTCTACACTGGTGGTGGTGCCCGGCGGCTCGTACTTCTTGGTGTCGGGATGCAGCTCCGCTGACGACTTCGTCGCGGCCTTCCGCACGTTCGCCGATCGCGGCTCGCTGTTCGTGCCCACCGCGCACCCGCTGCCGGTCGGGACCCACGCCCACATCGCGGTCTGCCTGGCAGACGGCGGCGTGATGATCGAGGGCGACGCCGAGGTCACGAGCTCGAGCGCGCGCGCGGTCGGCCTGCACGCGCGGCCGGGCATGGCGGTCCGCTTCATCAAGCTCGACGACACCAGCAAGCAGGTGATGGATCAGCTGGTGCGCGCGCGGCTGTCCGCGCGATCGGTGCCGCTGCCGACGCACCTGCGGCCCAAGCCGCGCCCCGGCACGGTGCCCGAGGCGTCGCCGGCGCTGACCGCCCGGCCGCGCCCGACCGTGATCGGCGTCGCGGTCGCGCCGCCGGACGCGGGGGCGTCGCCGGCGGAGTGCTCGGTGATCGCGGTGCCCGAGGCGATCG
>JAIOQA010000413.1 GCA_021413675.1 Deltaproteobacteria bacterium | reverse complement strand
GGCGCTTCGTCAGGCGCACCAGCTCAGCGCGCTCATCCTCCGTGATCACCAGCTCGACTTTGGGGCGTCCGGTTCGGGCCATAGCCCAGGAGATCATGGCCCCCTGACTTTGACCGGGGACTCCGTTTCCAGGGGACTAGCTGGACGCGGCGGCGTGCGCCCGGATCGCCTCGGCCATCCCGGCGAACAGCTGCTCGAGCGTGAACGGCTTGGCGAGGAACCCGCCGACGCCGGGCTTGCCCTGCGCGGAGCCCGCCGCGGCATCGCCCGACACCAGCAAGATCGGCAGGCGCGGGTAGCGGCGCGTGATCGCCGCCGCCAGCTCGACGCCGCTCATGCCCGGCATCGCGACGTCGGACACGACGATGTCGAACGCGCCGCTCGCGGCCTCGAGCGCCGCCAGCGCGGGCCCACCGCCGTCGACCGCGGTGACGTCGATGCCGGCGTCGCGCAGCACCCGGCGCAGCGCCGCCCGCACGTCCGGGCGATCGTCGACGAGCAGGATCCGCTTCACCGACGGCAGGCTGGTCAGCATCGGCGCGACGCGCGGCCGCTCTGGCTCGCTGTCGGCGATCGGCAGCGTGATGCGCACGCGCGTGCCGCGGCCCGGCGCGCTGTCGATCGCCAGCCGGCCGCCGCTCTGCTCGATCACGCCGTAGACCGTCGACAGCCCCAGGCCGGTGCCCTGCCCGCTCGGCTTGGTCGTGAAGAACGGCTCGAACGCGTGGGCGCGGGTGTGATCGTCCATGCCGATGCCGGTGTCGCTGACGGTGATCGTGAGCGACCCCAGCTCGACGACCTCGGCGCCGACCTCGAGGCGACCGCCGTGCGGCATCGCGTCGCGCGCGTTGAGCGCGAGGTTGAGCAGCACCATCTCGAGCTGGCCCGCGTCGAAGCGGATCGGCGGCAGCGCCCCGCCGATCACCGCCGCGACCTCGATCCGGTCGCCGAGCACGCGGCGGAGGAGCGCGGCGATGCGCTCGAGCGTCGCGACCGGATCGATCAGGACCGGCGCGAGGTGCTGCTGGCGCGCGAACGCGAGCAGCTGGCGGGTCAGATCGGCGCCGCGCTGCGCGGCGTGGCGGATGTCGGCCAGGGACGACAGCGGATCGCGGCCGGCCGCGAGGTGGCGCTCGGCGATCTGCGCCGAGGCGACCACCACCGTCAGCACGTTGTTGAAGTCGTGGGCGATGCCCGCGGCCAGCCGGCCGATCGCGTCGAGCCGGTTGGCGCGGCGCAGCTCCTCCTCGAACGCGATCTTGTCGGTGACATCGTGGACGATCGACAGCAGCAGATCGCGATCGCGGATCCGGCACGGCCCGCTGTAGACCTCGACGTCGCGGACCCGCCCGTCGGCGGTTCGGTGGCGGAACAGGAAGCTCGACCGCTTGCGGAGCTTCGCGTTCTGCATCTCGACCGCGACCTCCTCGCCGGTCAGCGTGTTGATCTGCGAGATCGTCATGCCGCGCAGCACGTCGAGCGACCAGCCGTAGAAGTCGACGGCGGCCGGGTTGGCGTCGACGATCACGCCGGTGACGGGATCGATGAGCAGCTTGATCGAGGTGTTGACCTCGAACATCGCCCGGTAGAACTCCTCGCGCTCGCGCAGCGCGTGCTCGGTCGCGAGCCGCGCCGAGACGTCGCTCAGGAACGAGAGCACGTGCGACTCGCCGTCGATCTCGACCAGCGAGCGCCGGACCTCGAGGTCGAACAGGCTGGCGTCGCGCCGCCGCCCGACCAGCTGCGCGATCGCCAGCTCGGGCGTCTCGCGCAGGATCCGCCACGACTCGCCGGTCACCAGCTCGCTGATCGGGGTGCCGATGAGCTCGGTCGGGTCGTCGTGACCGAACAGCCGCGCGAACGCGCGATTGACCAGCCGCAGCCGACCATCGCGCGACAGGCTCACGGGCTCCGACGCGGAGGTGACCACCGCGGCGAGCGCGTCGAGCATGCTCGGTGCGGCCATGCCCCTACAATACTCGCTGGCCCGGGCGGCGTGAACCGCATCGTCCGGGACTCGGCTATCGCTGCGCTTTGGCGTGCGCGGCCCGCGCCCCGGGTAAGCTCCCGCCATGAGCGAACCGATCCGCTTGACTACGACCGTCCGCGGCGGCGGATGCGCCGCCAAGCTGCGCCTGCGCGACCTCGCCGTCGTGCTCGATCAGATGGGCGCCGCCGCGCGCGGCACCGGCCGTGACGACATCGTCGTCGACCAGGCGTTCTCCGACGATGCGGCCGTCACCGACCTCGGCGACGGCCGCGGCCTGGTGCTCACCGCCGACGTGATCGCGCCGCTGGTCGACGATCCCGAGGCGTTCGGCGAGATCGCCGCGACCAACGCGATCTCCGACGTCTACGCGATGGGTGGCGAGCCCCGCCACGCCCTCAACCTGGTGTTCTTCCCCGACGAGACCCTGCCGCTCGAGGTCCTGCACGCGATCCTGCGCGGCGGCGCGCGGGCCTGCGCCCGGGCCGGGGTCGCGATCGTCGGCGGCCACAGCGTCCGCGATCCCGAGGTGAAGTACGGGCTGTCGGTCACGGGTGAGGTCGCGCTCGATCGCGTGCTGTCAAACCGCGGCGCCCGTGCCGGCGAGGCGCTGATCCTGACCAAGGCGATCGGCACCGGCATCCTCGGCAACGCGATCAAGGCCGGGGCCGCGTCGGCGAGCGAGATCGCAGCGGCGACCACGTCGATGACGACGCTCAACGGCGGCGCGCTGGCGATCGCGCGGCGCCACGGGGTGAGCGCGTGCACCGACGTCACCGGCTTCGGCCTGTTCGGGCACCTGCGCAACCTGCTGCGCGGCTCGGGGCTGACCGCGACCATCACGCTCGAGGCGGTCCCGCACCTGCCGGGCGCACACGATCACGCCGCCGCCGGCCTCATCCCCGGCGGATCGCGCGCAAACCGGGCGTTCGTCGCGCCGAACCTGCGCTGGGCCGACGGTAGCCCGGTCGCCGCCGAGGTCTCGGTGGCGAGCCCGCGCGAGCTCGCGCTGTCGATCGCCTGCGATGCCCAGACCTCGGGCGGCCTCTTGCTGTGCATCCCGCGCGACCAGGCGTCGGCCTGCGTCGCGGCGCTGCGCGCGGCGGATCTGCCGGCGGCGCAGGTCGGCGCGCTCGTCGGCGACGGCCCGGTCGGGACGGTCACGCTGGTGTGAGGTCGGCGATCGGCGGTCGTGGTAGACACGCCTCGTGAGCGCCACCGATCTGGTCGACTTCCTCAACGCCTCCCTCACGCCGTGGCACGCCGTCGCCGAGGTGCGCCGCCGCCTCGAGGCCGCGGGCTACCGCGAGCTCGGCGAGGGCGACGCGTGGACCCTGCGCGCCGGCGACAAGGTGTTCGTCGTGCGCGCGGGCACGACGATCGCGGCGTTCGAGCTCGGCACCGAGGCCCCCGAGACCGGCGGGTTCCACCTCATCGGCGCGCACACCGACTCGCCCAACCTGCGCCTCAAGCCGCAGCCGTTCGCGGTGAAGTCGTCGCAGCACGTCGCGGGCGTCGAGCCCTACGGCGGCGTGCTGCTGCACACCTGGCTCGATCGCGATCTGATCCTCGCCGGGCGCGTGTTCCGGCGCGGCGCCGACCGGCCGGCGCTGATCGCGACCGCGCCCATCGCGCGCGTGCCGAGCCTGGCGATCCACCTCGATCGCGGCGTGAACACGGATGGCCTCAAGCTGAACCCGCAGACCCAGCTGCCGCCGGTGCTCGGCCTCGAGTCGGGCGGCGCGCTGGGCCTGGCCAACCTCGTGCCCGGCGGCGGCGACGCGATCGGCTTCGACCTCGCGTTCGTCGACGCACAGCCCGCCGCGATCGTCGGCGCGCGCGGCGAGTACGTGATGAGCGGCCGGCTCGACAACCTCGCGAGCTGTCACGCCGCGCTGACCGCGCTCCTCGCGTGCGAGGCGCCCGGCGCCCACACCCGCGGCGTCGTGCTCTACGATCACGAGGAGTGCGGCAGCCAGAGCGCGCAGGGTGCGCAGTCGGCGTTCCTGCGCGATGTCCTCGCGCGCCTGGTCCACGCCCGCGGCGGCAGCGGCGTCGATGCGCTGCCCCGGGCCACGCACCACTCGTTCTTCGTCTCGGCGGACATGGCCCACGCGATCCACCCGAGCTACGCCGACAAGCACGAGCCGGCCCACGCGCCGATCTTCGGCGGCGGCCCGGTCATCAAGGTCAACGTCAACCAGCGCTACGCGACCGATGGCGAGAGCGCCGCGCGCTTCGCCGGCTGGTGCGAGGCCGCGGGCGTGGCGTTCCAGCGGTTCGTGACCCGCTCGGACCTCGCGTGCGGCAGCACGATCGGACCGATCACCGCGGCGCTGCTCGGCATGCGCACGGTGGATGTCGGCAACCCGATGCTGTCGATGCACTCCGCGCGCGAGATGTGCGCGGCGGCGGACGTGCCGGCGATGATCGCCGCGCTCGGCGCGTTCCTGCGCAACTGAGCGGCGACCTGGCGCGGCTACGGGTGCAGCACGCACCCGCCGATGACGTCGCCGCGCAGCTTCGCGCGCAGCGCGTCCTTGAAGTCGGCGAGCGCGAACTGGTGCGAGACGTGCGGCCGCACCAGGCCGTTCTCGGCCCAGCGCCAGACCTCCGCGAACCGCTCGACGCGCTTGCGCGGATCGTGCTGCACCGTGATCGCCGCGGGACAACCGAGGACGTCGAGGCCCTTCATCATGATGAGGTTGGTGGGCAGCGTGTTCGCCGCCTGCACCCCGCGCTGGCCCCGGCCGGGCGCGACCGCCGGCGTCGAGGCCCATCCCACGATCAGGTAGCGCGCGCCGAACCGCACGCAGCGCAGGCTCTCGAGCGAGATGTCGCCGCCGACGCCATCGGCCACGACATCGACCCCGCGGCCGCCGGTCAGCGCCTTGATGTCGTCGCGGAACTGCCGCTGGCCGCCGTCCTCGGCGCGCACGTTCACGACGTGGTCGGCGCCCTCGGCCTTGACCACCGCAAGCTTTGCGTCGGATCGGCCGGTCGCGATCACGGTCGCGCCGCGCAGCTTGGCGACGTGGACCATCGCCAGGCCGGTCGAGCCCGAGGCACCGTGAATGAGCACGGTCTCGCCAGGCTGGATCTGCCCGCGCGCGATCAGGCAGTGGTAGGCGGTCTCGTAGTTGCCGAGCAGGTTGCACGCCTGATCGAACGACAGCGTGCCGGGGATCGGGTGGACCGCCGCGGCCGGCGCGACCGCGTGGGTCGCGAAGCCGCCGTAGCCCTGGTAGGCGCCGAGCGAGCGCGGCCCCGCGAGGAAACCGTCGACGAGGACGCGATCACCGACCCGCACGTGCTCGACCTGGTCACCGGTCGCCGTGACCACGCCGGCGTACTCGAGGCCGGGCGTGTACGGCGGCTTCGCCATGTGCTGGTACTGGCCGCTGCTCATGATCAGATCGACCCAGCCCACCGAGGCGCTGGCGATCGCGATCACGACCTCGCTCGGCCCCGGACCGGGGACTTCCATCGGCACCAGGCTCATCGCGCGATCGATCGCGTCGCTCGGACTGTCGGCGAGCTCGGAGACGACAACCTTCAAGCCAGACGGCATGGCGCGGACAATATGCATACGGCACGCCCATCCGCGACGCGGCGGGCGTGGATTGCGCCGTGAGGCGCCGCAGGGCGTGAGGGTGAGGTGCCGCGCCGCTGCTAGATCCTGCCAGCGCTACCCGTCGACGCGGGCCGCGAGATCATCGAGCGCCGCGTCGATCGATCCATGGAAGCGCGCGACCGCGCGCGCCTGCGGACGGATGAGGCCCTCGGCGACGGCGTGGTCGAGGAAGGCGGCGAGCGGCGCGTAGTAGCCGGCGATGTCGACGAACGCGACCGGCTTGGCGTGCAACCCGATGTACACGCCGGTCAGCACCTCGAAGATCTCCTCGAGCGTGCCGTAGCCGCCGGGCAGCACCAGGAAGCCATCGGCGCGCGCGAACATCAGCGCCTTGCGCGCGTGCATGTCGGCGACGACGTGCAGCTCCGAGAGGCCCTTGTGGGCGAGCTCGCGATCGACCATCCCGACCGGGATGACCCCGACGGTGTGACCGCCGGCCGCGACCGCCGCGTCGGCGAGCGCGCCCATCGTGCCGACCGCGGCGCCGCCGTAGACCAGCGCGAGCTTGCGGGCCGCGATCGCCGCGCCCGCCGCGCGCGCGGCCGCGAGAGACTCGGGCCGCTTTCCGGCTGCCGACGCCAGGAACACACACACCGACTGCAATGGCATGTGCAACTGATATCACGTCATTATCGCGTTCTCGTTGCAGTGGTGAAGCACGGTCGTTACGCTCGCGCCCATGCGAATCCGGGGGAGCGCGATCGCGCTCGCGTTGTCGTCGACGATCATCGCCTGTGGCGGCGGTGGCAGCTCCACACCTGACGCGGGTCCCACCTGCGCGTCACCGCCCCCGGCACCGGCCCTCGGGTCGACCACGGGACACGCGAACCCGCTCGGCGCCGGCCCGACCGAGGCCCGCGCGGGACGCTTGAAGGCCGGCGATCTGCCGGTCGTGCCCGGCGCGCTCATCACGTGGGCGCCCGGCGACTACGTCCTCGCCAACGACAAGGTCGCGGTGGTGATCGAGGACGTCGGCAACTCCGATCTCTACGATCCGTGGGGCGGTCGCCCGGTCGGCATGTCGCTCATGTCGGGCGGCAAGATGGTGCAGCCCGCGAACTTCGGCGAGCTGTTCGTGCTCACCGGTCGCTCGACGATCGTCACCGAGCACGTGACCGTCATCAACGATGGCTCCGACGGCAAGGCCGCGGTGGTCCGCGCCTCGGGCAAGTTCGGGGCGCTGCCGTTCTTCGACGCGATCACCAACGGCATCTTCCGCGACGCCTTCACCGACATGCCGGGCGCGATCGACTACGTGCTCGAGCCGGGCGCCGAGGCGATCGACGTCTACTTCCACTACGCGTCGAGCCGCGTGAAGGACGCCTCGTCGGGCGCGGTCATGCACGGCTTCATGTACACGCAGCGCACGCCGTCGTTCGTGCCGAAGAAGGGCTTCACCGATCAGCTCGCCGACGACGCGTACCTCGCCGAGGTCGACGACATCGGCGCGAGCTGGGCGTACTCGAGCCCTGACAACCTGCTCGGCTCGGGCGTGAGCGCCTCGGGCTTCGTCTCGGGCTTCACGCACTCGTTCGCGATCCCGGCGTGCACCACCACCGATCACCACCACGCGCACATCGTGATCGGCGGCCCTGGCCTCGACGGCTTGAATGCCGCGATCGCGCGCGACCAGGGCGAGACGCTGCGCGAGATCACCGGCACCGTCACCCGCGCCGGCGTCGCCGCGCCGGGCGTGCGGGTCCACGCCACGCTCGCCGACGGCACGTACCTCACGCGCGCGACCTCGGACGCCAGCGGCCACTACGCGCTGCACGTCCCTGCGGGTGCGTTCCACATCACGACCTTCAAGGCTGGCGATGCGATCGTCGAGCAGGATGTCACCGCGGACGCGACCACCGCGGACGTGGATCTGCCCGCGAACGGCGCGGTCCACGTGACGATCACCGAGGCCGGCGCCTGCGCGGTCCCGGCGCGCGTGCAGCTGTTCCCCGTCGGCCAGAGCGCGCCGCGCGTGCCCGGCAACTACGGCGAGGCCGAGCTCAGCGCGGGCCGCGTGCACATCGAGTTCCCCGCCACCGGCGACATCACGCTGCCGGTCCAGCCCGGCACCTGGCGCCTCGTGGTGTCGCGCGGATACGAGTACGACCTCGTCGACGAGAACGTCACCGTCACCGCCGGCGTCACCACGCAGGCGACCGCGACCCTGCACCGCGTGGTCGACACCACCGGCATCCAGTGCGGCGACTTCCACATCCACACGATCCGCTCCAACGACTCGGGCGACGACTCGCTGCGCAAGCTCGCGAGCGCGGTCGCCGATGGCCTCGAGCTGCCGGTCCGCACCGATCACGAGTTCGTCGCCGGCTTCGGCGCCGAGATCGCCGCGCTCGGCGTCGAGAAGTGGGCGTATCCGATCGCGTCGATCGAGATGACCAGCTTCCAGCTCTGGGGCCACATGGGCGTGTTCCCGCTCGAGCCCGATGCGACCAAGCCCAACGCCGGCGCGCCGCAGTGGCAGACCTTCGCGACCGCGGCCTCGCCCAGCGACGAGCTGGTGACGCTGTCGCCCAAGACCGTGTTCGAGCAGGTGCGCGCCCGGCCCGAGGCGCCGGCGATCATCATCAACCACCCGCGCGGCGACACGAACTACTTCAACTATGTCGGCTACGACCCGGCGACCGGCGCGGTCGAGAGCCCGAGCGACTGGGACGAGAGCTTCAAGCTGGTCGAGGTCTTCAACGACTCGACGTGGATGGCGAACCGCAACGGCACGGTCAAGGACTGGCTCGGGTTCCTCTCGCACGGCCGCAAGGTGTTCGCGGTCGGCTCGTCGGACAGCCACGGCATCTCGCACTCCCCGGTCGGCTACCCGCGCACGTGCATCTCGGTCGGCACCGATGACCCGCGCCAGGTGACGGGCAACAAGGTTCGCGACGAGCTGTCGGCCGGCCACGCGACGGTCTCGGGCGGTGTCTATGTCACCGCGAAGGTCGGGAATGTGGGGCCCGGCGACACGGCGACTGGCGTCGGCGCCAGCGCAACCGTCGATGTCGAGGTGCAGGCCGCGCCGTGGATCGATGTCACGACGCTCGAGGTGATCGTCGATGGCGCGACGGTGAGCACGATCCCGATCTCGCCGTCGGACGCGGATGGCACCAATCCCACGATCCGCTGGCACAAGACCATCCCCGCAGCGGTCGCGACCTCCGGCAGCTATGTGATCGTGGCGGCGTATGGCTCGCAGCCGATGGAGCCGGTGCACCCCGACCGCATCCCGTTCGGCGTGACGAATCCGATCTTCCTGACGCGCTGAGGGCTGCCGCAGGGGCGGCAGCGCTACGCGTTGCCGGTGTCGCCCGAGGGGATCGGGAAGTCGCCCTTCTCGTCGGGCGACTTCTGCTTGGCCATGTCCTCGAGCTCCTTCATCAGCTGCTCGCGCTGGCGGCGCGCGTCGTCGTCGGCCTTGTGCTTGTCCTTGATCTTCTGCTGGGCCTCGGGCGTGAACGGGTTCTCGGGCACGGGGCCGGGGGTCTGCGGCTTCCACCACTCCGGTGGTGAGGGCGGATCGCCGCCGGGCACCTGCGGCTCCGGGGCCGGCGGCGTGTACGGGCTCGGGTCGTCCATCCACGGCGTGAACTGCGGCTGCACGCCCCAGTCGGTGCCCGGGATGTGGAACGGATCGGGGAGACCGAGGCCATCGCTGGCGAACGCGCTCGGCACGTCGTAGTCGTCGGGCTTCTTGTCGAACGCGGACATCGGTGGAGGGTACGAGGGTGGGCTGGCGACGCCGCGCCGCGATCGAGGTCGGCTGGACATTGCCGGGACGCGCCAGATCCTGCGCGATCGCTCGAACCGGCGACGCGCGCGTGTATGTTCGCGCGGTGGAAGACGTGAAGGCACCGATCGCGTGGCGCTACGAGCCGTGGGCGCGGCTCACCGTCGACGAGCTGTACGCGATCGTGATCGTGCGGCAGCGGGTGTTCGTCGTCGAGCAGACCTGCCCGTACCTCGATGCCGATGGCTACGATCAGGCCTCGCATCACCTGTGGACCGGCGATACGAGCGGTGTGCACGCGTACCTGCGCGTGCTGCCGCCAGGCGTGAAGTACGACGAGCCCAGCCTCGGGCGCATCGTGACGGCGCCCGAGGTCCGGCGTACCGGCATCGGCCGCGTGCTGGTCGCCGAGGGCCTGGCGCGCGCACGCGCGGCGTATGGCGCGCGGCCCCTGCGGATCGGCGCGCAGAAGTACCTCGAGCGCTTCTACGGCGGCTTTGGCTTTGTCCGGGCATCGGACGACTACCTCGAGGACGACATCCCGCACCTCGAGATGTTGATCGACCTGTAGCGCCGGGCTCGCTCACTCGATCGTGGCGCAGGCCGTCGCGGTGCAGCGCCAGGCCTCGCCGACCGTGCCCGAGGTGCCCTCGTCGGCGATGTCGTAGATCTGCGCGACGATCACGACGTCACCGAGGTCGTAGATGTGCGCCTCGATCGAGGCCGTCGTCTTGCTGTCGTCGTCGAGCACCTCGGTCGGCTTGCCCGGACGCCGGATGGTCAGCTCCGTGCGGAAGCTCGGCGCGCCCTCGCGCTCGTCGCCGCGGTGGCTCTTCAGCGCGATCGTCCAGCCCTTGACCTTGAGCGCGGGGCTCATGACCAGCTTGCCGCCGGTGAAGGTGCTCTTGATGACGCCGGACTCGGTGAGCGGGACGAAGCCCTGCAGCCGCTTCGCGACCTCGTCCGAGACCTCCGTCGGCAGCTCGTCGGGGCCGACGTCGGTCTCGCTCGTCGTCTCGAGCAGCGAGATCGAATCCGCGACCGCGGCGTTCGGGCCCGTCGAGACGAACACCAGGTCGATGCTGCTCGGCGCGCCGAGGTTGTGCCCGCGCTGACCGGCCACACACGCCGCCAGGCCCGACGCGTAGGACTGCGCGATGCATCCGAACGGCGGCACCGTCTTGATCGCCGGCATCGGCGCCATGCCCAGGTCCGCGCCCGGGTGCGGCGCATCGACCGCGGCCGGCGCATCGGGCACGACCGCGACCGGCGCGGCGTCGTACGCGACCGGCGCGCTCGCGCCCGGCGCATCGATCGGAGTTGCAGCGGCGGTTCCGCTCGCTGGGGCGGGCTCGCGCTTCGACCCGCAGGCTGCACCGATCACGAACAGCGCGGCCACACCGCGGCTTGCCTGCATGCTCATTGAGGAGACTGTACTTCGAACGCCAGCGAGGCGTTCAATGTGCGCGAGCCGGAGCGCTCACACTTCCCTCGAACGGAGTCTCCCGACCCACTCGGCCGCGGCGCCGCACCCGATGAGGACGTCGTGGTCGTTGAACGCCAGCAAGAAGTGATTCGCGTCGTCGAGTACGTAGAACGTGAACCCAGAGCACTCTCCGATCGCAGCGACCAGATCTGGTCCGCGCTCGAACCGAACGGCACAGAGCCCCTGGGCATCGCGCACGAGCAGCGTTGCAGGCCCGAGTACCAGAGCCTCGATGCATCGCCAGGCATTCGCATCGTGGATGCTCTCCACGTTCAAGAGTCGCTCCCAGAGCGGCCGATGCCCGGGCGTGGCGAAGTCGAGCTCGGCCCGGCGCTCGACGGCGAGCGCCGCGTCATCTGCGAGCTCCATGGCGCGCGCGCCCAAGGTCGAGACAGCCGCCGCGATCTCCTCACGAATCCACATGCGGCTACCTGTTCGCATGACGCTTTCGGATAGCACATGTCCACGAACGACGCGCTTCCACGGCACGACTGCGGCGGTGGGACCCCAACCTCGGGCCGGATCCACCGCCAGGCATGATATGCGTTCACGGGCCATGAGACTGACGGTGCTCGGCGTCGGCGTCATCTCGATCGCTGCATGCAAGGAGCCTCTCAAGAAGCTGCCCGCCCCGGCGCTTTCCGATCCTCAACCCTTCCCGCAGCCGGCCCCAACGCCCCCCACACCGCCGACGCCGGACGAGTGCCTCGGCGAAGTGCCGGCGAAGATCGCTGCGCTGGCAACCGCACACCCGCGAGCGGTCTGGACCATCGAGATCTCCACTCGCGAGCCCCGCAAGCGCGAAGCAATTCGCGGTAGGGACGCAGCGGCGATCGTTGAACACCTGATGGATCGGCGTTCCTGGGGATGCGGGGTCTACGCCTGCAAGTCCGCTGGCACGGACCTGCGGCTGATTGCCGACGAGGGCACCTCCACCAGGACGACGCTCGCGCTCTGGTACAGCTGCGGGAACCTCTGGTCGCCGGACGGAGCCGATCTCGTCGCAGCATTCCAGGAAGACGCAGCGAAGTGGTTCACGGACCTCTGCCACGCCAGGAACCTCGATTGCCTGTAGTGCCCCGCATCGCCCACGACGCGCCGGCAAACTTCGGCCGAGCATGCTTTGCGGTCGCGCCACGTGGGAGCTTCGATGCATCAACCCCGGTCCGGCGCTACCGCAGACGGACGCATCGACGAGTTCAGCGGCCGCGGCGCGCGCGCAGCGCGGCCAGGTGCGCGTCGCGCTGCGCGGCGCTGTCGGCGCGCATCTGGGTGCCGCCGAAGTCGGCGTAGCGCCCGATCAGCCGGCGGGTGTGGTCGGCGTCCTCGGCGTAAAGGCTCACTCCCCAGTTCAGACCGGTGGCCGCGGGCGTGGTCCAGCTCGCCTGCCAGCCAGGCAGGGAGGTGAGATCCGGCGTCGCGATCGTTGTCGGCACGCCCTTGGCCGCCGCCCAGCCCTCGAAGACCGAGGCGTCCCACAGGTGCAGGTAGTCGGCATCGCCAGCGTACGTCTCGACGGTCTGCCAGGTGCCCGGTGCCTGCCACGTGAACGAAGGTCCGTTGTTCCAGGTGGCGGCTGCGCTGGTGAAGTCGGCGGGCAGCGTGATCGCGACGCTGTCGTCGGTCGCGCCGACCACGCGCGACGCGGCGCGGTCGCCCGACGGGTCGGCCGGGTACACGTCGACGCGGGCGCGCTGCACGTCACCGGCAACCAGCGCGGAGGCCGGCGCCACCCACGCCTTCTCGTCGATGATCCCGAGGCGAACGGTCGCGCCCTTGGCCGTGGTCAGCGAGGTCGAGACGTCGATCGCCAAGGGGTCCTCGGCCGGCGCGGTCACGGTGATCGCGCGCATCGCGACGCCGGTCGCGAAGTCGAGGTCGAGGGTGGTGGCCGCGCTGATCGCCACGTCGCGCTGGATGACCATGCGCGGCGGCGTGGTCGAGCGATCGATCGAGACGACATCGTAGGTGCCCGGCACCACCTTCAGCGGCGATCCGGTGCGCGTCACGTACGGGCCGACCGCGGTGATGGAGTCGATGGGCGGCGTGACCTCGACGGTGGCGTCAGGCGTGCAATAGGCCTGCACGTCCACGCCGTCGCTCGGTGCGAGCCGCATCAGGCCGACGTCGAAGAAGTCGGGCTGATCGCACACCATCGCCACCTCGTACGGACCGTTGGCGATCTCGACGTGGACCAGGCCATCGGCGGGCACCGTCTGCGCCTGCCACGCGCCGCCATCCTCGCGCACCGCGAGCAGCTTGGCGCCCTTGCCGTGGATCGTGAGCGCGACTTTCGCCGCCGGACCGTCGGGCGTGTTCGGCGGCGCGTCGGGGTTGGCCCCAGCGGCGTCGGGCTGGCTCGAGGAACCACCGCCGCACGCGGCGGCAGCGAGCAGGGTGGCGGCGAGCAGGCGATTGCGCATGGCCCACACCTAGCCGATCAACTCGCGATCCGATCCAGGCGGCCGTGGGATCGCCGCGCTCTGCCACCGGCTACCAGGATCGCCGTTGCGCGCGCACGACGTCGGTGTGGTCGCGGCCATGCGCGCTGGCAAGCAGCGCGTCCCACGCGTGAACGCAGGTGCGGGCGCGTCCTGTTGCCGGACGGCGAGGTCAGGCATCATCGCCCGGTGGATGTCGGATTCGTCATCAGCTCGGTTGCCGCGCTCGGTTCACTCGGTGCCGCGACCTTGCGATGGATGTCCCCCGAGGCGCGCCGGAACCGCGCGCTCCTCGGCGCACCGCGCGTCAACATCGCCGACTACGTCGAGGGAGAGCTCGTCCGCCTCGTGGGCACGGTCGTCAGCGGACCGACGCTGATCGCGCCACTCTCCGGGCGCACCGGCGTGCTCTACGAGGCACGCATCGCGCCGCGCTTGCGGCCCTGGACGGCCCTCGTTCACGAGGCCGATGGCAGCGTGTTCGTGATCGACGACGACACTGGCCACGCCGCGATCAACACGAGCGGCGCGCTGTTCGCGTTCGGCGCCGACGTGCTCGTCAACGACTCCATCGGACCGGCGGAGGAGGCGATGCTCGCGCGCCACGGCAAGCCGCCCGACGGGAACCTGCGGTCGTCCGAGCGGGTCCTCTCGATCGGCGCGCTGACCGACTGGCACGCTATCGGACTCGCGCGCCACAGCTGTCAGACTGGTGGGCACTGCGCAGCGCGGCATCAGCACCGAGTCGCGGCGCCGGCACGACAACCCGGCGCCGCTGGCAAACCAACCCCGGTCCGGACCTGACCCGGCGCCGCAACCGAAACCAACCCCGGTCCGGATCTACCGGCGCCCCCACCGAAACCAACCCCGGTCCGGACCTACCCCGCCTTCCGAACCCAACCCCGGTCCGGACCTACATGGATGGCCTACGCGGCCATCGGCGCGATCCGGCTACCCACTGAACCGCTCGGAGAGCCCCCAAACCAAGCCCAGTCCCCAAAACCAAGCCCAGTCCGAATCTACGAACATCTACGCATCTCCCCACGACTTCTCAAGAGCCGCAACCGCGTCGACCACTGACTGGACGTCTGCAACCACCAACTCCCAGCCCTCATCGTGGCTCCCCACAATCCGATCACGGCGCCCCTCCATTCTCTCTCGAAACCCGCCGCCTCTTGAGAGCTGACTCTCCCATTGGGCGCCCTGCCGAAAAAACCACATGGACCCATGCGGGGCGTAGAGAAAATCCTCTCGCCACACCCAACCTCGCTGCTCAAGCTCTGACAACAGTTGCAAGTACCTCATCGCCCCCCCACGGTCCGCGAATCAGTCAGCGCTCCGAACTACAAGCCGATCGCTACCAGTCACTCACTCCTATCGCGCCCAGAATGCGATCCGCCGAGACGCACTGGCGAATACAAGTCTACACCTCCGCCTGCGCCACGACGAGCCCCAACGATTCCTCCCGATGATGCCCGAATGATTATCGTGCCATTGTTGATTACTGGAATTATCTTGTCCGGCAGCTGTGTGCACAATGTCTCAGCGGTCTCTGACGCCGTAAGGTCAAAGTTGGTGGTAAACGAGGTTCCTTCCCACATCCCGTTGCGGAACGCGTCCGCAGGCGCATTGGTGTAGTGGGCCACGATCCATGGGCTGCTTTCGCCGATTTCCTCCGCAGCCGGAACTACTTCTTTCGCAGTATACAGCCCGCTCGGGGTTGGTGTTGAGGCGGATGCGAAAGCAATTGGCGCGTGAGCGGCGCCAGTGTCCGTGATTGTCCCGACAGCGCCCGGCACCCGGACACGTCGGTCCGCCGGCTGGACAAAAGCGTTGTGCCTTGATGGCGAGTCGCGATGTTACTGGGTGGCCCTGGGTTTGCACACGGCGTCGCCCGCATGTCGGTCCCTCGTCAGGTACTGCCCGGGACGTTCTACATGCTCACGCGGCGGTGCACGCAGCGACAGTTCCTCTTGCGGCCGGATCGCGCGACCAACGAGACCTTCCTCTATTGCCTGGCGGAGGCCGCGGAGCGCTTCGGCATCGAGGTGATCCTGCCGTCGGTCTTGTCGAACCACCATCACACCGTGGTGCTCGATCGAGCGGGTCGCATCGTCGAGTTCACCGAGCACCTCCACAAGTTCGTCGCCAAGGCGATGAACGCGCTGCGCGGTCGATGGGAGAACTTCTGGTCCAGCGAACCGCCCTGCCTGGTGCGTCTCGTCGAGAGAAGCGACGTGCTCGACAAGCTCGTGTATGCCGCGAGCAACCCGGTGAAGGACCGCCTCGTCGAGAAGGTCCATCACTGGCCGGGCGTGAACGGGCTGTCGGCTCTCCTGAATCGTCGAACGCTCACCATCCAGCGGCCGCGCCACTTCTTCCGCGACGCGGGCCCGATGCCACCCGAGGTCACCCTCGAGCTCGTCATCCCGCCCGAGCTGGGCGACCCCGACGAGGTGCGCCGGATCCTGCGTGAGCGCGTCGCCTTCCTCGAGGACGAGCTCGCCGCCACGCGAGCGCGCACCGGCGTACCGATCCTCGGGCGCCGGGCGATCGCGCGGCAGCCCTGGTGGGGTCAGCCATCGAGTCAGGAGCCCCGCCGGAGTCTGCGCCCGCGCGTCGCCGCCCGCAGTTTCTGGCCTCGCCTCGAGGCGCTCCTGCGCAACCGCGACTTCGTGTCGAGCTACCGCGAGGCCCGCGCGCGCTGGCTCGCCGGCCTCGCTGCCGTGTTCCCCATCGGAACGTACTGGCTGCGCCGCTTTGCCAACGTGTCGATCGGACAGCCCGTCGCGAACTGACGCCACCATGCACCGCCCTTGGCGCGAGCCGTCGGCTCGCGCCGTCGCGGCGTGGCGAATTCGTGCCGCCGGACGCGACCAGCACCGCCGCGGTCACGTTGCGGCACGGCGGAAACGCGGTGCCGGGACGACAACCCGGCGCCGCCACGGAAACCAACCCCGGTCCGGATCTACTGCCTCGAGAGTACGCCAGCGAACCCGCTCCTCCTCGGCGACTTCGACCGCGCGGTGCGCTGACCGACTGGCACGCTATCGGACTCGCGCGCCACAGCTGTCAGACTGGTGGGCACTGCCGCTGACCGACTGGCACGCTATCGGACTCGCGCGCCACAGCTGTCAGACTGGTGGGCACTGCGCAGCGCGGCATCAGCACCGAGTCGCGGCGCCGGCACGACAACCCGGCGCCGCTGGCAAACCAACCCCGGTCCGGACCTACGCCCACGTGACGAAGCGTCGCGTACAGATAGACCTGGCCATCAACGGTCGCCACCGTGTGCTTCACCGATCTCCGTCCCTCCTCATCGCTCCAGGCCCGCCCGAGGACCACCGCGTCTGTCGAGTTCCCGCCCTCGACCTGCCAGGCGATGCACGAGGACTCGTGACGCCAGTAGACAACGCCTGCCGCCCGCAGTGTCTCGATGAGGCCCTTTGTGGCGGGCAGCGCAGTGGCGTTTCGAGCGGCGGGCGGCACCGCCCCGGCAAGCCCAGGACTTGGGGCGCGGCTCGTGGGACCGCAAGCAGGCACGACCATGCCCAGAGTCCCGAGCGAACCCACCAGGATGAGCAACCCTCTCCTCAGGCCCATGACTTCCCGCCCTGGGCCGGATCCCATCCCCCGATGGGATCGTCGACATAGTCCTGAGAGAAGCACGTGACAGCCTCGGCCGGTCTTTCCGGATCTTCGTCCAGCTCGGCCAGCTCCACATCGTCGACATCGATCCACGGCGCGTCCATCGCGAGTCCGAGCTTGCGCGAGAAGAAGCCACAGGATTCGTTGTCGAGGCTGCCCGCTCTGGACCGTGCCCAATCCCGGAGGCGCCGCGCCGACATCCCGAAGAGGTCGACGTCGTCGACAATGACCGCGGAAAACAGCGTCACGGCGACACACCTCCCTCGGCGAAACGACACCGACATCGGGACACCTTCATACCAGTCAAGCCAGCCGAACCCGTCTCGATCGCCGATTCGTCTGGTGTAAGGCATGCCCAGTGCGTCATTGACTTCTACGTCGGACATTCCAAACGCGATCGGGCCGACCGAGCGGTACGGCACAGCTTGCCAGAGACTTCGAGCAGCAGACATCTCGTGGTCCTTCTCGTGACTCTTGGACACTCCCGTTATCCCTCCCCGCAGGCCTGGACCTTCTGGTCGGAGCCGAGAACTACCGCGCCCATTTCATGTCCGACGCGCGCGTGCTGAGCCGAATCTGCATGGTCGCGGCTTCGTGATGGACGACCACCGCGTCGATCGAGGCCCCGACAGGCGGATACTCGCCGATATTGAAGCCGCGAGGCCCGTCTTCAAAATGCGTGACCAGAAGTAGTCCTATGGCCGGGCAATCCAGATCAACGAACACACCGAACGCTTCGACGCGAACCACGCGGCCCCTGACCAGAGACCCACTGGGTACCGCTCCTTGGCATCGTTCCACTGGCCTGGCGTTGGCTTCACTCGAGGCCTCGCTCGCTAGCGTTCATCTGAACACGACAGTAACGTGGTCGCACGATGGTTGACTCCCCGAACGTCGAGCTCATCGGCTTCGCCGGCCATGAACTCGACCGCGACGCGGTTGATGCGAACGCCTTCCACGTCGATCGATTTCGCTACCCGGTCGCGTGGCGGCGCGAGCTTGCGATCGACCAGGGGCGCGATGTGCTCGCGCAGCTCGCGACCTTGCCGGACGCCGAGCCGATGCGTTGCCACACGCCGATCTTCGGCCTGCGACTCTGGTCGGGCACCGACGACGACGCGCGCCTGAGCATCTGCTTCCGGTGCAACAACATCTTCGCGGGCCCCGGCACAGACCGCACGTTCGACGGCGAGTCACCACAGGCACGCGCGCTGCTGGCGTTGCTGCTGGCGCTGGCGCCACCGGACTGGAAACCGGGTGAGGACGCCTGAGCGCATCACCGATGCGATTCACACCGCGCGCCGCACGGCTCACGTCTTGAACTCCTGCCGCCGGATCAATCCATCCTCCGGCACCTCGTAGTAGTCGCCCTTGCTGCCGAGGTAGATGTGCGCCTTGGGTGTGAGGCCGGTCGGAGCGTCGAGGGTGCCGGCGGAGATGCCCATCTTCTCGGCGCCATCCTCGTCCCAGAACAGGCTCGAGCCGCACTCGCCGCAGAAGCCGCGCCGCACGATCGATGACAGCGCCCACCACTTGAGCCCGCGGCCCTCGGTGATCGCGAATCCTGGGCGGTCGACGGCCGCGTAGGCGCCGACGTGTCCGTGCCAGCGACGGCACTTGGAGCAGTGGCAGAACGTGACCTGGGTCAGCTCCTGGGTGACCTCATACCTGACGGCGCCGCATGCGCATCCACCAGTCTTCATCGCTCGACGATAGCGCGTGCATGGCGCCGCGAAGAAGCCCTTCGCTACGCCAGCGACGCGGCGAGCGCGACGGTCGCGACGTTGTCCGGCAGGGCGCGGAACGACGCATGCCACCGCGGATCGAGTCGCGCGGTGCGGCGATCGAGGCGCGCGACCGCATCGGCGATCGCGGCGCGTGCGCCCGCGCGATCGCCAGCACCATCCAGCGCCTCGGCGAGGGCGAGGGGCGGCAGCGATTCACCCTGGAGAAGGCCGCCGAGCGAATCGAGCGTGGCGACCGCGGCGCGCGCGAGCGGCAGGGCCTCCGAGGCGCGACCGAGGGACACGAGCGCGCGCGCCTGGGAGGCGCGGGCCCAGGCGAGCAACCCCGGCGAAGTCGCGAGGAGGGTCGCGGCCCTCGAGGCATGATCATGCGATGCCGCGTGATCGCCGGCGAGGCGCGCGGTGGCGGCGAGGTGCGCGGTGGCCCAGCCCTCGAGGCGCAGGTTGCCGACGGCGCGGCATTCGTCGATGGCGCCGCGGAGCTCGGCTTCGGCCTCGGCGAGCAGACCCGGGCGCAGGTTGAGGATGAAGCCGAGGTTGACGCGGGCGTAGGTGACGGCCTGCTGGGCGCGGAGGGCGCGGCACGCGTCGAGGTTGGCGCGGCACAGCTGCTCGGCGCGCGCGCTGTCGCCGAGCTCGGCCTGGCACCACGCGACGGTCGTGCGCTCGAGGGAGACGTTGCGGACATCGCCGGCGCGCTCGAACGCGGCGACGGCGGCCTCGAGGTGGCGCAGGAACGTGCCGACGTCGCCGATGTGAGCGGCGCGCACCCCCTGCACGTGCTCGACCTGGGCGCGGGTGAGGGCGTCGATGCGGTTGCCGTCGATCTCGGCGAGCTCGGCGATGCGCGCGAGCACCTGGTCGGCGCGCGCGAAGCGGCCGTTGAAGATCAGCTGGAACGCGCCGCGGCACAGGCAGATGAGCTGCGCGGACTCGGCGCCGGGCAACGCGACCATCGCGAGCGCGGGCTCGAACAGCTGATCGACACCCTCGTAGTCGGCGAGGCGCGCGCAGCCGACCAGCGCGCTGCCGGTGGCGCGGAACCAGTCCGCCGAGCCCGCTTCGACGAGCGGCAGGGCCTCGCGCCCGAAGTCGCGGGCCTCGGCATAGGCGCTGCGCCAGTAGGCCGCGATCGATTGCATCGTGCGG
This sequence comes from Deltaproteobacteria bacterium, assembly GCA_021413675.1. Classification (GTDB taxonomy): domain Bacteria; phylum Myxococcota_A; class Polyangia; order Haliangiales; family Haliangiaceae; genus JAIOQA01. The sequence goes on along the minus strand of JAIOQA010000413.1, from coordinate 9,424 downwards.
ACCGCACCGAGCACCGCGCCCGAGGCGCCGGCGGCGACCGCGCGCGCGCCGCGCTCGCCGACCGCGACGAGGTCGTTGCTCTCGAGGGCCTCCTCGGCGGCGCACACGAACCAGTAGACCGCGCGCTCGCGATCGTCGCCGCGCTCGAAGTGCCCGGCGAGCACCAGCGGATCGGTGCCGCCGACCGCCTCGAGCCAGACGCCGGCGAGGCGGTGGCCCAGGACGCGATCGTCGGCGGTCAGCATGTCGTAGGCGGCGTCGCGGACCAGCGCGTGGCGGAACTTGTACTCGCGATCGCTGAGCACGCGCGAGGTCGGGTGCGCGGTCACGACCTCGCGCCGCACGAGATCGTTCAGCCACTCGCGGGTGTCGAACGCGCCGGCGTCGTCGCCGAGCAGCGCGCGCACGCCGCCCTCCCAGAACACCTCGCCGAACACCGCGCCGGCGCGCAGGAGCCGCCGCGCGTCGAGGTCGAAGCTGGCCAGGCGGGCCTGGACCATGCCGATCACCGATACCGGCAGCGCCTCGCCATCGCCCTCGGCGACCGCGCGGATCAGCTCCTCGAGATAGAAGGCATTGCCCTCGGCGCGCGCGACGATCTGATCGACGATCGCGGGCGTGGCGCGCTCGCCGAGCGCATCGACGATGAGCTCGGCGCAGGCCTTGGCCGGCAGCCCGGCGAGCCGGATCTCCTGCGGGTTGCGGCTCTCCCAGAGGTGGGGGAACGCCGTCGTGATCTCGGGGCGCGCGAACGCGAGCACCATCAGCGGCTGATCGGCGAGCGCGCGCAGCGCCGCATCGAGGTAGGTCACCGACGGCAGATCGCCCCAGTGCAGGTCCTCGAGCACGAGCAGCACCGGCCGCCGCGCGCACTCGGCGCGCAGCCACTCCTCGAACGCGCCGCGCATCAGCTCGCCGAGCAGCATCGGATCGGCCTTGGCCGCGCGCAGCGCCTCCTCGTCATCGGCGACCGGCACGCCCGCGAGCTCGCCGAGGAAGGTCGCGACCCGGCGCAGGCGTTCGGCGGGGATCACGCGGGCGAGCCAGTCGCGGAACACCCGGCGGCGGACCTCGACGGCGTCGCCGTCGGTCACGCCCGCGGCGCGGCGGATCGCCGGCGCGAGCATCAGGAACGGCGAGCCGGCGCTGAACGCATCGCCCTGCCCGTGCACGACCAGCGCGCCGCGACCGACCAGCGTGCGCACCAGCTCGTGGCGCAGCCGCGACTTGCCGAGGCCGGGGCCGCCGGTGACCAGCACCGCGCGCGCGACGCTGTCGTCGACGCACTCGTCGAACACCGCGGTCAGCGTGGTCAGCTCGCGCCGGCGCCCGACCCAGCGGCTGGGCTTGCCGAGCAGCGTGCGCGCGCTCTCGGCGGCTCGCTCGCGCACCAGCACGCGGCGGTCGCCACTCGTGACGACCTCGAACCGGCCGTCGAGCAGGCCCGCGGTCAGCTTGTCGAGGAGGATCTCGCTGGGCGCGGCGCCGACCAGCGCGCCGATCGCGGCGTCGACGACCTCCGCGACTGGTGTCCGGACGCCGGACTCGCGGCCGGTGGTCACGACGAGCGTGGCCGTGGGCGCGACCTCGCGGATCGCGAGCGCGAGCTGCGCCGAGCGCGCGGCCAGATCGCGCGGCGCGTGCATGCCGCCGGTCGAGACCAGGAGCGTCGCGCGATCGGCGAGCACCTCGACGTGCGCGCCGTGGCGCCGCGCGACCGCGCTGACCGGATCGACATCGGCGCTCGCGACCCGCGCGAACACCAGCGACGCGATGTGGGTCTCGCTGGTGGTGAGCCGCGGCGCCGGCCGCGCGTGCATCGGCGCGGAGATCGACGCCGCCGCGATCACGCCCGAGTCGACGTGCTTGAGCAGATCGCTGACCGCATCGCCGTGCGCGGGCCGGGCCTCGATGTCCTTGGTCAGGCAGGCGTGGACCAGGCTGGCCAGCGCCGGCGGGCAATCGCTGCGCAGGCCGTCGACCCACGGCGGCTCGTCGACGACGATCCGGGCCAGCGCGGCCAGCGGATGCGCGGCCGCGAAGGGCGAGCGGCCGGTCAGGCACTCGTAGAGCACGCAGCCCAGGGCCCAGACATCGACCGGCGCGCCGAGCTCGCCGCCCTTGACCTGCTCGGGCGCCATGTAGAACGGCGTGCCGACCAGCATGCCGCTCGCGGTCAGCGGCCGGTTGTTGATCGTCTCGCGCGCGGTGCCGAAGTCGATGAGCTTCGCGCGAGTGAGATCGCCGTCGACGAGGAAGACGTTGCTGGGCTTGAGATCGCGGTGGACCACGCCCGCGCGATGGACCGCGCCCAGCGCCGATGCCAGCCGCCGCGCCAGCGCCACGACCTCGGCGATCGGCAGGCCCACCTGGCGCTCCTCGCTGCGATCGCTCGGGCGGATCTGCATGGTCGCCGCGGTGTCGGCGCGCACGCTCGCCAGCCGCTCGGCCAGATCGATGCCCGCCAGCCACTCCATGACGAGGTACGGCTCGCCCGCGACCTCGCCATGCGCGACGTACTCGACGACGCCGGGGTGGCGGACCTCCGCGAGCAGCGCGGCCTCGCGCCGGAACCGCTCGACCGCGATCCCGTCGTCAGGATGCATCACCTTCACCGCGACGGTGCGGCCGGTCTGGGCGTCCCGGGCGCGGAAGATCGTGCCCATGCCGCCGGCGGCGACCTCGCGCTCGATCGCGAAGCGCTGATCGATCGTCGACGGCATCGCTGTCGCCGATCTCACGCCGCCCCCGAGCTTGCCCTCGCCCGTCCGCACGTCTCCGTTATCTTGGCGTGAACGGCATCGTCAGTGAACCTCTCATGTAGCCAATCAGCAGGTCGCCGTCCCAGCCGCCGAACCAGAACTTGGTGGTCCACGGCACGCTGGTCGCGACGGTGCCGCCGAGGTCGCCGACCACCTGCTGCGGTCCGTTGATGTCCCAGTTCCAGGCGCACTTCGACTGGAGCTTCGAGATCACCCGATCGCCCCAGAACTCGAGCTGGTAGATGCGCGTGCGGTAGCCCTGGATCGCGGCGTCGAGCGCCGGCCACTCCGACGGCGGCGCCGAGGAGCGCTCGGCCAGCGTGTCGGCGATCAGCTTCTCGAGGTAGCGGCGGCGGTCGCGGAAGTAGCCGTACTGATCGAAGACGCCGGTGGCCTGCGCGACCTCGTTGTCGTTGGTGTCGAAGCACACCGTGAGCCGGCGCTGGTACGCGGACGGGTCGAGGATCTGCCAGAGCTGGATCGACGGGTCGTTCGGATCCAGGTAGTCGCTCGCGGTCAGCCGCACGCCGGTCGCGTCGTTCTGGATGCGCAGGTTGTAGGGCGCGACCACGAACGACATCGTGTCGTCGGAGCCGGTGATGTTGTTGCGGCTGTCGAAGATCGGGCCCTTCATCGGCGGATCGTTGCCATCGAGGTAGACCTTGGCGCCGACCAGCGCGACCCGGCCCGGCGCGAACGGCTGGCCCTCGAACCGCACGTCGGTCACGTTCACGCCGATCGGCGCGTCCATGTCGAGCAGCGGCGGTCGCGCGTTCTTCGCCAGGAACGCGGGCGTGACCTGCAGGCGGATCACCTGATCGAGCGTGTCCTCGTTCGACAGCGCCATGGTGTATCCGCTCATGCCGCGATCCTCGTTGGTCGGATCGGGATCGGTCGCGAGCCGGCACATGAAGTAGCCCTCGTAGTCGACCTCGAGCATCGTGAGGATCGACACGGGCGGGGTGAGCGATGCGGGCGTGGTCACTCGCAACCTCCAGTGTCCGCGGGACAGCTGGGTTGATCGATGTTGGGATTGAACGGCGGGAAGATGCCGTTGGTGTAGATCTGGCCGATGTTGCCGGCGACGCGGAACATGTTCTGCGCGATGTACGTGACCTTGTCGGCGAGGTTCGCGGGCATGCCCGGCATCGCCGCGAGCGCCGCGAGGTCGTCGATGAGCTCGTACATCCGCCCGCGATAGAAGTTCACATCGCCGTACGGCGGCTGGGTCGGATCGACCAGCAGGTGCAGCTGCTCCTGCGTGATGTTGAGGTCGACGCCGGCGTAGGCCGCGAACGGCGCGCCGGGCAGCGCGGCGACCACCTCGCCGAGCGAGCGCGAGAACATCGTCATGAGTGGCGCGATCGCCGACATCTGCAGCGCCGCGGTCAGCGCGGGGTACGTGTTCCACTCCTTGGGGCGGTAGCGATCGTAGTAGCCGGTGAGCATGAAGAGCAGCGTCGCGTAGCCGCGCTGCCACAGCCGCACCGCGGCCTGGGTGACCGGCGAGGAATACGCATACGGATCGGCGTCGAGCGGGATCGGGTTGGCCGGCGTGAACCCCGGATCCTCGGCGAGCAGCTGCTCGTAGGCGACCGCCATGTCGTAGAACAGCTGGAAGTGGGCGTCGGAGCCTGGCGGCGAATCGAGGCCCTCGCCCTGCTGGATGACCATGCGGATCGCCGACTGCGCCGAGGTGAGATCGCAGATCGGAAACAGGAACAGCTGGTACTCGCTCGGGATCTCCGACTGGCCGCTGGCGTGGCCGCTGAACAGCGCCTCGTGGCCGAGCGTGGCGTTCAGGTACGCGAGGCCCTGATCGATCGCGGCGTAGAGCTCGGCGACGGTGCCGGGCTCGACGGTGTCGGGCGGCGCCTCGAGGCTCGTGAAGCGCGGCGTGACAGTCAGGGCCGCCGACAGCCCGGCGGTGACGCACGGGCACTGGCCGACGTCGTTCTGGAAGCACCACGAGAGCACGCGCGCGCGATCGGGCAGCGGCACCTCCTCGAAGCCCGGGCTCTCCATGCAGCAGAAGCGCCGCACGGTGGTCAGATCGAACGGCGCGAACACGAACGGCATGTCGCACGGCGCGGGCACCGAGTCGGCGTTGCGGCTGGCGCGCGCCGCGCTCTGGTACCACGCCGACTGCGTGGGCAGCTCGAGGTGATAGAAGACCGGCACGCCACCGACGGCGGTGAGGATGCTGTTCGCGATCGACAGGTGCTCCATCTCCTGGCGCGCGATCATGTAGAGCGTCGACGCCCAGCGCCGCACGAACTCGAACTGCGCGGCGGTGCAGCTCCCGTCCGGCGCCTTCTTCAGCGAGAAGGCGGCGTACAGGTACTGGCACATGAACTGGTGCTCGAGGACGCAGGCCTCACCCAGGTAATAGATGAGCTGGTCCTTGGTCGTGATGACCGGCGGCGCGGTGACCTTCATCAGGCTCCTCTCCCTTTGCGCCAGGCCCCCCCGGCGCGCGAGAACAGTAGCCTCGACGAGGATCGCGAGGGAATGGCCCGCGTTCACCCGCCAGGGGTGAACGGCCCGGGCGCTACTCGAGCTCGATCATCTCGGCGAAGGTCGGCTCGTTCGCCCGGTCGGGCTCGTCGAGCTCGTCGGGCAGCGCGGCCAGGCGCGCCGCCATCGGCCCGGCGAGCAGGCGCGTGGGCTCGGCGATCAGCGCCTCGAGATCGCGGCGCACCGCGCTCCACCGGCGGCGGGTCGCCTCCTCGAGGCGGCGGTCGAGGGCACGGGCGCTGGCGTCGGGGAGCGCCGCGGTCGCGAGGTCGCGGGCCAGCGCGAACACCGCGCCGTGGAGCGCGTCGCGCAGCGCGAGCATCGCGCGCGCAGTGTCGACGACGCGCGCGGTCGAGGCGTCGGGGTCCTGCGAGCGGCCGCGCTCGGCGACGTCGCGGGCGCGCTGGGCGAGCAGGGGTAGCTCGTCGGCGTAGGACACGATCGTCGTCGCGAACACGTTGCGGGTGGGCGGGCCGATCGACGGATCGTCGGCGAGCGCGTGCTCGAGGGCGACCCGGGTGGCGCGCGCGATCATCACGTCGACCTGCGCGAGCCCGCGAGCGAGCGCCGCGTCGCGGGCCTCGAGCTCGGCGATCGACGCCGCGGCGGGCAGCTCGGCGGCCAGCGCGGCCGTGAACTGCGTCGGGTCGGCGGCGAGCTCGTCGATCCGGGCGAGGGACTGGACGCGGTCGAGGAGGTGCTGGGCCGAGATCATGGCCGGGGACGCTATCACCATCGGCGGGCGATGGTCAGCGTCGGGCGGTGACGCGTGTGGGCGCGCTGATACGCCGCGGCGAGCTGAAGGGGATCGTGCGTCTCGATGAATCCCGGTGACTTCCCGATCTGCAAGCGCGCTGGCATCGGTGCGGTGCGCCGCATTTGACTCGATCGTTGTTCCGTCGAGCCGCGCGGGGTCAGTTGTCCGCCATGAGGACCGCCACGCTGCTCACACTCCTGTCGATCCCGCTCGCCGGTGCCTGCACCGGGGGCGACAACCCCGGCGGCGCGCCCGACGCGAACGCTTCGAGCGAGGCGCGCCGCCACCGCGATGCGCGCCCGAGCGATGCCCCGTCGAATGACGCTCGCCCCACCGACGCGGGGGCGGCGTCCGATGCGACCACAGCGGGTGACGCCGCGACCGGCTGCGCCACGCCCGGTGCCAGCCGCTACGGCCCGAGCGGTGCCTGGTTCGTCCAGGACGTCTCCTGCGCACCGGCGGCGGCGAGCTCGAGCTCGATGATCGCCGCGCTGCGCACCGAGGGCGGCTGGGGCAACGGCGACATCATGCAGATCGACTTCGCGCTCGACGTGCTCGACGCCACCGCCACCACGCCCGCGCAGACCTTCACGCCGACCGCCGACTTCTACTCGCCCGATTGCGATCACGTCGCGATGCCGGTGCCGGTCGGCGGCAACCTCGAGGACGAGACCGGCTACGCGTGCCTCGGCGACGGCGACTGCCACCTGATCGTCCACGATCCCGCGGCGCACAAGCTCTACGAGATGTGGCGCGCGAACATCACCGGCGGCACGTTCTTCGGCGGCTGTCTCGCGGTGTGGGACGAGACGAAGGTCTACGGGCCCCTCGGTCGCGGCGATCAGTGCACCAGCGCCGACGCCGCCGGGTTCCCGATCGCACCGCTCCTGTTCACCGCCGACGAGGTTGCCGCCGGTCACATCGATCACGCGATCCGCTTCATCCTGCCCAACAACCGGGTCAAGCGCGGCTACGTCCGCCCGGCGACCCACGGGACCAGCACCACCGGCATCGCGACCGCGCCGACCTACGGCGTGCACCTGCGGCTCCGCGCGAGCTATCCGATCGCGTCCCTGCCCACCGAAGGCGCCCGCGTCGTCGCGCGCGCGATGCAGAAGTACGGCATGTACCACGCCGATGGCGGCAACATCGCGCTCACCGCGCAGAGCGATCGCCACACCACCGCCAAGTGGAGCGGGCTGCTCGCACCGCGCGATCTCGCCGCGCTGCGCGTCGAGGACTTCGAGGTCATCGATCACGGCCCGATGATCCCGCTGACCTTCGACTGCGTGCGCACGCCCTGATCAGCGCGCCGGGATCGTGAGCTCGAGCGCCTTGCCGCCGCGCACGACGGTCCAGACCGTCGGGGTCGCGCGCGCGGTGAACACCGCGAAGCCGAGGCCGGTGCGCGACAGGCCGGCGAGCTCGACGCCGCCGGCGCGCGTGACCAGATCGCCGACCTGCAGCATCGCGAGCGACCGCGGGACCTTGGTCAGGCGCGCGCCCTCGGGCGCGATCTCGAACGACACGCCGAGGCTGGCGCCGTCGACGGCGGCGATCACCGACAGCTCGATCGCCGCGGTGGCACCAGCCTCCACATGGACGAGGCGGCTGACGTCGCTGGTCGACGCATCGAGGCGCCAGCAGCGCAGCTCGCTGTCGCCGGCCGGCACGTCGAGCGTGAAGCGGCCCTGGGCATCGGTGCGGACCGCGCCCGAGTCGCCGAACCCGGCGATGCCGCCGATCGCCGGCGCGGCGACGCAGTCGAGGCCGGCGGCGCCGGTGCCGGTCGGCCGGATCGTGACGCGACCGGCGACGTGCGCGGTGGCGCGCGCGGCCAGCGCGACCTCGGCGGCCTGGCCATCGGCGACGGTGATCGTGCGGACGTCGCTGATCGCGCCGCTCGATGCCTGCACGACATACGTGCCGGGCGCGAGGCCGCCGGCGTCGAGCGGCGCGGCGCCGGTGGCGAAGTCGCTGCCGCCGAGGCGACGGAGCGTGATCGCGGGCGGTGTCGCGAAGCCAGTCGCGGTCACGTGCAGCGAGGCCGCGGCCGCGAGCGTGATGCGCACGGGCGCGGCCGTGGTGGCGTTCGAGGCGCGCGCGGTCGCGCCATCGCGCGCGGTGGCGATCAGCTCGAACGGCCCGGCGCCGGGGATCTCGAGCGTGAACTCGCCGTCGGCGTCGGTGGACGCGGTCGCGCTGGCCCAGCCAAGGGCGCGGACCGCGGTGTCCGCGCGCGGGTGACCGGCGACATCGACGACCGTGCCGCGCACGGTGGCGCGGGGCGCGACCACCGTGAGCGCGACGCCGGTGATGTGGCGATCGCCGCGACCGAGCTCGATCCGCGGCGAGGCGCTGACGAACGCCAGCGGCACGTCGCTGGTGTCGCTCGCCACCACGCGCAGCTCGTATCCGCCGTCGCCGCCCGAGAGCTTGTCGCAGCGGAACCCGCCATCGGGGCCGGTGACGCTGCGCCCGAAGTCGTTCTCGTCGAGGTTCTGGGCCAGCACCATCGCGCCCACGACCGGCTCGCCGCGCTCGTCGACGACCGTGCCGGCGATGCTGCCGGCCCAGGCGAGATCGATCGCGCCGAGCTCGCGATCGCGGCCGCGCTCGGCGGTGATCGGGACCGCGCGGGCCGCGGCGCCGAGCTCGTCGGACGACGCGCCGATCTGCCAGCGCCCCGGCGACTCGAGCGCGAGCGCGAACTGGCCAGTCGCGTCGCTGGTCGCGGTCGCGTAGCCCGGGCCGCGCGCGACGATCAGCGCCCCGCCGACCGGCTTGCCGCCGGCGACGACGCGGCCGCGCACCTGGCTCGCGGGTGCGAGCTCGATCGCGACGGCCCCCGCGGTGGCATCGGGGATCGCGCCGCCGGTGATCACGGTGCGACCATCGACGGCGATCCGCGCGGGGCCGGGCGGCGCGGAAAGGGCGAAGCGGCCATCGGCCCCGGTGAGTGCGCTGACCTCGACGCCGCCGCGGCTGCGCCAGCGCACCCGCGTGCGCGCGACCGGGGCCCCGGCGGCGCTCAGCGCGCCGGTCACCGCGATCGGCCGCGCGACCTCGAGCGCGAGCGTGCGGCGCGCGCCGGCGGTGAGCTCGATCGCGGGCGCGGCGGTCGCGATCCAGCCCGGCGCGGCGGCGCGGAGCTCGATCGATCCGGCGCCCACGCCGCGCAGCTCGTAGCGACCGTCGCGATCGGCGACCGCGCGGGCGGTGCCCGGCTCGTCGGTGCGATCGGCGGCGTCCGGCGCGCCGCGCGCGATCACGAGCGCGCCGGGGACGGCCGCGCCGTCGGCGGTCGTGACCCGCCCGAGCACCCGGGCCTCGGGCGCGAGCGCGATATCGACGCGGGTCGCGCCGTCGACGGCGATCGCGCGGATCA
>JAIOQA010000412.1 GCA_021413675.1 Deltaproteobacteria bacterium | reverse complement strand
TCGACGGCTTCACCCGCGAGCTCGCGCCGATGCTGACCAGCGCCGCCGATCCGATCGCGCCGGTGTGCGCCGGGCTGTGGCGCATCTTCCGCCAGCCGGCGATGCGCGCGGTGTTCGAGATCTACGTCGCCGCGCACACCGATGCCGCGCTCGCCGCGCGGCTCGCGCCGATCCTCGAGCGCCACCGCGCCGCGATCTTCGCGATCGCGCGCCGGCTGTTCCCGACCCAGGCCGCCGCGATCCCCGCCGCCGACTTCGAGGGCGCGGTCGACGCGATCGTGCTGTCGATGCAGGGCGCCGCGCTGGGGCCGTTCGCGCCCGGCCAGTCCGACGACTCGAACCACCTCGCGTTCCTCGAGCGCCTCGCCCGCCGCGAGCTCGGCCTCGAGACCGCCGCCCCCGCACACGCCCCGCGCCCCCATCCCCGCGCCCGCGCCCGACGCCGCCCGACCTGACGCGCCCGAGGAGCCCGCATGTCCAACCTCGTCCTCTACTCGATCCCCGCGTTCGTCGCGCTGCTGCTGCTCGAGCTCGTGTGGGCCCGGCGCCACGCCGGCGATCCCGCGATCGCCGGCTACGAGCCCAAGGACACCGTCGCCAGCCTCGCGATGGGCCTGGGCAACGTCGCGATCTCGGCGGTGACCAAGCTCGGCGCGCTCGCCGCGATGGTCTGGGTCTACGAGCATCGCGTCGTCGACATCGGCGACGCGTGGTGGACCTGGCTCGTCCTGCTCCTCGCCGAGGACTTCTGTTACTACTGGTTCCACCGCGCCAGCCACGAGGTGCGCTTCCTGTGGGCGGCGCACGTCAACCACCACTCGAGCCAGCGCTACAACCTGTCGACCGCGCTGCGGCAGTCGTGGTTGACGCCGATCACCGGCCCGATCTTCTGGTTGCCGCTGGCCGCGGTCGGGTTCACGCCCGCGATGATCTTCACCGCCCAGGCGTGGAGCCTGCTCTACCAGTTCTGGATCCACACCGAGTCGATCCGCACGCTCGGCCCGCTCGAGTGGATCATGAACACGCCGTCGCACCACCGCGTGCACCACGGCGCGAACGTCGCGTACCTCGATCGCAACCACGCCGGCATCTTCATCATCTGGGATCGGCTGCTCGGCACGTTCGCGCCGGAGCGCGAGCCGGTGCGCTACGGCCTCACCACCAACATCACGACCTACAACCCCGCGCGCATCGCGTTCCACGAGCTCCGCGCGCTCGCCCACGACATGCGCCGCGCGCCCTCGCTCGGGGTCGCGCTGCAGTACGCGCTGCGCCCACCCGGGTGGAGCCCTGACGGCTCGACGCTCACCTCGCGCCAGCTGCAGGCGCGGCTCGGGAACCTCGGCCTCAGGCGCTGACGCGCCCCGCCGATCAGTACTTCTCTGATCACGCCCATCGCGTGCGACAACCCGCCGATCGATCTGTCCGATCGCGACCCGTGTTGCCTGACCCGCCTCCGGTACGCTGGGGTGTGGAGGCTGGACGATGGCCGACGCGGAGCGACAGCGGCGACCGGCGACGCTCGACGAATCGGCGAACCACGATCGCCCGCTCGACGATCTCTTCGCGGACCCGCGAGTCGCGCGGCTGACCGCGGTCGGGCGGTCGCTGTGGTACGAGCTCGATCGCGCCAGCGGTGAGATCCGCTGGGTCGGCCCGCTGCTCGCCCAGCTCGGCATCGCGCGGTCGGAAGACGCGCACACGTTCGCGTGGTGGCTCGATCGCGTCCACCCCGACGATCGTCACCTCCTCACCGAGTTCGTGCCGGCCGCCGCGGCGAGTCCGGACGCGGGGATGTCGATCGCCTATCGCATCCGCCGCGCGGACGACAGCTACGCCTTCGTCGAGGGCCATGGCACCGTGTTCACCGACGCTGGCGGGCACGTCCGGATCAACGGCGTGATCACCGATGTCTCCGAGGCGCGCGAGGCCCTTGCCGCGCTGCGCACCAGCGAGCGCCAGTTCCGCGTGTTCGCGGAGTCGGCGCGCGACGTGATCGTCCGGATCTCGCCGGCCGGGATCTACGAGTACGTCTCGCCCGCGGTCACCGACGCCTTCGGCTACGCGCCCGAGGAGGTCTGCGGCAAGTCGCCGTTCGACTTCCTCCACCCCGACGACCACGCCGCGCTACGCGAGGGCTTCGGGCGGCTGCGCGCGGGCCAGGACGACCGCATCACGCACCGCTTCATCCACAAGGACGGCAGCGATCGCTGGTGCGAGAGCACCGCCCGCCCGCTGCGCGACAGCGCCGGCGCCATCGTCGGGTTCGTCGCGGTCACGCGCGACATCACCGAGCGCCGGGCGATGGCGGCGCGCCTGGCCAAGGCCGACCGCCTCGACGCGATCGGCCGGGTCGCCGGCGGCATCGCCCACGACTTCGCGAACCTCTTGCAGATCGTGCAGCTCAACCTCGAGCTGCTCGCCGAGGCTCCCGACGGGGACGGCGCGCTGCTGCGCGAGGCCCAGGACGCGCTGGCCAGCGCGGTCGCGCTCAACAGCCAGCTGCTGGCGCTCGGCCGGCGCCAGGACCTCGCGCCGACCATCGTCGACCTGCGCGAGGTGCTCGAGCGCGCTCGCCCGCTGCTCGAGCGCGCGCTCGGCCCCCGGATCGCGCTCACGATCGCCACGCCGACGGCCCCGTGCCTGGCGCGGGTCGATGCGCGCCAGCTCGATCGCGTGCTCATGAACGTCGTGCGCAACGCCCGCGACGCGATCACCGGCGCCGGTGCGATCGCGATCGCGCTCACGGCGCAGGTGACCGCCGCAGCCCGGCCCCACGCGCACGGCGTGATCCCCGCGGGCGACTGGCTGGTGGTGACGATCCGCGATGACGGGCCGGGCATGGCGCCGGCGACGCTCGCGCAGGTGTTCGAGCCGTTCTTCACGACCAAGCCGCTCGACCGGGGCACCGGCCTCGGCCTGCCCACCGTGCTCGGCATCGTCGAGCAGTCCGCGGGCCACGTCGCGATCGACAGCGCGCCGGGCCGCGGCACGACCGTGACGATCTACCTGCCGCGCCTCGCGCCCTAACCCTCCCAGTCCGTCCACGCCGCGCCGGTGTCGTGGACGTACGCCTTCACCGCCACGCCCAGCGTCGGGAAGAAGCGCTGTGCGCCGATCGTCGCGACCAGGCCGTAGCGCGCGAGCCGATCCTTCACCGGATCCTTCAGCTCCGCGAACGCCAGCGCCACGCCGCGCGCGACCAGCTCGCGATCGAGCTCGGCCAGCGCCTCGGCCGCGGTCGTGTCGACGTCGGTGATCGGCTCGGCGGCGATCACGACCCAGCGGATCGGCGCGGCGGCGCCGTCGACCAGCGCGATCACGCGCTCGCGAAAGCTGTCGGCGTTGGCGAAGAACAGGGGCGCGTCCCAGCGGAACAGCAACAGCCCCGGCACCTGGCGCGCGTCGGGGTAGCGCTGCAGATCGTGGTAGCCCTTCACGCCGGCGGCGCGGCCGAGCACCGCGTCGTGCGGGCTCCACGCCCGGCGGATGAAGTCGAGCAGCGAGAACGCGACCGCGAGCGCGATGCCGGGCAAGACGCCGAGCGCCGCGACCGCCAGGAACGCGACCATCGCCAGCACGAAGTCGGCGCGCCGCACCCGCCAGAAGGTGCGCAGCGCGGCGAGATCGAACAGCCGCAGCGCCGCCGCGATCACGACCGCGGCCAGCGCGGTCGTCGGTAGATCCGCGAGGATCCCGGGCGCCGCGAGCAAGAGCGTCGTGATCGCGATCGCGCCGACCACGCCGGTCAGCTGGGTGCGCGAGCCCGCGGCCTCGGCCACCGGCGTCCGCGACGCCGACGACGTGATCGGGAAGCCGCGGAACCAGCCACCGGCGAGGTTGGCGAGGCCGAGCGCGATGAGCTCGCGGTTGGCGTCGACGCGGTAGCCGTTGCGCGCGGCGAAGGTCCGCGACAGCACGCTCATGTCGGCGAACGCGACCAGCGCGATGCCGATCGCGGCGATGAGCAGCGGCCCCAGATCGTGGAGCGCGATCATCGGGATCGTCGGCGCCGGGATGCCGCGCGGCACGACGCCCACCAGCCGGAGGTGCGCGGCATCGCCGATCGCGATCACCGCGCCGATCGCGAGCACGACCGCGATCAGCACGCCCGGCACCCGCGGCCACAGCGCGCGCAGCCCGAGGATCACGACCAGGCAACCGCCGCCGATCGCGAGCGCGATCGGATCGAGCTGGCCGTCGCCGAGGCCGCGCGCGAACGCGGCCGCCGCCGGCCCGACCCCGGACGCGTCGATCGAGAAGCCGCACAGCTTGGGCAGCTGCGAGATCAACACGGTCAGCGCGATGCCGTTCATGTAGCCGACGCGGACGGGCTTCGAGAGCAGATCGGTGATGAAGCCGAGCTTCGCCAGGCCGCCCGCGATGCACAGCGCGCCGACCAGGATCGCGAGCGTCCCGGCCAGCGCGACCGCGCGCGCCGGATCGCCCGCCGCCGGCCCGATCACCGCGGCGGCGATCATCGCCGCCAGCCCCGAGTCGGGGCCGAGCACCATGATCCGCGACGGCCCGCACAGCGCGTAGGCGACCAGCGGGATGATCGTGGCGTAGAGCCCGGTCACCGGCGGCAAGCCCGCGGCCTCGGCGTAGCCCATGCCCGCGGGCACCAGCAGCCCGGTCAGCACCAGGCCGGCGATCAGATCCGCCCCGAGCCAGCCGCGCCGGTAGTGGCGCAGCATCCAGATGCCCGGCAGCCAGCTCGCGAGCCCGGCGCGCGGCGCCTCGGGGATGCCGATGCCGACCGCCGACGCCTCCGGGCGCAGGTCGATCGACTCGGGCGCGCGCGACATCGTCGCTCTACGTAACCACGCGGCGCCGCGCGACGGGCGCCCCCGCGCCGCAATGTGGAAACTTCGGTGCACGCGCTGGCGGGCCGGCCCCCGCGTGGTCACGATCTCCCCATGCCCACCCGCTGGCCCGCGCGCGGCGCGATCTGCCTCGCGTGCCGCACCGCGCTGCCGATCGGCGCGCCGTGCCCTCACGGCCACGGCCCATCCCGTTCGCTCGCGACGACCGACGGCCACGAGGCGCTGGTGGCGGCGACCTGGGGCCCACCGTCGCTGCGCACGCGCGCGCTCCAGGCAAGTCGCGCCGGCGTCACCGGCGGCGGCGGCACCGCGCTCGCCGATTGCGGATCGTGCGGCGCCGGCAGCGCCGAGGGGCTGGTGGTGTTCGCGATCGCGGCGATCGTCCTCTTCGGCGTGTGGTTCGGCATCCGCGCCCTGATCGACTGGCGCCGCCGCCGCCGGCACCAGCTCCGGCCGCGCCCGGCGCTCGCGCTCCCCGCGCCGCGCGACCGCGGACGCCTCGGAACCGTCGTCGCGCGCAGCGCCGTCGCCGCCGATCCGTTCACCGGGCGGCGCGCGGTGGCGTACGGGATCGAGATGCGGTGGCGCAGCGACCCGATGCTGCGCGACGCCGCGGCGCTCGGCTTCGACATCGCGCTCGACTCGGGCGAACGGGTCCGGATCCCGCCGGGTGCGTGCGTCCTCGATCCGCGCGGCGCGAGCCGCATCGAGGCCGACGCCCCCGCGGTCCTCGCCTACCTCGAGGCCCTCGATCCGCACGGCGCCGCCGGCGGTGAGTACGCGGCGGTGCCCGCGCACCGCGTCGCCGTCGTGACCCTGGCCGCCGGCGATCGGGTCGAGGTCCTGGGCGAGCTCACGCCCATCCCCGACCCCGAGGCCCCGTCCACCGCCTACCGCGACGCGCCGCCGACCGTGCTCGTGCCCGCAGGAGTCCCGCAGCTGCGCGTCGCCGACCCGCCAGCTCGGTAAACCACCTGTGATTTCCGGCGGTCTGGCCGGGGGCTCGCGCTGGAGCCAGTTGTCCCCGGTGGGGGGCGGGGCCTCATGCCCCGGATGTCTCGCGTTCCCCACCCCCGGACTCTCTCCATAGGGTCCGGCTACTTAGGCACCGGCGATCCCCGGATCCGTAACGGCACATGCCTTGCTGAAGTACCCAGCATGCCGTTCGGGTCCAAGCCCAGCTCTCTGCCGAAGTCTCGGCGGGACATGCTGAACACGTTGTACCTCCACCTGCGGATGGTCCGCCTCGTCGCGGCCACCGCGTTCGCGCTGGTGCTCGCCACCGGCTGCATGGGCGAGATCACGAACGGCGCCAATGGCGACGACGTGCTCACCCCCGAGGAGATCGCCGCCAAGAACGCGTTCGACCAGACCGTGACCCCGATCCTCGGGCCGACCTGCGGTGGCTGCCACACCAGCATGGCGAACATCGACTTCATGGCGCCGATGCCCGACATGCGGACCCACCTCCTCGCGTGGCCGGGCCTGGTCAACCTCGACACCCCGACCTCGTCGAAGCTCCTCACCAAGGGCGCGCACTCGGGCCCGGCGTTCACCGCCGAGCAGTCCGCCGGCGTCCTCGACTGGATCAACCTGGAGAAGGTCGCCGCGGGCGGGCCCACGACCACCGTCGAGACCCAGGCGTTCCAGCCGCAGCCCGGCGTGAACACCGTCGACCTGACCGGGATCGGGCTGCCCGGCGCGACCATCACCTTCCGCATGCAGCAGCTCTCGGTCGGCATCTACCTCAACGAGATCACCGTCCACGCCTCGACCGACGCGATCCACGTCGTCCACCCGCTGTTCGTGACCTGGGACGCGCAGAACGTCGCGTCGCCCGACCCGGTCGATCGCTTCGCCGACATCGACCTGACCGTCGCGGCCAACGAGGCCAGCTCGATCGGCGGCGGCACCGCGGTGTTCGTCGACGTCGCGCCGACCACCAAGCTGTCGCTGCACTTCCTGGTCGCCGCCAAGGCGACCGGCGGGTCGACCACCGGCGGCGGCGGCATCACCGGCGGCGGCTGCAAGTCGGTCGCGGCCTTCACGCAGTTCGCGCAGCCGGTGCTCGCGGCCAACTGCGCCGGTTGCCACGCGGGCGGCAACGCCGGCGCGACCTCGGCGACCGACATGTCCAAGATCAACGACCTCTCGGCCACCGCGCAGGCCGCGGCCTGCGGCCAGATCCTCTCGCGCGTCGTCAAGGCGACGCCGGCCGACAGCGGCATCCTCGTCACCGTCGACCCCAGCAAGGGCCTGACCCACCCGTTCAAGTTCGGCGGCAACCAGGGTTCGTACGCCGCCTACGAGTCGCAGATGTTGATGTGGATCAACCAGGAGATCCAGTGATGACCCGGAACAAGCACATGACGACGATCGGCTCGGCGCTGGCGCTCGCGCTTGCCGTCGTCGCCCCGGCCTGCGGGTCGGATGGCGGCCTCGGTGACGGCTCGGGCTCCGGCTCGGGATCGGGTTCCGGTTCGGGCTCGGGCTCCGGCTCGGGCGACGAGTGGGACCAGCGCCTCGGCGAGCGCGAGGTCGACTACAACGCGGCGCTGCGCACCGCCGCGCTCCGCCTCACCGGCGAGCTGCCCACCCTGGCCGAGATCAAGTCGGTGCAGAACGCGGGCTCGCCGGCGGCGCAGAAGCAGGTCTACGAGGCGCTGATCCGCAGCTACCTCGACGACCCGCGCTTCGCCCGCCAGATGGTGAGCTTCTGGAAGGACACGCTCAAGCTGGGCGGCACCGCGACCTTCGATCAGGCGGCGTACTTCGCGGCCCAGGTCACCGTCGAGAACCGGCCGTACACCGAGCTGTTCACCGCGACCTCCGGCACCTGCCCGAGCTACGACGGCGCCGCCGGCACGTTCACCGCCGGTGACTGCACCAACGGCGCACCGGCGACGGTCGGCCTGCTCACCCACCCGGGCGCGATGGCGCAGTTCTACTCGAACATGGCGTTCCGCCGGGTGCGCTGGGTCCAGGAGGTCTTCGACTGCGCCCGCTTCCCGATCGAGATCTCCGACGGCAAGGACGTCGGCGGTCAGGCGCTCTACACCGCGCCCTGGGAGTTCACGAGCATCTCGGGCCTCGCCAACGGCGGCAGCGTCGACTTCCTCGACGCGAAGGCCGTGGTCTGCGCCAACTGCCACGCGACGATGAACCACATCGCGCCGCTGTTCGCGAACTTCGACGCGAACGGCCAGTACCAGAACAGCATCCAGGTGAAGCTGCCCACCGATGGCAACCCGACCGCGGCGATGACCGACTGGCTGCCCGCGGGCCAGACCACCGCGTGGCGCTACAACGTGCCCGCCGCCGACATGGCCGGCCTCGGCGCGGCGATGGCCGCCGACAAGGACGTCGCGACCTGCGCGATCGCGCGCAGCTGGAACTTCGCCCTGGGCAAGGGCGACATCGTCGACACGCTCCAGGCGGTCCCCGCCGACGTGATCAAGACCCAGGTCGATGGCTTCGTCGCGGGCGGCTACAAGCTCAAGGACGCGATGTTCGCCGTGTTCACCGCCGACGACTTCGTGAAGTTCTAGGAGGCGACCATGACCCGCACCACCACCACCCGGATCATCCTCGCCACGCTCGCGGCGACCGCGCTCGCGGCCTGCACCGACGCGGTCACCCCCGAGCCCGACCCCGGCCTGCCGACCGGCAACGCCACCGGCGGCGAGGGCAACACCTTCGATCACCCCGACACCCAGGTCGACGTCTGGGCGCTGCTCGATCGCCTGCAGCAGCAGGGACCGCCCAAGTACACCGCGCGCTCGCACAGCTGCGCGAAGATGAAGTACGACACGATCGGCCGGATGCTCGCGTCGCGCGGCGTCGACCTCAACGCCAACGGCGAGACCACCGCCGGCCAGATGTGGCGCGACTCGGATCAGGCGCTCGGCGTCGCGAACTACGCGGCCCGCCAGCGCGAGAACCTCGAGCTCACGACCGCCGCGGCCGGCAAGCTGTTCGACATCTTCGTCCAGGCCGCGCCCGAGATCATCGCGCAGATGCCGAACCGGGCCGAGTGCCAGGTCGGCGGCGTCGGCGCGGTGCTGTTCAACGGCTCGAACCAGTGCGATGCCGACGGCATCACCTGCCTGATCGGGGTGCCCGCGACTGCGAGCCACCTCGAGCTCTGCAATCTCACCGTCTCGATGGCTTCTGACGTCGAGACCGGCAAGAAGATGGCGGTCGCCGCCCTCCTGGCCGCTGCCCACACCTGCGAGTGAGGAAGACGCCCATGGCCAAGTCCAAGACCACCGAGCGTGACGTCGAGCGTGAGTTCTCGCGGCGCAGCCTCATGAAGTGGACCGTCGCCGCCGGCGCAGCGCTGGGCGTGTCGCGGTCCGGGGTGTTCGACATCCTCGAGAAGGCGGGCGGCAAGGCGATGGCCGCCGACGCCGCGTGCCACCCGACCAACCGGTCGGTGCACATCATCGCGGGCAACGGCGGCTTCGCCTGGTTCCAGCTGCTCTGGCCCCACAACGACGTCGCCGCCGCGCGCAACAACGGCTTCTCGTTCCACGCGCCCGGCCAGGAGACGATGGCGCAGGGCACGACCAAGCCGCTGACCCTCGGGCCCCAGGCGCCGTGGAAGACGCTGCCCGGCGCGAAGCAGGTCACCGCGTTCATGTGCGGCAACAACGAGACGCACACCAACCAGCCGAACTCGACCTCGACGATCGGCGGCAACTCGGTGTTCGCGATCGCGGCATCGCTGCAGCAGACCAACCCGTCGGTCATCCCGGTGATCGCGGTGGACGACGTGCCGTTCGGCAACGCCCCGGGCGCGCCGCGCGTCTCGCGGGTCGGCGGCGCCGACCAGATCGTCGGGCTGTTCAACAGCGCGGCCTCGCGCATGGGCGGCCTCCTGTCGAAGTCGACCGACGCCGACATCTACAAGGCCCACTACGACGCGATGGTCTCGCTCAACCGCGCGGCCAACCGCTCGACGACGACGGCGGCCTACGCCACCGGCAAGAGCGCCGCGAAGCTGCTCGGCACCAACCTCGCGAGCGCGCTCGCGGTGTCGCCGGATGATCTGTCGCGCTACGGCGTCGACGGCGGCACCCGCCAGGCGCTGATCGACATGGCCGGCACGCTCATCGTCGCGGTCAAGGCCTTCAAGCTCGGCCTGACCTCCTCGGTGGTCCTGCCGGCGCTGCGCGACGATCCGCACGGCGCGTTCAACGACATGACCAACCTGGTCGCGACGGTGACCTCGCTCGGCAAGATCCTCGACGGCTTCATGACCGATCTGACGATGACGCCCGACCCGCAGTGCGCGGGCTCGAGCCTGGCCGACAGCGTGGTCATGACGATCCACGGCGACACGCCCAAGGATCCGCTCGACCGCAACGGCTGGCCCGACGGCACCACCGGCAACTCGAACTGGACCTACGTGCTGGGCAACGGCCTGCTCAAGACCGGCTGGTTCGGCGGCATCGACCGCGGCGGCGGCGTGAAGGGCTTCGACCCGGCCACCGGCGGCGAGATCGCCTTCAACGGCGCCCAGACCGCCAAGGCCGCGACCGCCGCGATCGTCTACGCGATCGCCAAGGGCGACCCGCGCCGGGTCGGCGACTTCGCCCAGGGCGTCAACCTGAACGGCATCACCAACCCCGTCCAGATGTGATCGGCGCCCGGCTTCGCGCCGCCGCGATGTGATCGCGTTCGCACCGACGGGCACCGCAGGGATGTGGTGCCCGTCGTCGCATCGGTCGTGGCGTCGGTTGTGGCGTCAGGCCGCGTTCCCACGCCGGGGTTGCTTCTGCTAGCTTTCGATCGATGCGGCTGTCCACGCTCTCACTCCTCGCCGCGCTCGCGCTGGCGAGCGCGTGCAAGGGCGACCCCGCGCAGGCGCGGGTCGAGGACAAGCCGCCGACCGGGCCGGCCAGGCCCGACCCGGGCCGCATCAGCCCCTCCGACGAGCAGGCCCGCTTCGATCGCGAGCGCCACCCGGAGCTCATCGTCAAGGCGCTCGGCCTCACGCCCGGCGCGATCGTCGCCGACGTCGGCGCGGGCACCGGGCTGCTCACGATCCACCTCGCCCGCGCGGTCGCGCCCGGCGGCCGGGTCGTCGCGACCGACGTCGACGGCGCGGTGCTCGACATGCTCGAGTCGCGGCTCGCGCCCGAGCACCTGGTCGATGTCGTCGAGCGGCGCGTGGTGTCCGCCGATCTGCCCGGCCTCGAGGCCGGCCGCTACGACGCGATCCTGCTCGCGCAGGTCGATCACTACTTCAGCGATCCCGCGGCCTGGCTGCGCGCCGCCGCACCCGCGCTCAAGGCCAACGGCCGGCTCGTGATCGAGAACCGCACCTACCACCGCGAGCCGGCGCTCGCCGCCGCCGCGGCCGCCGGGTTCCGCCTGGTCACCGAGTCGACCGAAGTGCCGGGCGAGTTCATCGCGACCTTCCAGGTGGCCGCGCCCGTCACGCCGCCCACCAAGACGCCCGACAAGCCCGCCGTGAAGCCGAAGGAGGCCCCGTGAAGCGCACGTCCTATGCGTTCTCGACCGCCGCGATCGCACTCCTCACCGCGTGCCCGGGGCCCGAGGGCGGCAACCCCTCGCAGCTGTGGCTCGCGCCCGACGGCTCCGAGGTCATCATGAGGCTCGCGGCCGAAGAGCCGCCCCCCTGGTGAGCACCTGGAGTCGGGGCCGGGAGCTCCGAAGAAGCACCGTTTACGCTGGTCGCCGGCATCCCCGCTGGCACGTGGCACCTGATCGGTGATGGCATCATCACGCAGTCGGTGGACGTGCACTTCGAGGTCGTGCTGCGGCGTTCCGGAACCGACTCGCCGATCGTCGCGTGGGATCATCACTTCGATCCGCTCGGCGCCGGCAACTTCGACGCGCAGGCGCTCGACGCCGACGCGCCGGGCGTCGCGGTCGACTACGTCGCCGGCGATCAGATCGTGTTCCGCTACACCGGCCAGAGCGCGTCGTCCGCCAACGCGTACGTCCCCGACGGCGACGGCGCCCGCAAGAACGGGCGCAACCCGTCGATCACGCTGCCGTGATCAGGCGGCCGTGATCGCGCGGCCGCTCACTGGCAGGTGACGAGGAACTCGAGCGCGCTGCGCGCGGAGTTCGCGCCGGGGGGCAGCACCGCGGGCATCTGGACGTAGAGGATCGTCGCCTTGCCGCTGGCGTCGATCGTCACGCGCCCCGACGCGCTCGCGCTCTGGGTCGGGTCGTCGATCGTGAACGTCGGCGACAGCGTCTGCGTCACCGGATCGTAGAACGCGCCGGTCAGCGCGCCGCGCAGCGTGCTCGGGTCCGAGTACGTGACGATGCCCGCGCCCGTGGTCGGCTCGAGCGCGACGTACGGCAGGTTCGAGTAGCCGCTGACGGTGACCAGCACCTGCGACGCCGCCCACGCCGCGCCGGCCTTGCCATGCAGGAACCGGTAGTCGCTGCCACCGATCGACGCGGCGATCATGTCGCCCGCGTCGTCGATCGCCCAGTCGTAGAACTGCCAGGCCACGCCGGTCGACGCCTCGACCAGCTCGGTCGGGCCCCAGACACCGCCGAGGTAGCGCCGGGCGTAGAGCTGGCCCTTGGCAGGATCCGTCGACAGGCCGTTGTAGACCCGCCACATCACCGCGGCGTTGCCGCTGGGCGAGGTCGCGATCATGCGCACCGCGCGATCCGGGTTGGCGTTGGTCGCGCTGTTGTAGTTGAGCAGGTCGTTCGTGTACGTGCTCGAGCCGACCACCAGCGTCTTGATGTCGAAGCCGCCGCCGGACGCGGCATCGGGCACGCCCGCGGTGAGGTGGAGCGCGTAGAGCGTGTAGACCCCGGCCGCGTCCTTCTCGAACCAGGCCGCCATGCCGGTCAGCGCATCGTTGGTCTCGAGATCGAAGTCCATCATCGCGGCCGACAGCGTGTTGGTGTTGGCCGCGGGCGCGCGCAGCGGGGTGTCGGGGCCGAGCGTGCGAGTCGCCATCGCGTACGTGTGGAGGTGCGGTGTGGGGTTCGCGAACCCGCCCTGGATCGTCGTGATGATCGCGGCGCCGGTGGCGTGGTCCATGTGGACCGTGACCGGCGTCGACGCATCGGTGAGATCGCCGGCGACGAGCTGCGCCGCGCTCCACGAGTCGTCGCTGGCGCGGTAGGTCCGCAGCTTGGCCTGGTAGCTGTTGTCGTCCGAGGTCTCGGTCCACACGAACAGCGCGTCACCGGCGTCGTCGGTCGCGACCTTGACGTCGAAGACCTTGGCGGCGGTGGTGTTGTCGTTCAGGAACAGCGGCGACGCGGTCGGGAACGCCAGCGCGCCGTTCTGCGTGCGCGCGAAGGTCACGTCGTACAGCGCGAAGCCCGGCGTCGCGGGCTTCTGCACGAAGTACGGCGCCCACAACGCGCCCGAGGCGCTCCGCGCGAAGGCGCGGGTGTTCTCGTTGTTCGGGCCGTACTGCGGCGTGCCCGGCGCCATCGACCGATCGGTCGTGAGCAGCACCGGCGGCCGGCAGCGCATCGCCAGCGTGCGGGTCGCGGTGGTGGTGCAGCCGGCCGCGTTGGTCACCACGACCTGCAGCACGACCTCGGTGCCGTCGCCGGTCACGTCGAACTTCATCAGTGCCGCGGTCGCGCCCGCGGTGATCGTCGCGTTGTTCGACAGCACCGACCACGCGATCGTCGAGCCCTGCGGCGGGGTCGGGATGCTGGCGACCAGGCCCTTGTCGCCCTGGCGCGCGGTCGCGCGCGAGGTGATGGTCGCGTTCGGCGCGGCGACGTCGGTCACCGTCGCCTGGGCCGTCGCCGGCGGACCGCCGGCCCCGATCACCGTCAGCGTGTAGGTCGTGGTCGCGTTGACCGTCACCGCCGCCTGGCCCGCGCCCGCGGCGACCGCGATGGCGCCGGGCGTGATCGTGCCGGCGCCGTTGGCGAAGTCGTACGCGAGGTCGACCTGGCTGCCGTGACACGCCGTGGCCGGCGCGGTGAAGCTGGTGATCGTCGGCGGGCCGCTCGCATCCGCAGCGGTCGCGTCGACGGACGCGTCGGTGGTGGCGTCGGGCGCGGTCGCGTCCGACGCGGGCGCATCGGCGCCGCCATCCGGGCTCGCGCCATCGCCCGACGCGGCGTCCGCCGACATGCCGTCGGCCCCGCCGTCAGAGAACGTCCGCGGCGAACCGCCGCAGGCGGACGCGATCAAGCAACAGGCGAGCAGCGCGCCGGGACCGAGCGGACGTGGGTGATGCATGGGCTCCGGACGGGAGACACGGCGGCGCCGCGGTGTGACGCACGATCGCCGTCGAGGGAACCGCCGCCCTGCCTACATCGCGCTCCGCGCCGCGGCTACGGCGCGCTGTCGGCGAAGAACGCGGCCGTCATCACCAGCGCGGTGCGGCGCATCCCGGCGTCGACCGGCCCGACGATCTGCCCGACGTCGTCGCGCCCGTTGTCGAACACGAGCATGTCGCCGTCGGCGTGCACGCCGGCCGGCGCCTCGCCCAGCGTGAGGTGATCGCCGACGATGCGCCCGAACGGCGCCTCCTTCCCGCCCGGGCTCGCGACGACGATCTCGCCGTCGGTTGTCACGCGCGCGGTCCGTCCGCCCTTCGTGAGCTGGATGGTGCCGTCGGCGTGTAGCGTCGGGCCAGGCGACATCGCGCCGCCCGGCGGGTTGTTCCCGACCGCCTCGGTGCGCCCGTCGGCGAACAGCCGGGCGATCGGCTGGCCCCGGAAGTTGATCGTGATCGGCCGGATGTCGATCAGCGCCGCGACCGCGGGGGCCGGCGCGGTCGCGATCGGGGCCGCGGCCGGGGCCGGCGGCGAGCCGCCCGTGCACGCGGCGAGGAGCCCCACGGCGATCGCGCTGATCATCCGCGCCGCCATCGCGCGGTCGCTACGCAAACGCGCGGATCGGCCGCGGCGCGTGGAGGGTGTCGGGCGCCTCGCACGCGACCACCAGCGACGGGGTCGGGCCGAGCGAGGTCTTCGGCTTCCGGGTCTGCTGGACCAGCACCACGATGCCGACGATGAGCGCGATGATCGCCAGCACGAACAGCGTGATCTTGATCCAGCTCCACGGCCGCTCGCCCGCGGTCTCGCCCGAGCGCGCGTTGACCGTGACCCGGTAGACCTTGTCGTTGTAGCGGAAGCTCGACAGCCACAGCGGCAAGAGCAGGTGCTTGAACGTCACCATGTTGTGGCGCACGTCCATCGTGATGATGCGCTGCTCGTCGCCGCCGATGTCGCGGTGGATCGCCGTGCGGATCTGCGGCTCCATCCGCTCCTCGGCGATCTTGAAGCCATCGGCGAGCTCGACCTGGTAGCGCTCGGCGATGAACCCGGCCAGGTACTTGCCGTCGAAGGGCTTGAGCTGCGGCAGGTCCCAGGGCTCGAGCTTCTCGAGGATCTTGCGGGGCAGGCTCGGCGTCGCGCACACCAGGACGTCGTCGAACGGCACGTGCACCACGCCCGAGGCCGGGTACCAGCGGGTCTTGCGGACCTGCCGGGTCTTGTTCTCGCCGTTCTCGGTGTAGTGCTCGGTCTCGTAGTAGTACTCGCCGCGCTGGCCGATGTACTGGGTCGTGGTCTGCGAGTCGTAGGTCCAGTACGGCAGGTACACGCCGTCCATGCCGTCCTTCTTCGCGCGCTTCGTGAGATCCGACGGCGCGAACCAGCGGCTCTTGAGCCAGTCCTGGAACTTGCCGGTCGCGGTCTTCTGATCGACGACGAACGGCAGGAGGCTCTCGGGCAGGATGGTCTGCTCCGAGACCGTCATCTCGACGACCATCGGCGCGTCGCAGAACGCGCAGCGATCGGCCTGGCGGGTGACGACCGCGCGCGCGCCGCAGACCTTGCACTGCACCTCGCGCGCGCCCTGGGTCATCTGGTCGGCGGGGCGCGTGGTGGCGCCGGCGAGCGCGGCCTGGAAGTCGTGCTCGCGGATCACCTTGCCGCCGGGATCGATCGGCGTGACCGCGCCGCAGTGATCGCAGGCCAGGCTGTCGGTGCCGGGCTTGAGCGACGTCTGCGCGCCGCACTGCGGGCACGGGTAGCCGTCTGCCTTGCCCTGCTTCGGTTGGGTCTCGGTCGTCGGATCGCTCATCGCTGGGGTCCCCTCAGAGGCTGTGGCTCGCGCCGCGCGCCTCGGACGTCAATCTTCGACGAAATCGAGGTCCTTGCCAAACGTCTCGTCGATCCCGAACAGGCCGACGAACGCGAGCGCCAGGACCACCACGCCCACGACCAGCGCGCCGGTCACGACCCCGACCTCGGGGCGCAGGGCGGCGTAGGCCAGGTTCATGACCACCAGCGCGCCGCGCACGAAGTTCGGCGCGGTCGTGGTGGCCATCGCGCGGAGGTTGGTGCCGAACTGCTCCGACGCCGACGTCACGAACACCGCCCAGTAGCCGCCGGCGATCGCCACCGCCGCGAGCATCACGTAGAAGCTGGTGGTGGAGGCGCGACCGAGCGTGAAGTAACCCGCCATCGTGATCCCGACGCCGACCAGGAAGATCGCGAAGGCCTTGCGCCGCGACTCGAGCCACTGGCTGACGCCGCCGGCGAGGACATCGCCGACGCCCAGGCACAGGTAGCAGATCATCAGCGCGCGCGGCCGCTCGGGCGGCGTGACCATGCCCATCGCCTTGCCGATCTCCGGCGCCGACGCGGCGAGGATGCCGATGACGTACCAGACCGGGATGCCGACCAGCACGATCGACACGTAGCGCCGCGCGCGTGCGCGGGTCTTGAACAGCGCGGTGAAGCTGCCGCGCACGACCTGCTGGGTCGCGACGTGCTTGAACATCCCCGACTCGTGCACGCCGATGCGCAGCACCAGCAGCAAGAGGCCGAGCACGCCGCCGACGATGTACGCGGTGCGCCAGTCGACGCCGGTCGTGATCTCCGGGATCGCGCCGCCGAGCAGCGTGGCCGCCACGCCGCCCATGATGCCGACGCCGGCGATGATCGTGGGCCCCCAGCCGCGGCCCTGGCGGCCCATGATCTCGGCGACCAGGGTCACGCCCGCGCCGAGCTCGCCGGCCAGGCCGACGCCGGCGATGAAGCGCACGATCTGGAACTGCGTGAGGTCGGTGACGCCCGCGTTGACCAGGTTGGCGATCGAGTACAGCAGGATCGAGCCGAACAGCACCGACAGCCGGCCGCGCTTGTCGCCGAGCGCGCCCCAGGCGATGCCGCCGACCAGCATGCCCAGCATCTGCATGTTGACGATGCGCTCGCCCTCGGCGAGCAGGTCGGCCTGGGGCACGCCGATCGAGGTCAGGCTCGGCCCGCGCACCACGTTGACCAGGATCAGGTCGAAGACGTCGACGAAGTAGCCGAGCGCCGCGACCGTCACCGCGAGCGTGATCGCGCGGCGCGAAGCGGGCGCGTCGACTGCCGGGCCTGTCATCCGCGCATCCTTGCGCAACTCCGGGGCCGTCGCCAAGGCCGCGCGCGGATTAGCGGGCGAGGAAGCGCGATGCCGCCGATCGGGGCCGCGCAGGTCCGATCGCGCGGCGATGCGTTACTGTCCGGACCATGTCCGCTCGCGCCCGCCTGCTCGCGCTCGCCGCCACCGCGGTGGTCGCCCTCGCCCCCCTGCCCGCCCGCGCCGACGAGAGCCGCGCGTGGGTCAAGGCCATCCCCGACACCGCGACCTGGCAGCACTACTCGAAGACGGTCGGCTCCGACGAGCTCGGCAAGTTCATCATCGACATCAAGAGCAACGACCTCTACTTCATCGACGTCAACCTGTTCAACATCCACGCCGACTTCGTCCTCGGCGTGCTGCTCAAGCAGGCGTGGACCTACGAGAACGTCAAGGAATACAACAAGAACTACGAGCGGGTGAAGCCGCGCTTCATCCTCGGCTACCTCGCCCACCACGTGAAGGTGAACCGCTGGACCTACTCGTTCTGGGAGGGCGACAAGATCGACGCGGACACGATCGTGAAGGTCCGCGCCCGCATCAAGGAGCCGTTCTTCATCAAGGACCTGTCGTTCCGCCCCGACTCGCCGGCGCAGGAGAAGCTCGCCAAGGACGTCGCGAAGAAGGGCGTGCCGGTCGTCACCAACAACGAGATCTACGAGGCCGCCAGCTTCCAGGCCTTCAACAAGGGCTCGGCGGTCGGCACGCTCAAGGTCGTCCCGGTCGGCACGCCCTACGAGTCGCTGACGTTCGATCGCTCGGACATCGTGCTGCTGCAGGAGAGCTACCCGGACATCACGGTCGTGTCGGGCATCCTCGCGACCACGTTCTCGACGCCGCTCTCGCACGTCAACCTGCGCGCGCAGTCGTGGAAGATCCCCAACGCCGGCAACCGCAAGGCCCGCGAGCTCTACGCCGGGCTGGCCGGCAAGGTCGTCTACTACGAGGTGACCGACGCCGGCATGACGATGCGCGAGGCGACGCCGGCGGAGATCGAGGCGTGGAAGAACAAGCAGGCGGCGCGCCGGCATGTCGCCCTGCCCCAGGCCGACATCCAGAACCCGCGGCTCGCGATGCTCGGCCGGATCCGGGCCAAGGACGTCACGACCTACGGCACCAAGACCGCGAACCTCGGCGAGATCGTGAGCGCCAACCTCGGCGTCAACGTGCCGCCCGGGTTCGGCGTGCCGTTCTTCTACTACGCGCGCCACATGAAGCAGAACGGCCTCGACGCCAAGGTCGACGCGATGCTCGCCGACGCGCGCTGGAAGACCGACGCGGTCTGGCGCAAGGGCGCGCTCGAGGAGCTGCGCAAGCAGGTCCAGGCCGCGCCGATCGATCCGGCGGTGCTCGACACGATCTACAAGCGCGTGCGGGTCAAGCTGGG
>JAIOQA010000411.1 GCA_021413675.1 Deltaproteobacteria bacterium | reverse complement strand
GCGGTCGGCGCCTGAGGGCCCGATGCCAGGCGCCTGGAGTCCGACGACAGCCTGGCCCTTACGGGGCCAGGCTCCTAGCGGAAGCGGCGGCTGTCGGTGACGGTCCGCTGGTAGCCCGCGACCTGGCGATCGCGCTCGGCGTCGGTCCAGCCGAGCGTGCGCGCCATGCGCGCCGCGACCTCGGCGCAGACGTCGAGACCCTGATCGCGGCCGGTGAGCAGGAGCGGGACGCGCCGCGACAGGACATCGTCGACCGTGCGCGCGAGATCGTGGGCGACCGCGAAATCGATCTCGGCCCAGACGTACGGGAGATCGGCGTTGAGCCGCGCGCCAGCGCTGCGGTCCTTCGCGATCGCCTCGGCCAGGATGCGCGCGCGCACGCCGTAGACGCCGCACAGGTGGGTCGCGGTGTCGGGATCGAGCTTGTGTTGCGCGATCAGCTCCTGGCCGATCGCGGCCACGCCCTCGAGGCTCGGCTCGGTGAGGCCGGTCGCGCCGGGCAGCGGGCGCTGCTTGGTGCCGGCCTTGTCGAGATCGATCGATCCGAAGCCCTCATCGTTGGCCTTGAGCCACTTGATCGCGGCGCGCACCGCCTCGCGGGCCATGCGCCGGTAGGTCGTGAGCTTGCCGCCCGCGATGATCACCAGGCCGTCGTCGCGCACGAACACCTCGTGCTCGCGCGAGACGTCGCTCTCCTCGCCGCCGTCCTCGGCGCGGATGAGCGGCCGCAGCCCGGCCCACGTCGCGATCACGTCGTCCGCGGTGAGCCGCGCGTTCGGGAAGTAGCCGTTGGCGCTGTCGCACAGGTACTTGATGTCGGCGGCGTCGGCGTGGACCTCGTCGGCCTGGCCGGTGAAGTCGGTGTCGGTCGTGCCGATGACCACGCGCTCGCGCCACGGGATCGCGAACATGACGCGGCCGTCGACCGGCGAGATCAGCGTGATCGCGCGCTTGAGCGGCAGCTTCTCGTGCGGGAACACCAGGTGCACGCCCTTGGTGCGGCGCAGCAGCGGGCGATCGATCGGCACCTCGAACCGCTTGATCATCTCGTCGGTCCACGCGCCCGCCGCGATCACCACCGCGCGCGCCGCCAGCGCCTCCTCGCGGCCGGTGACCAGGTCGCGCACGACCACGCCGGTGACCTTGCCCTTGGCGTCGCGCGGCAGCCGCACGATCTCGTGGTAGTTGCGGCAGTCGGCGCCCAGCGCCTGCGCGTCGAGGATGTTCTCGAGCACCAGGCGGGCGTCGTCGGTGGCGCAGTCGTAGTACTCGATCACGCCGCGCAGGCCGTCGGCGCGGATCTCGGGCTCGAGCTCGTGGGCTGCGGCCTTGCCGCGGAAGGTCTTGTGCATGCGCGGCGCGCGGAACAGCGCCAGCGAGTCGTAGATCCACAGGCCGAGGTTCATCAGCTCGAGCCCGGGCTTGGTGTCCTTGAAGATCGGCACCAGGAACGCCATCGGGCGCACGAGGTGGGGCGCGACCCGGGTCTGCACGCGGCGCTCGGACACCGACTCGAACACCAGGCCGATCTCGCCGTGCTCGAGGTAGCGCAGGCCGCCGTGCACCAGCTTCGACGACTTCGACGAGGTGCCCGAGCCGTAGTCGCCCTTCTCGAACAGCGCGACCTTCATGCCGCGCAGCACCGCGTCGCGCGCGATGCCGGCGCCGGTGATGCCGCCTCCGACGATGATGAGGTCGAAGGGACGGTCGTCGGAAGATTCGCTCACGTCACCACCGTTACGCGGGCGCCGCCGCGCGTCAAGGCGATGCTCCTTCACCGAGCTGGGCGCGCAGCACCGCGGTCGTCGTCGTCGGCCACGGCCCCGGCAGCTCGGCGGCGATCACCTCGGTGACGCCGAGCCCGGCGAGCTCGTCGAGGCGCGCGGCGATGGCCGCGGCGTCGATGCTCGGCGGCGGCGGCGCGCGGCGGCCGGCGGGCGCGGCGATCGGCATCGGCATGACGGCGATGGCGATCCGCGGGTGACTCGCGGTCAGCTCGGCGAGCAGGGCGCGGCGCGCACCCGAATCGGGCGGGAGCTCGACGCAGCCGGTGATGCCGGTGGCGCTGGCCGCGCACGCGCGGCTCGCGCCAGCGTCGATCGCGAGCCCACGCGCGAGCGGTCCATGGACGAACGCGACCTGGGCCGCGGCCATCGCGCCGTCGCCGCGGGTCACCGCCAGCGCGGCGCGACGGTCGCCCAGCTGGGCGACGATCGCGAGCACGCGGCTCGCGTCCAGGCCAGTCGGCGCGATCACCAGCACGTCCTTCGCGGCGCGCGCATCGAGGCTGGCGGCGAGCGCGTCGGCGGTGATCGCATCGCCAGGCCACGGCGCGCCCGGGCTCGGCGCCAGCGCCAGGCCGCGGTCGTCGAAGATCGCGCGGGGCAGGGCGCCGGTCGTGATCGCGTCACCGGTGAGGGTCACGTGCACCGATGGCGGCTCGGTCACCGCGGTCGCGGTCGGCACCACGAACTGCGTGCCGACCTGCGAGACCACCGGCAGCGGGAACCACAGCGATGCCTGGAGCGATCGCCAGCGCGCACGATCGCGATCGCCGAGCGGCGCGTCGACCAGCCGCCGGCCGATCTGGTGCAGCGCGAACCACGTGCCGCCGGCGTAGCGACCGTCACCGCCGCCAGCGCCGAGCGCCGCCGCACAGCTGCCGCCGAGCGCGCGCCACGGGCCGGTCGCGCGCTGATCGTCCTCGAGCGCCGAGATCGCCGCGAAGAAGTCGCTGCGCGCGGTGCGGGCGCAGCCCAGCTCGCACGCGTCGACGACCGCCACGACCTGCGACGCGACCGTGGAGGTGAGCGCGTCCTTCCAGTCGACGCCGCACGGCCGGCAGCCGGCGAGCGCGATCGCGATGCGCTCGCGCGGCGCCGCGCTGCTCGCGCGCTCGAGCGCGTCGAGGCAGGTGCCGGCCCACGCGGGATCGATCGCGGGGCGGGCGTCGTCGCTGGCGACGCCCGACGCCGCGCTTCCGCCGGGCGCGCCGCCGCGGCACGCCACGAGCACCGCGATCGCGAGAGGCCAGGTGCGCATGGCGCTACTGTATCCCGGGACGAACCAGAGTTCGGACCGCGGGTGTGTCCTGCCAGGAGACACCCGCGCGGCCGGTGTCTCCCCAGGCGACAACCTCGACGAGGATCCGGGGCCCTGCGCAGGCACGTGGCTTGCGATGTCGCGCTGCGATGGGAGATCTCGCGTTCGACCCCGATGCCATGTTCCAGGACGCCGCCCGCGCCGACCGCGCGCGGGCGCAAGCGATCGCCGGCGTCCCGACCGGCCCGGGGCGCGAGGCCGAGGCCGCGCTCCCCGACTCGATGTTCGCCCGGATGCGGCTGGAGACCGACACCATCCGCGCCGGGATGCAGCAGGAGGGCATGACCGCGCTCATGGATCCGACCGGGATGCTCGATCGGCAGCAGGCCCAGCGCGAGCTGCGCGGCAACTTCGAGATCGTCGCGCCGGGCGCGCGGACCGATGCGCCCAACCAGGTCACCGAGGCCGACTTCGAGCATATCGCGCGGCTGTACTCGGACATTCGCCTCGATCGCACCAACCTCCATCTCGATCCCGGCGGGATGAGCGAGCGCGCGCAGCTCCGGTTTCGACGCGACATGATGGGACAGCTCGGCCGGATCCTGCAGACCGGCACCGGGCGCGATCTCCTCGAGGGGCTCGCCCACAATCCGCACGAGAACGCGGTCAACCTGCGGCCGTATCGCGACGAGCGCGGGCGGGTGTCCGACACCAACGGCGGCTCGGATCCGCAGTATCAGGCCAACGCCAGCGATCCGCGCCGCGGCACCGGCGCTGACATCGGGTGGACGCCGTGGGCCGACGCGGTGGAGATCACCAGCGACAAGGATGCCTGGCATCAGCAGCGCGGCGATGTCGGCCTCTTTCACGAGCTCACCCATGCGTGGCACGAGGTCAACGGCACCCTCGACGTGCGCCCGACCGTCGGCGAGCCCGGCCTCGACGGCACGATGCGCGATCGCGACGCTGGGATCGGCGGATGGGAACACCAGGCGGTCGGGCTCGGCAGGCACGCGGCCGACCCCGGGCCCAACGAGAACCGCTATCGCCTCGAACGGCGCCGGATCGGGGCGCACGGCGGCGCGACGGTCGTGCCGGGCGATCGCGGCATGGAGCTGCGCCAGGACTACGCCGAGCGGCCCCCCGAACCCGCTCCCGGTTGAACCGCGGTCGCTCTTCATCGTACGCTCGGCTGATATGAACCTTCGCCGAGAAGCCACCAAGACCATCTGGAAGACGGTTGTGTTCGCCGGCGCGATGCTGGGGTCCGCCGGCTGCCACAAGACCAAGGCGGCGCCGACGACGCCGCCCGCGGCCGCGGCCGACGAGGCCAAGCCCGCCGACGGCGCCGCGACCGCAACCGATCCCGCGACCACCGATACTCCTGCGGACCCGTGCGCGAGCGCCGATCCGTGCGGCGATCGCGCGCGCGGCGTCAGCGAAGACGGCGAGGGTGACACCGGTCGCGGCTTCCTCCTCAGCTGATGAGCATCGAGGCCACCTCGGCGGCCGCCGAGATCTCGGACGACGTGCTGGCCCCGGTCAGCGAGTGGTGGCTCTCGGGCACGCCGCTCGAGGCCGAGCACCAGCGGCTCATGCGGCGCCGCAGCGTGCCGATCCCGTGGGAGGCGAGCACCGCGAGCCAGCTCACCGCCGACGAGCGGCGCCGGCTCGCCGAGACCTGGACGCGCCGCGCCTCGGCCGAGTACCTCGCGGTCTCGACCTTCTCGGTGCTGGCGATCGATCTGGTGTCGGCGGCCGCGCCCGCCGACGTGCTGTCCTTGTGCCTGCGCGCCGGCATCGACGAGGTCCGCCACGCCGAGCTGTGCCTGCGCATGGTCGAGATCTACGGCGAGCGGCGGATCGCGCCGCCGCCGGGGATGTCGAGCCTGCCCGACGACAAGACCCGGCCCAGGCTGCACCAGGCGATCGCCAACACGATGCTGGTGTCGTGCGTCGCCGAGACCTACGCGACCACCGTGCTCACCGCGACCCGCGACATCACGATCGATCCCGCGGCCCACGCGGTGCTGACCTCGATCTACTCCGATGAGGTGATGCACGCGCGCCTGGGCTGGTCGTACCTGCGCTACGCCATCGAGCTCGGCGGCCAGGGCGCGATCGACGCCGCGGCCGCGATGGTGCCGGTCGCGCTGCGCGGGGTCGCCAACGTGATCGAGCGCGAGCGCCCGATCGGCGAGATCACCCAGCGCGTGCGCGACCACGGCCTCATGACCGCGGCGGAGGAGCGCGTCGTGTTCTCCGAGTTCGTGCGCGAGGTCGCGGTGCCCGGCTTCGAGGCGCTCGGCATCCCGTGCGGCTCGGCGGTCGAGGACTACGGCCCGGCGTGGGCGGAGGCGGCGTGACGCGGGGCGCGGCGGCGCTGCTCGCGCTCGCGCTCGCCGCGTGCGGACCCAGGGCCGCGCCGAGCGCGCCGGTCGCGAATGGCGCGTGGCCGCCACCGCCCGCCGATGCGAGCCTCGCCGACAAGGTCATCTGGGACTTCGAGCGCGCGACGCTCGCGGGCCAGGATCGCTGGGTCGAGCTGTTCGACTTCGATCAGGTCGGCGCGTTCGAGATCCTCATGCACCGCTACGATCTGCTCGGCCGCCTGCCGAAGATCACCGACAAGCAGAAGGCCGAGTACGCCGCCGAGGACGCCACGCCGTATCCGGCGGCGCGCGAGAAGCGCAACGTCGGGCGGTACTTCAACTGGCTGGTCAAGCCGCGGGTCGGCACCGGCGGCTGCGCTGGCGGTCCGCCCCACTGGAACTACAACAAGCTGCTCGCCACCTACGATCCGCTGCCGCCGGGCAACGAGATCTACGAGCCGCTGCGCCAGCGCGTCAACGCGCAGCTCGTCGGCGGCGGCGTGATCGGCATCCGCTGCAGCGGCGGTAAGGGCGGGCTCGCGCTGGTCTACAGCCCGCGCGACAACGCCCGCGGCTACGCGCTCGTCACGATCTACGACGACGGCGTGCCGTAGCGATTGGCCGTGTTCGGGGCGCCCCGCGGGGCTATGGTCCCGGCATGGGCGTGAAGGTGTTGCTGCTGGGAGTCGCGAGCGCGCTGGTCGCGTGCGATGCGCCGGCGCCGCGCTGCGCGCTGACCAGCTACGCGAGTGGCGATAACTACTGCAACTCGGCGACGATGCTCGCGCTGCGCGAGACCGAGTCGATCCACATCGACGACGATGCCGTGGCCGGCATCTACGACACGCTCGCGCCGGCGTGGCGCGCGTTCCCGGCGACGCGGCTCGCGCAGGCGTGGCCGTGGCGCGCCTCCTTGCCCATCTGGATCGATGTCCGCAGCTCCTTGCCCGCCATCGTGAACGCCTGGGATGTCGGCCGCGTGGAGACCGGCGATCCCGCGGTCGACGCGGTGTTCCTCGATCACGGGGTGGTCGCCGTCACCGGCAAGTCGACCTACGGCTACACCGCCACGCTCCGCGAACCGGTCAATGTCGCCGCCTACGCGCGTCTGGTCGCGACGCTGCCGGGCACCGAGATGCTCGACGAGCGATATCCCAGCCACGGCATCGACATCACGCTCGCCTGGAATGGCGTCGGCCGGATCGCGACCTTCGAGATCGGCTGGGGCGACTGCTTCCTGGGCTGCATCTGGCGCCACACGATCGTGGTGTCGCTGCCCGGCGACGGCACCGCCGTGCTGCTCCGCGCGTACGGCGCCGAGCTCGACGCCACCATGCTCGCGCAGGCCGACGCGATCGCGCCGCCGTGACGCGACGCACCGCACCACGTGCGCTTCGCGCAGCGGCTGCGTCTCAGGTCGTCGCGGCGCGCGCGGTCTGCGCGGTCGATGCCAGCACCGGCTCGAACTGCGACGGGTTCGCGAGGTACTCGCGCATCGCCTTCATCGCCCGGCTGATGTGGAAGCCGTCGACGAAGCGGTGATCGATCGTGGCGGACAGCGTCAAGGTCGAGCGCGCCACCACCTGCCCGTCGACGACCGCGGGCTTGTCGACGATCTGGCCGACCGCGATGAGGAGCGGCACGCTGTACATCCAGCCGATCGGCGCGAACCCGCCGGGCAATCCGAACATCCCCACGCTGGTGACCATCGCGCTGCCGAACGGGCTGCGGTGCAGGCCGAGCGACGGCACGTCGAGGTCGAGGGTGTTGGC
This sequence comes from Deltaproteobacteria bacterium, assembly GCA_021413675.1. Lineage (GTDB taxonomy): Bacteria > Myxococcota_A > Polyangia > Haliangiales > Haliangiaceae > JAIOQA01. The sequence continues at coordinate 20,154 of JAIOQA010000411.1, read as the reverse complement.
GGCGAACGCGGTGAGGTGGAGCGACGCGCGCAAGAGCGGCATCGGCAGGCGCTCCATGAGCGACTTCGAGCGCTTGAAGTCGGGGTCGCGGCCGGCCTTCATCGTCCGGGCGCGCTGCGTCAGCTCCTCGCAGATCGCGACCGCCGGCTTGTGGTGCGCGTCGACGATCTTCACGCCCGACAGGTCATCGCCACCGCCCACCGCGGCGATGAAGAAGATGTCGATGGTCGGTCGCGGGATCGCCTGGCCGCCGACCAGCCGGACGTTGAGGTCGGGGACCGCGGCCAGCGCGTGCGCCACCGCTCGCCCGACCACGACCGTCGGCGTCAGGCGCACACCCTGCGCCTTTGCGTCCTCGATGAGCCGTGTCACCGGCCCGGCATCGAGATCGATCGCGCCGTAGATCTGTGGATCGCTTGGCGCGCGCCACATCGCCGCGGCGATCCGCCGCCAACCGGTGAGCCTCATCGCCAGCAAGCGAAGCACAGCCCGTGCCACGCCGCCGAGGCGGCCGCAGGGAGCAGGTTCAGGGTCCGGACAAGATCCGGACCGTCGTCCTCGACGGGGCCGATCGATCGAAAGAGGGCGTCACGACCGCTCGACGTCGAGGCCGTACTTCTTCACGAGGCGATGGATGTAGTTGCGATCGATGCCGGCCTCGTGGGCCGCCCGCGAGATGTTGCCGCGGTGGCGCGCGAGCAGGTGCGTGAGGTACTCGCGCTCGAAGCCCTCGACCAGCGCGGCCTTGGCTTCCTTGAAGGGCAGGTCGAAGACCTCGGCGCCGGGCCCGGCGCCGGTCGCGGGAGCGGCGGATCCGCCGGGCACGCCGAGCTCGTCGAGGCCGGTCGCGCCGAGCGACAGCGCGCGCTCGACGACGTTGCGCAGTTCGCGCACGTTGCCGGGCCAGCGGTGGTGGGCGAGCTGCTCGATCAGCGCCGCCGACAGCGCGAAGCCGCGGCCGAGCTCGTCGGCGAAGTGGGCGGCGAGCGCGGGCACGTCGTCGAGGCGATCGCGGAGCGGCGGCACCAGCGCGCGCACGACCGCGAGCCGGTAGTAGAGGTCCTCGCGGAACTCGCCGGCCTTGACCATCGCGGGCAGATCGCGATGCGTCGCCGCGATGACGCGGAGGTCGACGTCGATCGTCTGGGTGTCGCCGACCCGGCGCAGCTGCCGGCGATCGAGCACGCGCAGGAGCTGCGGCTGCAGATCGAGCGCGAGCTCGCCGATCTCGTCGAGGAACAGCGTGCCGCCCGACGCGGTCTCGATCAGGCCGCGCTTGTCGCCGGCCGCGCCGGTGTACGCGCCGCGGACGTGGCCGAACAGCTCCGAGCCGATCAGCTCGCGCGGGATCGTGCCGCAGTCCACCACCACGAACGGCTTGCCGGCGCGCGGGCTGGCCTGGTGGATCGCCTCGGCGAACGCCTCCTTGCCGGTGCCGGTCTCGCCGGTCAGGAGCACCGTGGCCTCGGTCGGCGCGACCCGCGCCAGCAGCGCGAACAATTTCTTCATCGGCGGCGACGCGCCGATCACGCCGCCGAAGCGGTCGCTCGCGTACTCGTCGAGCGACACCGGCGCGTCGATCGGCTCGATGTCGACCTCGGTGTGCTTGCCGACCTTGAGCCGCGCCGTGCCGGTCAGCACGATCTGGCCGACCTTGACGCCGGCGTGGCGCGTGCCGTTGGTGGTGTCGAGATCGCGGACCGCGACGCCGTCCTTGCGCACGCGGATCTCGAGGTGGCGCCGCGACACGGTCGTGTCGGTGAGCACGACGTCGTTGTCGGCGTGGGTGCCGACGAGCGTGGTGCCGAGATCGAGCACGACCTCGCGGCCGGCGTCGGGGCCCGCGACCACGCGCAGGCGGTGGCGGCGCTCGAGCAGGGCGCCGCCGGCATCGGTGTAGAGCGAGGCGTCGGTCTCCATCAGGTCCTCGCTCGGCGCAGGCCGAGCACCAGCAGCGCGAGCGCGAGCGAGCCCGCGCCACCGTCACCGGCGTCGCAGCAGCCGGTCGCGGCGCCGCCGCTGCCGTCGCGGCCGGCGTCGGCCATCGCGATCGGGCCGTCGCTGGTCATCGCGTCGCTCTGCGCCATGGCGTCGGGCGCGCCCGGCCCCGCGTCGACGAAGTCGGCGTTCGGGTACAAGGCGATCGAGTCGTAGTTCATCATCCCGGATTCGACCTGCACGCAGCGGCTGGCCGCATGGTACCCGGTGGCGGTCGCGGTGACGCACGCGAGCCGCGGCGTGACCGCCGGAAAGTCGAAGAGGCCATCGGCGCCGACGGTGTCGGTCCGGCCATCGTCGAGCGTGGCGACCGCGCCCGGGATGTTGGCGCCGCCAAAGACATCGCGCACGCGGATGAAGCCGACGACCTGGCCCTTGGGCAGCGCGCCGTAGCGCACGCCGAGGTGGTTCGCGACCGCGCGCTCGACCCCATCCGACGGCGTGCTCGCGAGCGCGCCGCCGACCACCATCGTCGACGCGCTGCCGCCATCGAGCAAGAGCGCGTCGCTTGCGCCGAGCGCGCCCTGGCAGAAGCTCGCGAGCTCGGCGGCGGTCACGCCGATCGAGCCCGCCTGCCAGCCATCGACCACGACGAGCCACAGCGTGTGGCCATCGGCGGACAAGGCGACCGCGGTGCGCGGGCCGCGGGTGCACGGCGCGGCCTCGGCATCGGCGCAGTCGAACGACGCCGGCGGCTGACCGCCGACGAGCAGCATCGGCCGCCCGCCGATCACCACCTGCGTGGCCGGATCGAGATCCGCGGGCGCGATGACCTCGGCGGGCGGCGAGATCGCCGCGGTCGTGGCCTCGCCGATCCGCGCGAAGCGCACGAAGCCGCTGGTCGCATCGTCGCTCGAGCCCGGCCACGCGATCGCATTGCCCATCGCGAGCCCGGCCGGCGCGAACCCCGCGACCGCGAAGTAGTCGCCGTTCACCGCGAGCACCGCGCCGAGGGCCTGCGCCGCCGCGGTCGTGGTGGTGCCGCGGTGCGCGGCCTCGGTCCCGACCAGCTGGATCTCCGCCGACGTCAGATCGATCGCCGCGACGTGGAAGCGCGCGGGGATCGCGCCGTCGGTCCACTCCTCGCGGACGATGCCGGGGTACGGCGTCGTCGACGACACGCGGCTCGGCGCGGCGTGCGCGATCACCGGCGCGCACAGCGCCGCCGCGATCACGACCAGCTGCCTCACGCGCGCACCATACAACGCCGCTTCTGGCGCGCGCAGCGACGACGCGCACGCGTCGCGCGAACTTCGGTTGCGCCGCGCCGCCGCCGGCGCGCCGCTCACGGCACCTTGAACGCCTTGCCCGCCACCACCTTGACCTCGATCGGGCTCATCACGCCCGACGCTTCCTCGATCACCGTCACGACCCGCTTGCCCTCCTCGTAGGCGGCGCGCGGGACCTGCTGCTGCCCGACGACGATCTTCTTGCCGGGCGGCGCCTCGATGAAGCCGAAGACGACCTCGACCTCGATCGGCTCGCGCTCCGCCGTCACCGTGCGCGTCGCGTGGCCGGGCGGCTTCTGGCCATCGATCTGGATCGTGTACTTGCCCTTGCGCACACCGCACGAGAACGGCATCACGCGCGCGCGACACGCCGCCACGCCCTCGACCGTGGCGCGGCCATCGACGTTGGCCGAGACCCGCAGCATCGTGCCCTCGTCGAGCGTCGCGCCCAGCGCGATCCGCCGCGCGCCGCGCGGCGGCGTCGACGTGACCTCGGCGGGCATGTGGCCGGCGAGGCGCAGCTCGATCTTGTGCGCGGTCGCGGCCTCGACCAGGATCTCGTCGGTCGGCGTGGTCACGCCCGGGAGGCGCTGGCCATCGAGCCAGACCTCGGCGCCGCTCGGCGTCGAGCTGACGATCACCGACGCGAAGTCGGGCGACATCGTGAGCGCCTGGCTGACCTGGCTGTGCGCGCCGGGCGCGGGCACCTTGACCTTGCGGACGCTGTCGGCGTAGCCGGCCTTGCGCAGCGTCACCTCGACCTCGCCGTTCGGCGGCAGGCTGGCCAGCGCGACTGGCGTCTTGCCCGAGTCCTTGCCGTCGATCAGCACGGTCGCGCCCTGCGGATCGCTGTCGAGCTCGAGGGTCGCGGCGTGGGGCTCGAGGTGCAGGCGCGCGCTGCCGCCGCTGCCGGTCGGCTGCAGGATCGCCTCGGCGGGCGCGTAGCCCTCCTTGGTCGCGGTCACGCGATACGCGCGCCCGATCTCGAGCTCGTCGATCGCGAGCGTGCCGTCCTGCGCGACGCCGCGCGCGGCGCCGTCGATCTCGATCGTCGCGCCCGGCGGATCGGTCGTGACCTGCATCGTCACGCGCGTGGCCTTCGCGAACTTCGGGATCGCGACCAGCGCGATCAGCGCGAGCAAGAGCAGGATCGACGCCGACAGCGCGTAGATCACGCCCTTGGGCGTGCGCGCCGTGGCGGTGCCGCCAGCGCGGCGCTCGATCGGGAAGCTCGCGCCCGCGGGCAAGAGCCGCGACGGTCCCGCGGCCAGGCGGCCGGCGGCGTCGATCTTCTCGATGAAGAACCCGAAGCTATCGAGCTGCAGCTTGGGCGAGTCGAGATCGAACACGCACACGCACTCGGTCGCGACGCCGGGCAGCACGTTGAACAGGAACCGCGTCGACGAGTTGGCCATCAGGTACAGGCCGAGGCCCGCGCCGCCGGTCTTGCGGTCGATCTGCTGGTCCGAGTGCAGGCACTTGTAGAGGTACTTGAGGACGGTGTTGCGCTCGAGTGCGCCGTAGCTGTCGCGCACCGAGACGCTGAAGCGGTGGCCGTCGCAGGCGTACTGCACGACGACCTTCTGCTCCATGCGCAGCGAGATGCGGGTCTTGGTCGGGATGTCCGCGAAGATCTGCTTGCCCTGATCGTCGACCGGCGCGTCGTAGAGCGCGTTCATCAACATCTCGTCGACGCACTGCTCGATCGCCTCGCGGTACTTGCGGCGCACGCCCATCAGCTCGGCGAACTCCGACAGCTGCGCGATGCAGACCGACTTCTCCTGGTAGTCGCCGACGAGCGTCGAGTAGACCTTGGTGCCCCACGGCACCAGCTTCTCGAGGCCGAAGATGTCGCCGGCGAGGATCCGCGTCGCCATCGACGACAGATCGATCATCCGGAAATCCTCGGCCACCATCACGCCGGCGATCCGGTCGGAGGTCTGCATGACGTCGACCAGCTTGATGAGATCGTGCTTGGGCACGACCACCACCATCCGGGCGTCGCCGGCGAGCCGTAGCGTCAGCGCCTGCACGGCGCTGGCGAGGTCGCCATCGGCGTGCACCACGACCAGCGCCGCTTGCAGCTCGCCTTTGCCCAGGGCATCGACGGACTGGTGCGTCTCGACTGCGCCTCCCGCAGCCTTGAGCGCCGTCCCCATCTGCTTCGCGATCGCCTTGTCCGAGGAGATCGCGATCACCCGTCTCGCGAGCATCTGATCACACTGTAACTCAGCCGGGATCGATTACACAAATATCACGGGGGTTTACGTAGGAGACCTGCGGACGTGTCGGGGCGTCGGCGCACGCAACTACGCCCCACACCGTCGACGATTGCAGAGCAATCTCGCGTGGTAGTGGGGCGGTGCGCGGTGCGCTCAGCAAGATCCGTAGAGCGATCTCGGCGCGAACCTGCGGGGCGGCGCGGGGCGCCGCCGGAGACTACAGCGCCTCGAGGTAGTCCGAGACCGCCGGCAGCACGGTCTTGATGTTGGCGAGATCGGGCGAGCTCGGGTTGCACTGCAGCGTCGACTCGAGCACCGACGAGCTCGCGTAGTTGATGACGTCCCAGCCGGTCGGCCCGTCGACGAACGAGGCGTTGCAGTCGAACAGGAAGCCGGCGAGCTGCGCGCCGCACACGTTGTTCGCGGTCGCGATCTCGAGCAGGTTCTTGCCGGCCGCGTTCTTGGTCTGGCAGAGATCCGAGAACGCGAGGTGGCCGGCGTTGGCGATCTGCACCAGGCGCCGGGGCTTGGGCGAGCCGTTCCACGCGCTCATCACGTTGGACCACTTCGCGATCATGTCGGAGGCCCCGCCCATGTAGAGCGTCTGCTTCAGCGTCGACGAGGTCGCGGTCGCGCCGGCGCCCGCGAACGACAGCACGACCTGCACGCCGGGCTTGGTCGAGGCGGCGGCCGCCGCGCCGGCGCCGGCCGAGTGGCCCGAGACCGCGAGCCGCGACGTGTCGAGGTGACCGTCGAGGAACGCGAGATCACCGGTCGGCGCATTCAGCGCGGCGATCATCGCGTCGAGGTCGCCGCTCAGATCCTGGCTGCCCGACGACGGCTGCTGGCAGACCCCACCGAGGATGTCACCGAGCTTGAGGCCAGGGTGATCCGCGGCGACCACGATGAAGCCGCGGCTCGCCCAGTGGGTCTCGTTCGGCAGCGACTGGTGGCGGAACGCCGCGGTGCCGTGGACGAACAGCACGCCCGGGTACTTGCCGTGCGCGGTGTCGAGCGGCAGGTCGCGGTAGCAGTCGCAATCCTGCACCGGGTTGTCGGTGTCGGAGATCTTGGGCTGCTCCGACGCCGGCAGCTCCTTGCGGATATCGTAGGTCGCCTTGGCCTTGCCGGCCTCGGAGCCGACCTGCGCCGGATAGAAGATCTCGACGGTGAGCCGGCCGATCGTCACGGTCTTCGCGCCGACCGGCCACGGGCCGGGCGCGCGCGGATCGGCGGGGTTCTGGAGGAACGTCGCGCCATCGCAGCCGGCGACGGTGGCGCCGGGCGCGGCGTCGATCCCGCCGGGCGCGGCGTCGATGACGCTGCCGGGCGCGGCGTCGGGGCCGGTGCCAGTGCCCGGCGTGGAGCTGCCACAGGCAGCGAGGGACAGCGAGATGAGACCTGCGAGTGTCGAGACGGCGCGCATCGGACCCCCTTTCGGAACCGACGCGACCATAGGGCCGAGGCTGAACGGGATGTTGGAAGTGCTACTGGCTACTTATGACAAGCCTGCCGCGCGAACGCGGCGCGCCGATCGCAGCCCGACCGTCGACACGGCGCCACGCGCGTCATGGCGCGCGGCGTCGCGAAATCGCGCGGCTCAGTTCGCGACGACGGTGCCGTAGGCGTTGCCGCCGACCCGGTAGTACTGGTCGTAGCGCGCGAAGGTGATCGCGCCGAACAGGTTCACCGCGATGCCGACCGCGATCAGGCCGCGGGTCACGCGCCCGAGCGGCCGGCCGCCGACGGCGAGCAGGAGCACCAGGAACGGCGTGTAGTCGAGGCTGAAGCGGTAGCCGAACTGCACCCAGCCCGAGTTCTGGTAGCAGAGCGAGGGCAGGGCGACCGCAGCGACGGTGAGCCACAGCGCGCGGTGGAGCGGGTTGCGATCGCGCGGCCAGAGCAGCAGCAGGAACACCGGCGTGGTGATCCACAGCGCGAGGCCGTGGCCCGAGACCTGGACGAACGGCGCCTGGCTCGACAGCTCGGGGAGGAGCGTCAGCGCCACCGCGAGGTTCCGACCGAGGTAGTGGTAGCTGAAGAGCCCGTAGGTCTCCATCTGCTTCTGCTGCATGACCGCGAGGTACGAGTGGCCGAACTCGGTCGGGTTGCCGAAGCGGGCCGCGTTGTAGATCGCGGCGATGATCGCGATGACCACGACCGGCGCGGCGAACGGGATCGCGCGGCGCAGGTAGCCGCGGACGAACGCCTTGCGATCGGCGCGCAGCGCGTCCATGCCGCCGGTCATGCGCCACGCCTCGCACGCGAACAGCGGGAACATGAATGCCATCGGCGTGCGGGTCACCGCGGCGAGCCCGAGCGCGAGCCCGGCGACCAGCGGGTTGCGCGCCTCGATCGAGGCCCACGCGTAGAGGAGCGCGAGCGCGACGCCGACGATGTGGGCGGTGAACCAGACGCGGCCCTGCACCGCCGAGAAGAAGAACACCGTGCCGAAGCCGAGCAGCGCGCACAGCCACAGCTGCTCGGCGCGGCTGCGGGTGGCGAGGCCGGCGGCGGCGAGGCGCTGCAGCCCCAGGAGCAAGAGCGGCATGCACAGCGCCGCGACCAGCAGCGTCGGCAGGACATCGTTGGCGGCGCGACCGCCGAGGATCGCGCCGGGCACCATCAGCAGCGCCGGCAGCGGCGGGAACGACATGAACGTGGTCGTGCCGAGCGAGCGCTTGACCCAGCGCACGGCAGGCGCGCCGGGCTTCGGCTGCACGAGCGCGATCTCGTCGCCGGTCGTGGTCTTGAAGACCGGTCGGCTCTGCAGCCGGCGGCCGCGCACCTGGGTGCCGTCGTCGAGCTCCACGGTCTCGACCTTGGCCCAGTCGTCGCCGCGCGCCGGCGGCGGATCGATCGCCAGCTTGCCGTTGAGCCAGGCGTCGGCCTGGTAGACGAAGTGCGGGTCGGTCGACTGGTGGAACGCGCGGTCCCACGCGACCAGCGTGAACGCGGTGAACCCGATCAGGGCCACCGCGAGGAGGAGTTGGTGCCGGCGAAGCCAGGACACGGCGCGCGGATGCTACCATCCGCGCGCTTGCGTTCCGGTCTGTTGCGAGTCTTTCCGGCGATGATCCTCATCGGCCTGGCGGCGTGGGAGATCGCGCGCGTCCGCGCGGCCCCGGGCGGCGTCCCCGGCGACGAGGACTGGGACACCGCCGCCGAGCTGGTGCGGACCCAGTTCCAGCCCGGCGATCTCATCGTGTTCGCGCCCGACTGGATCGATCCAGTCGGCCGCCTGCACCTGGGCGATCTGATCCCGCTGGATGCCGCCGGCCGGATGGACGACGCGCGTTTCGGTTCGGTCTGGGAGCTGTCGATCCGCGGCGCGCGCGCGCCCGAGGCCACCGGCGAGATGAACATCGAGACCGACACCGGCGGCGTGACCGTGCGCCACTTCGTGCGGCCCGCGGCGGAGGTCGTCACCGATCTCGTCGCGCAGGTCGGCAAGGCCCAGGTCACCGGTGAGCGCGATCGCGGCCCGACCGCCGATCTGTTCGAGGTCGGGTTCGCGCCGCACCGCTGCGTGCTGGTCGTGCCGCGACCGGATCGAACGGTGACGATCACGTACCGCGGGATCGCGCTGGGCAAGGAGTTGGTCGGCTACGTCGGGCTCGCCGATGTCTTCAAGCGGCGCGACGTGCGCGATCCGGGGCGGATGGTCGTGTCGGTCGGTGAGCAGGAGGTCGCGACCGTGACCGTCGACAACGACAGCGGCTGGACGCGGTTCGCGGCGCCGACCGCGCCCGGCACCGGCGATGTCACGATCGCGTTGACCGCGGTCGGGCCCACGGCGAAGGATCGCCTGCTGTGCTTCGCGGCGGAGGCCCGGCGATGAGGCCCTGGCTGATGGCGACGATGCTCGGGCTCGTCACCTTCGCGCTGGTGATCGTCCAGCAGCGCGACGTCGGCATCACGCGCGACGAGACGATCTACTTTGCGGCCGGCGATCGCTACGTCGACTGGTGGTTCGATCTCGCGCACGGCCGCGGCGCGCTCGACGAGGCATCGCTCAACGGCCACTTCGGCGGCACGAACAACAACAGCGAGCACCCGCCGCTGATGAAGACCCTCTTCGGCCTGTCGCACCGCGCGCTGCACGGCGGCCTCGGCGTCGACGAGCTGACCTCGTATCGCGTGCCGACCGCGGCCCTGCACGGCGCGCTGGTGGCGATCGTCTATCTCTGGACGACCGCGATCTGGGGCGCGGCCGAGGGCCTGGTCGCGGCGCTCTTGCTCATCCTGATGCCGCGCCTGCTCTTCCACGCCGGGCTCGCGTGCTTCGACGCGCCGATGGTCGCGGTCTGGTTCGGCACCGTGGCCGCGTACTGGAAGGCGCTGTCGTCGCGGCGCTGGGCGATCGTCGCCGGCGTCGCGTTCGGGCTCGCGCTGGCGACCAAGCACAACGCGCTGCTCCTGCCGTTCGGCCTGATCGCCCACTCGATCGTCGTCGGCTGGCGCGGCATGCGCGCCGACTGGGGCGCGTGGCGCGGCGAGATCGCGGGCCAGGCGGCTGGCGTCAAGCTGCGCGCGACCTGGCGGCTGTTCGTTCGCCGGCAGTGGCGCCACGAGCGGCTCGCGCTGTGGGCGATGGCGCTCGTCGGGCCGCTGGTGCTGATCGCGCTGTGGCCGTGGCTGTGGTTCGACACGATCGCCCACGTCCGCGGGTGGATCGGCTTCCACCTCAACCACGTGCACTACAACTACGAGTACCTCGGCGACAACTGGAACCACCCGCGGTTCCCGTGGCACGTGCCGATCGTCACCACGCTCTACACCGTGCCGGTCGTGACGCTCGCGGCGGCAGCGCTCGGCGGGCGCGTGCTGGTCGCGCGCTGGTGGCGCGACCGCGCGGTGCAGCTCCGCGATGGCGAGCAGGTGTCGGGCGTCGGCGCGGTCGAGTGGCCCGCGATGCTCCTGTTCCTGACCGCGGGCGTCGCGATCGGGCCGTTCCTCCTGGGCTCGACGCCGATCTTCGGCGCCGAGAAGCACTGGGCGCCGGCGATGCCCGCGCTGGCGATCTTCGCCGGGCTCGGCGTGGTGTGGGCCGGGCGTCAGCTCGGCGCGGCGATCGCGGAGCTGCGCCCGACCTGGCGCGATCCGCTGTCGACCGCCGGCGACGGCATGAAGCGGCTGTGCCTGCTGGTCGTCGGGCTGTGCGTGTGCGCGGCGGCGGCGGTCGAGGTCCGCGCGGCCCAGCCCTACGCGCTGACGAACTACAACGCGCTCGCGGGCGGCGCGCCGGGCGGCGCCGATCGCGGCATGAACCGCCAGTTCTGGGGCCACAGCGCGCTCGGTGTGGTGCCGTTCCTGACGAGCGAGGCCGCGCTCGCGGGCCGGTCGCTGCGCGTGTACACGCACGAGGCGTCGATGGCGTGGCCCTGGTACCAGAAGTTCGGCACGGTCCCGAGCACGCTCGTCGATTCGGGCAACGAGGACGCTGGCGTCAACTCGTCGGACTACGCGCTCGTCGTCCACGAGCTGCACTTCAACCGCCACGACTTCATGATCTGGAAGGCGTACGGCACGGTGCAGCCGGTGTTCGTGCTGCGCGCCGATGGCGTGCCGATCGTCAGCGTCTACAAGCGGCCGCCGAAGCCGGCGCCGGCGCCCGCGCCCGCGCCCGCGCGATAGCGCCGCCAGTACGCGGCCCCATCGGAAAACGCCGGTTGACGCCCGCGGCCTATTCCGGTAATGACATGTCATTCTGTAATCCGATGCCGCGCAAGCTCCAGCCCGAACGCCGTCGCGAGATCCTGGCCGCCGCCCGGGAGCTGTTCGCCACGCGCGGCTACCAGGACACCAACGTCGCCGACGTGGCCGCGCGCCTGCGCATGGGCCACGGCACGGTCTATCGCTACTTCAAGAACAAGCGCGACATCTTCGCGCAGATCATCGACGAGATCGTCGGCACGGTCACGCGCATCGCGGTGGCCGAGGTCCCGGCCCGCGCGGCCACGCTCGCCGACTACCGCGGCCAGATCGAGCGCATCGGCGCGCGCCTCTACCGGATCTTCGCCGACGACCCGCACGCGATGAAGCTGGTCTTCGAGGTCGCGCACTCGGTCGATCAGGAGATGCGTGATCGCCTCGACGCGGCGTTCGAGGGCCTGGCCCGGTTCACCGCGGCCTACCTGGGCAACGGCCGCGATCGCGGCTTCCTGCGGGCCGATCTCGATCTCGACGTCACCGCGCGCGCGCTCAACGCCGTCGTCATCGAGGGCATCCGCCGATGCGCGATGGCCGCCGACCTCGAGGCCGAGGCCGCGCGCTGGGTCGCGATCATCGTCCAGCTGCAGTTCGAGGGCCTGGCCGCGCCCCAGCCGGCACCCGCGGCCGCGAAACGGAACCGTGATTCCGAAACCCCTGTCGCGCCCAGGCCACGCACCCGCGCCCGCTGACCAAGGAGCATCCGATGGCATCTCGAGATCTGACCGGCAAGACCGCGCTCGTCACCGGCGCCTCCAGCGGCATCGGCCGCGCCTTCGCGACGCGCCTCGCCGGGCGCGGCGCGAACCTGGTCATCGCCGCGCGGCGCCAGACCGAGCTCGACGCGCTCGCGACCGAGCTCCGCCGCGATCACCAGGTCGAGGTCACCGTGGTCGCGATCGATCTCGCGACCGCGACCTCGGCCGCCGAGCTGTTCGCGCGCACCGAGGGCGCGGGCCGCGCGATCGACATCCTGATCAACAACGCCGGCTTCGGCACCCACCAGTACTTCCTCGAGCAGGACTGGGCGAAGGTGCTGCAGCAGCTGCAGCTCAACATCGTCACGCTCACCGAGCTGACCCACCGCTTCGGCCAGGCCATGAGCGCGCGCGGCCGCGGCCACATCCTCAACGTCGGCTCGATCGGCGCGTACACGCCGTGCCCGACCTACGCGACCTACGCCGCCGGCAAGGCCTACGTCCGCGACTTCACCGAGGCCGTCGCCCACGAGCTCGCGCCGAAGGGCGTGCGCGTGTGCTGCCTGTGCCCCGGCGGCACGATCACCGAGTTCCACCAGGTCGCGGGCCAGACCGTGCCCGGCTGGATGCGCGCGATGGCGTTCATGCCCGCCGATCGCTGCGCCGCGATCGGCCTGCGCGCGCTGTTCGGCTGGCGCCGCAACGTCGTCAGCGGCGTCGGCAACAAGGTCGGCATGTTCATGCTCCGTTTCCTGCCGCGCCGGATGATCGTGTGGATCGGCGCGAAGTCGATGGGCCAGCCGCGGCTGGCGGCGCAGAATCCCTGACGGTGGCAACTCGCGGCACGCGCCGTGACGCCGTGGACGCGCGCAGGTCTCTGGTGTGACATCGAGGGATGTTGCGAGTCGCGGTGGTGGGCCTGCTGATCATGAGTGCGTGTGGTGCGGACGAGCCCCTCGACGTCCCCCAGGTGATCTCCGCCGGCGGGCCGGTGCTCGCGCACCCGGTCGTGGTCCCGATCTTCTTCGCCGGAGACGAGGACATGCAGGCCATGGTCGAGCCGTTCCTCGCGGCGCTTCCCGGCTCCGACTACTGGGCCGCGACCACGCGCGAGTACGGCATCGGCGACCTGCGCGTCGGTCCGACGATCGTCGCGAGCGAGGCGCCGCCGACCACCGGCGACGAGCTCGAGGCGTGGTTGCGCACGATGCTCGATGGCGCGCACCCGGGCTGGCCGGCGCCGACCGCCGACGCGATCTACACGGTCTATCTACCCGCGGGCGCCACGCTGACGTCGTCATTCGGCACCAGCTGCGTCGGCTTCGGCGGCTATCACGGCGAGATCGCCATCGGTGACACCAAGGTGGCCTACGCGCTGGTCGCGCGCTGCCAGAGCTCGGTCACGTCCGACCTCGACTTCGCGACGATGCTGACGAGCCACGAGCTCGTCGAGGCGGCGAGTGATCCGTACTATCGCACCGCGCCCGCCTATCTCGGGTTCGACGACGACTACGCGGTGTGGTCGGTCTTCGAAGGCGTCGAGCTCAGCGACCTGTGCGAGGACGACCGCGCCGAGGTCGTCCACCTGGGCGCCTACCCGGTGGAGCGCAGCTGGTCGAATCGATCGATGCGCGAGGGTCACTCCCCGTGTGTGCCCGTGCCGCAGCGATCCTTCGCCCGGGCGGTCCCCGACCTGCCCGATCACGTCGGCGACGTCGCGGCCGACCAGGTCCTGACCCGTGGCGTGTCGATCCCCGCCGGGACGTCGCGCACGATCGAGGTGCGGCTGCACGCCGACGGCGCGACCGCCGACTGGCAGGTCAAGGCTCGCGACCTCGCCGCATCCGTCCTTGGGCAGAGCGACGCGCTCTCGTTCAGCTGGGATCGCGACACCGGCCACGCCGGCGATGTCCTGCACCTCACGATCACGCACCTGCGCTCCGGCACGCACCCGTTCTCGCTCTGGTCGGTCGGGGCCGAGGTGACCGAGGGGACCTGGTACGGGATGGTCGGCGACTGACAGTGGGGATCCAGGCCGCGCCTGGGGGATCGATCCCACGAGCCTCCGATCCCCGGCGCGAGTGATCGCAAGGGCATAGCCCGGGCACGCTCGTTGCTTGTTACCGGGGCATGACACTCCTCCGCAGCTTCGGCCTCGCTTCTTTCCTGCTCGCAGCAGCCTGCACGGTCGGCGACGCCGGTGGCCCCGGTGGTGGTAGCAACAACGATGGACCCGACGCGGGCGCGCCGGTGGCCGGCGAGATCTCCGGCACGATCGCCGCGGATCAGACCTGGTCCGGAACCGTCACGCTGACCGCCAACGCCACGATCCCGGCCGGCGTCACCGTCACGGTCGAGCCCGGCACGATCTTCCACGCTGCGGCCAACGCGCAGCTGCACGTCATCGGCACGCTGACGGTCAACGGGACCAAGGCCTCGCCGGTCAGCATGGAGCCGTCCGTGGCGTCCGCGCGCTGGGCCGGCATCGTCGCCGACGCCGGCGCCAAGGTCGATCTGACCTACGCGTCGGGCCACGGCGTCGCGACGCTGGTGTACTGCCACGAGGGCGCGACCTGCGGCCTCGATCACGTCGACTTCAGCGACCTCGGGGTCGCGATCACCAACGAGGGCACGACCAACCTGATCGCGAGCCACATCGCGAAGGTGTCGAATGGCGGCGTCACCGCGCGCGCCGGCACGCTCACGATCCGCGACTCGTACGTGCTGACCTCGACGGGCGACATCATCGTGCAGTCGGGCGGCGCGCTGGTCATCGAGTACTCGGAGATCGGCGACGCGCAGGGCTCGTACGAGCACTGCGATCTGCACATCGGCGCCGCGGGCTCGCTGTCGATCACGCACTCGAACATCCGCAACGGCGTCTACGGGATGATGATCGGCGGCACCACCAACGCGCTCATCCAGTACAACAACTTCATCGCCAACGGTCCGGCGCCGGCGGGCGCGGACATCGACGAGGTCGGCACCAACACCGCCGCGGACTTCCAGTTCAACTACTGGGATCACGGCGCGCCGACCGCGCTCGGTGCCAGCTACAACTTCGGCAGCCCGGCCGCCGCGATGATCACCGACGCCGGCCCGCGCGCCGCGAACCTGTAGTTCGTCACCTCAGCGACCTGGCATCGGCGCGCCGACCAGCTCCTCGAGCACCGAGGCGTTGGCCGGCGCGATCGGCGTCAGCAGGTAGATGGCGACCAGCATGTGGTCGCTGGCGCGGAACGCCTGCCAGGCCCGGGTGCCCGGCGGCAGCTCGTGCTGCGCCAGCACGGCGGTCTTGGCCTCGTCGGAGGCCGGCCCCGTCATCTTCGTTCGCGCGGCGATGAGGGCGTTCCAGCGATCGACCGCCCGGGTGTCGTCGTCCCAGCGCTCCCAGCGCGAGAGGCGCATGAGGCGACCGCCGTCGAAGCCCGCGACGATCCAGGCATCGAGGTAGTCGATGCCCGGTCGCTTGCAGCGCGGAAAGGTCTGCTCGGCGCGGCTCCCCTGCTCGGCGACGCAGAAGTCGTAGCGCCGGACCGCAGCCGGGACCTGATCGCGGGGCAAGCCGAGCGGAACGTCGAGCGCGCCCTCGGCGGCGGACACGCACGCGGCGGTTCCGACGAGGGCCAGGGCCAGGGCGATGGAGCGAAGCACGCGCGGATGATACGCGACCGGCCCGACCTCCGGATACTGCCATGAGCCGAACCGAAGGTTCGGCGGCTCGGGATCCGGGATGAGATCGGGCTGCGCGTCCTCGCGCGGGCCGATCGATCGAAATGAGCGCGTCACCCGAAGGCTGACAGGCTCTGTCGCGAACCGCTGCGATCGGCGGGCGAGGGGCCGTGATAGCGTCCGCGCCCATGCGGTCGCCCTGCGCCACAGCTCTCTTCGCGATATCGCTCTTCGCCGGTTGCGGCGGCGGCACCGAGGGTCCGCCGCCACCCTCGGCGACGCCACCCGCCGCGCCGGCCACCAACGATCCGGCATTCGCGGTCTCGGGGCCGCGCGACTGGTACCTGATCGGCAACGCGCTCACCCCCGGCAACGACCAGGTGCTGCTCGACGTCGTCGCGCCAGCCGGGGTCGAGTACGTCGACGCGTGGGTCGGGCCGCACGCCGGGATCCGACTCGCGCCCCAGCCCGACGGCCACCTCAAGGAGCTGGTCGACGTCAGCGATCTGGGCGCCGGCACCTACGACATCGTGCTCGGCGCCGACGGCGCCGACACCGGGTTCGCGACGCTGGCCTTTCGCCGGAGCCACCCACTCTACGCGGTTCTCTCGACCGACTACGACTTCGCGGATCCGTCGGATCAGGCGCTGGCCCGCATGGAGTCGATTCACCGCCAGCACCCCGAGCTGGTGATCACGCACTTCTTCAGCCCGTACACCTTCACCGATCCGACGGTCACCGAGGAGCGCCGCCAGGCGCTGGTCACGTGGCTGCTCGCGCAGCGCGACACCCACGGCGACGAGCTCGGCCTGCACATCCATCCGTACTGCAACTTCGTCGAGGCCGCCGGGGTCACGTGCATCACCGATCAATCGGTGCAGTACGCGGCCGGCGATCCGAGCGGCTACACGATCAAGTGCGCCGCATACAGCGAGGCGCAGTTCACGATGCTCCTCCACAAGGCCGACGAGCTGTTCATGGCGCGCGGGCTGGGCAAGCCGATCACCTTCCGCGCCGGGGCGTGGACCGCCTCGATCGAGACGCTGCGCGCGCTCGCGGCCGACGGCTTCGTCGCCGACACCAGCGCGCTCAACTGGGCCAAGGTCGACGAGTGGAAGAACGTCGGCAACAAGGAGCTGTACCGCTGGAACATGGAGCACTGGCTGCCGATTACCGACGACTCGCAGCCGTACTATCCCAACCACGATGATCCGCTGGCGATGACCGCGCCGACCCTCCCGATCCTGCAGGCGCCGGACAACGGCGCGATGGTCGACTACGTGGGCGTGAGCGAGATGGTCGATATCCTGGCGCACAACTGGGATGGCGGCCCGCTGGCCAAACCGACCGTGTTCTCGTACGGCTTCCACCCGTCGGAGAACTTCTCGGCCAGCGAGCAGGCGCGCGTCGACGGCATGGCCTACAAGCTCGATCAGGCGCTCGCGTCGGCTGACCTCGGGCCGGTCGTGTACACCGTGCTCCGCGATCTCCCCAAGGCGTTTCCCGCGCCCTGATTCCCGTCTTCGGCGCCGTGGCGCCCTGGGTCGGATTCGACCCGCGACATTCTCGGACACGCCCCGCCGACAGCGCGCCGGGCGCCCCGGCGCTACCCGACCGCCGCCCGGGATCGTCGACGAGAACGCCGATGCGAGGTCGTCGGGCCCCCCGGTTGCCGACAAGGGATGAAACCCCGTCCGCGGTCCGTACGTCGGAGAGCCGGATTCCGAATCGGGGGGATCGAACACCCCCGATTTCGTGATTTTCGGTGAACATGCGTTGTACGCCGAGTCATCGTGTGCAATCTTGGCGTGAGAATCAGCGCAACTGCGCAGGAGCGATATGAGCGATTTCAATAACCAGATCTCCAAGCTCGTCAACGACTTCATCGCCGAGGTGACGGCCCTGGCCCGCAAGGCCGCGATCGACACGCTGCAGGCGAGCTTGGGCGGCGCCGCGGCGGCGCCGCGCGTGGTCGGCCGTCGCGCCGCCACCGTCGAGCGGATCGCGGTTCCGACGATCTCGAGCGGACGTCGGCCGAAGGGCGCCAAGCGTCCGGCGGGCGAGATCGAGAAGACCAAGGCCCGCGTCCTGTCCCACATTCAGTCGAATCCGGGTCAGCGCGTCGAGCAGATCAACAAGGCTCTCGGCACCTCGACCAAGGACCTGACGCTGCCGCTCCAGAAGCTGATCAACGATGGCGAGGTTCGCACCGAGGGTGTGAAGCGCGCCACGACCTACTTCCCCGGCGACGGTAAGCCGAGTGACGCGGGCGGCGGCAAGAAGAAGCGCCGCAAGAAGAGCTGAGCTACAGCAACGACGACAGCGACGGGGTGGCGCGCGGGACTCGCATCGAGGCGAGGACCGGGCGCCATGCTCGCTTTCGGGGCGCCCGCGCCGCGGGGCCAGCCGCGCCGCGTCTTCTCGTGTCGCGATCTCGCCACGCGCCCTCGTCGGTTGCGGTCCAGATCAGGTAGATTGCTACGCGATCTACCGGAGGAGGAGCCGTGGCTCTCGAGACGATTCCGCACCGCGTCCTGGCGCAGGCCAAGCAGCGTCCCACCACGCCGGCGTACTACGCCAAGGACGGTGGGCAATGGCGCGCGACCACCTGGCGCCAGTACGCCGACGAGATCCGCAGCGCCGCGCGGGCGCTCATCACCCTCGGCCTGCCGCGCGGCGGCAAGGTCGCGATCCTGGGCTTCAACCGGCCCGAGTGGGTGATCTTCGACCACGCCGCGATGATGGCCGGCGGGGTCGCCGCCGGCATCTACACCACCTGTTCGCCCGACGAGGTCCAGTACATCGTCCACCACAGCGAGGCGGTCGCGGTGCTCGTCGAGGACGAGGGCCAGTGGAAGAAGATCGCCGCCAAGCGCGCCGAGCTGCCGCTGCTCAAGTGGGTCGTCACGATGAAGGGCGCCCCGGCGATCAACGACCCGCTGGTGCTGTCGTGGGACGCGTTCATGGCGAAGGCCGCCGCGACCCCGGAGACCACCCTCGACGAGCGGATCGACAAGATCCAGCAGGACGAGCTCGCGACGCTCATCTACACCTCCGGCACGACCGGGCCGCCCAAGGGCGTGATGCTGTCGCATCGCAACCTGGCCTGGACCGCCGAGACCTTGATCAGCACCCAGGGTGGGGAGGAAGGCGATCGCGGCCTGTCGTATCTGCCGCTGTCGCACATCGCGGAGCAGATGTGCACGATCCACGTCCCGGCGATGTCGGGCGCGGCGGTGTACTTCGCCGAGTCGATCGAGAAGGTCCCGGACAACATCAAGGAGGTCCAGCCGACGGTCTTCTTCGGCGTGCCGCGCATCTGGGAGAAGTTCCACGCGGGCGTCTCGGCCAAGCTGGCGCAGGCCACGGGCGCGAAGAAGTACCTGGTGGCGTGGACCCGGATGGTCTGCACCGACGTCAGCGGCCGGCGCGCGCGCAACGAGCCGATCCCGCCGCTGCTCGACGCGCAGTACCGGCTGGTGAAGAAGCTCGTCCTCGACAAGCTCAAGCCGGCGCTGGGCCTGGGCGCGGCGCGGTTCTGCGTCAGCGGCGCGGCGCCGATCGCCAAGGACGTGCTCGAGTTCTTCGCGAGCCTCGATATCATGGTGCACGAGGTCTACGGTCAGTCCGAAGACTGCGGCCCGACGACCCTCAACATCCCCGGGCGTACCAAGCTCGGCTCGGTCGGGCCCGCGCTGCCTGGCGTGCAGGTCAAGATCGCCGATGACGGCGAGATCCTGGTGAAGGGCCCCAACGTGTTCCTCGGCTACTTCAAGGAGCCCGAGGCCACCGCCGAGGCGCTCGTCGATGGCTGGCTGCGGTCCGGCGATCTCGGCGAGTTCGATCGCTCGGGCTTCCTGTCGATCACCGGCCGCAAGAAGGAAATCCTCATCACCGCGGGCGGCAAGAACATCGCGCCCAAGAACATCGAGGCGGCGCTCAAGGAGTCGAACCTGATCAGCGAGGCCGTGGTGATCGGTGATCGCCGCAAGTTCCTGTCGGTGCTGATCACGCTCGACGATGCCATCGCGGCCAAGCTGTGTGGCGCGCACGTCGCCAAGCCGCACGAGTCGCCGCTGGTCCACACCGTGGTCCAGAAGCAGGTCGACGAGGTCAACAAGACCCTCGCCCGCGTCGAGCAGATCAAGAAGTTCCGCCTGATCGACCGGAAGCTCGGCGCCGAGGACGAGGAGTTGACCCCGACCATGAAACTAAAGCGTAAGCTAGTCAGTCAGAAATATGCCGAGTTGATCGAGTCGATGTATCGCGAGTAGGTCGATTACGGCGTTTGTTGAAACCGCCAAAAGGAGGAGAGCGCAATGAAGGGTTACACCAAACTGGCTGCGGCATTGCTCGCGGCTGCAGGAGTCGGCGCCGGCGCCACGGCGATGGCCGCCGAACAGATGGGCGTCACCAAGAACGAGATTGTGATCGGTACCATCCAGGACCTCTCCGGGCCGCTGGCCGGTTTCGGCAAGGCATTGCGCTACGGCATGCAGATGCGGGTGGACGAGGTCAACGAGGCCGGCGGCATCAATGGCCGCAAGATCAAGTTCGTTGCCGAGGACTCCGGCTACGATCCCAAGAAGGGCCTTCTCGCGGCGCAGAAGATGGTGCAGCAGG
>JAIOQA010000369.1 GCA_021413675.1 Deltaproteobacteria bacterium | reverse complement strand
GGGGCGGCGGCTTCGGCGGCCCTCCCGGCATGCCCGGTGGCGGCCCTGGCGGCGGTGGCTTCGGCGGTCCCCCCGGCATGCCCGGCGGCGGTCAGGCCCGCGGTCCCGGCGGTGGCCCGCCCGGCATGCCCGGCGGTCCCGGCGGCCCTGGTGGCGGCTTCGGCGGTCCTCCCGGCATGCCCGGCGGTCCGGGCGGCGCGCCCGGCATGCCCGGCGGCGGTGGCGGTGGCTTCGGCGGTCCTCCCGGCATGCCCGGTGGCCCGGGCGGCCCGGGCGGTGCGTTCGGCGGTCCTCCTGGCATGCCCGGTGGCCCCGGCGGTCCCGGTGGCGGTGGTCCGTTCGGTGGCCCTCCCGGGATGCCCGGCGGAGGCGGCCCCGGCCTCGGCCATGCTGCGACCATGGCGTCGCCGGCGGCCGGCGGCATCTTCGCGGGGCAGGGCGGTGGCGGGGGCGGCGCGCCCAACGTCGTCGTCGACTTCGATGGCGGCGGTGGCGGCGGTGGCGTCTCCAGCGCCGCGGCCCAGAAGATGCGGCAGGAGCTCGATCAGCTCCAGGCCAACCACGACCGCGAGGTCGCCGACGGCAAGCGCATCCGCGCCGAGGCCGCGACGCTGCGCGATCGCATCGAGGAGATGCGCTCGACCGTCAAGGATCGCGAGGAGCAGGTCGCGGCGCACGGTCGCGTCGCCGACGAGCTCCGCGACGAGCTCGGCCAGACCCGCGACGAGCTGGGCACGACCAAGCACGAGCTGTCGCAGCTCGCCGAGCAGATGCACGCGCGCGAGCGCCAGCTGTCGCGCTCGCAGGACGACCTCGCCAAGCTCAAGGAAGACATCGACGAGAAGAGCCGGCAGCTGGTCGAGCTGTCGCGCACGAAGGACGAGGGCTGGAAGAAGCTCAACGAGCAGCTCGGCGAGATCGAGCACCTGCGCGAGGTCATCAACGAGCAGGAGCGCATGCTCGAGGAGCGGCGCGTCGGCCTGATCTCGCAGGAGGAGGTCATCAAGGAGCTGCGCGCCGACAAGGAGCGCACGCTCAAGCAGGTGATGCAGCTCAAGGCCGAGCGCGACGAGGCGGTCTCGGGCGCCACGCGCAACGCCAGCCACGCCGGCGCCCTCGAGGAAGAGGTCAAGCGCATGGGCCGGATGATGGTCGAGAACCAGTCCGGCGGCGGCGGCGGTGGCGACCAGATGATGCGGCTGAACGAGGACCTGAAGAACGCCAAGGTCGAGCTGCGCCGCGTCGAGGCCGATCGCGATCGCCTGCAGGTCGGCTACGAGCGCAACGAGCGCGAGCTGCAGAAGCTCGAGGGCCGCGTCGCCCAGCTCGAGGTCGAGCTCCAGGAGGCGAGCCACGGCAAGATGGCCGCCGAGAGCGCGCGCTCGGTCGCCGAGGAAGCGCTGGCCAAGGCCGAGGTCGCACGCCACAAGGCCGCCGAGGAGCTCATCAACGCCGCGCGGACCCACACCCAGGCGTCCTCCGGCAACGACTCGGCGATGCGCGAGCTCGAGCGGCTGAAGAAGAAGCTGGCCGACATCGAGGCGAAGGCCGCGGCCCCGAGCACCGGTCCCGATCCGGCGGCACTCGCCGCCGAGCTCGACGGCGAGAAGCGCAAGGGCAAGGACGCCGCGGATCGCGCGGCCGCCGCCGAGCGCACCCTCAAGTCGCTGCAGGCCGAGCTCGATCTCGCCAAGACCGACGCCAAGCAGGCCCGGGCCGAGGCCGAGCGCGCCAAGGCCGCCGCCGCCAACGCGGACGCCACGGTCGTGACCGGCGCGCCGGCGGAGCCCTCCAAGCTCGCCGTCCTGGCCCGCGAGGTCTACGACACGATCAACGACGTCCTCTCCGAGATCCGCAACAACATCGTCGTCATGCAGGACGAGTCGGCGAACCTCGGGGGAGACGGCAGCGAGCCCGTGCGTATCATCAAGGAAACCATCGCCGCCATGGTCGGTCAGGCCGAGGACGCCAAGGGCGCGCTCCGCGGGTTGCGCGATCTGGCCGAGGGCTGACTGGCATCAGATTCGAACTCTTCTCAGGCCCGGATGAGATCGGGACCGTCGTCGTCGACGGGGCCGAACGATCGAACGAGAGCGTGGAGGCGGAGCCTCACAGGCTCTGAGGCAAGCGGATGATCCAAGACACATCGAAACGCAGCTCGAAGAGCGAGCTCGAGGACCTGATCAAGGCCCGCTACTCGCTCATCTACATCACGTCGCCCGAGGAGCAGCGGGTCGAAGAATCGCTGCGCAAGCTGTGCGTCGAGCGCGAGATGCGCCTCGAGGTCTGGTCGATCACCGAGGGATTCAAGGTCCTCGCCAACGGCTCGGGCGTGCGCGACGTGAAGGATCCGATGAAGGCGATCGATCACGTGCTGCGCGGCGAGGGCCGGGCGCTGTACGTGCTCCGCGACTTCCATCCGTTCCTCAAGGAGCCGGCGGTCGTCCGCCGCCTGCGCGACGCCGCGACCGAGCTCCGCAAGACCAAGAAGAGCCTGTGCATCCTGTCGCCGGTGACCAAGCTGCCGCCCGAGCTCGAGAAGAGCGTCTCGGCGGTGGTCGACTGGGAGCTGCCGACCCGCGCCGAGATCGAGACCGCGGCCCGCAAGCTCTTGCCCAACGCGCCGCCGGCGACCCAGCAGCAGATCGAGAGCGACCCGACGTTCATGGAGCACGTCGTCGAAGGCGCGCTCGGCCTGACCCTGGTCGAGGCCGAGAACGTCTTCGCCAAGTCGATGGTCCGCACGCACACCTTCGATCTCGAGACGATCCTCGAGGAGAAGAAGCAGATCATCCGCAAGAGCGGCCTGCTCGAGTACTACGAGCACCGCGAGGAGTTCTCCGACATCGGCGGCATGGACATCCTCAAGGACTGGCTGATCAAGCGCCGCAACGCGTTCTCGTCGCGCGCGCGCGACTTCGGCCTGCCCCTGCCCAAGGGCATCCTGATGATCGGCGTGCCCGGCACCGGCAAGTCGCTCACCGCCAAGGCGGTCGGCGCGCTGTGGCAGATGCCGCTCTTGCGCCTCGACGTCGGCAAGATCTTCGGCGGCCTGGTCGGCTCGTCCGAGGAGAACATCCGCACGGTCATCAAGACCGCCGAGGCGATCGCGCCGGCGGTGCTGTGGATCGACGAGCTCGAGAAGGGCTTCTCGGGCACCGGCTCGTCGGGCCAGACCGACGGCGGCACGACCTCGCGCGTGTTCGCCTCGTTCATCACCTGGCTGCAGGAGAAGACCTCGCCGGTGTTCGTGATCGCGACCGCGAACAACGTCCAGCAGCTGCCGCCCGAGCTGCTGCGGAAGGGTCGCTTCGACGAGATCTTCTTCTTCGACCTGCCGGATCGCGAGGATCGCCGCGCGATCATCGACATCCACCTGCGCAAGAAGAAGCGCGACCCGTCGAAGTTCGATCTCGACAAGCTCATCGACGCGACCAGCGACTACTCGGGCGCCGAGCTCGAGCAGGCGGTGATCGCCGCGCTCTACGACGCGTTCGACACCGGCAACGACCTCGACACCGAGGGCCTGGTCAACACGCTCAAGGACATCGTCCCGCTCGCGGTCACGATGCGCGAGCAGATCGACGCGATGCGCGAGTGGGCGAAGACCCGCGCGCGCCCGGCGGCGGCGCGCAGCCGTGTGCAGAGCAAGAAGGACGCGGGCTGGATGGCCAAGTACGGCGCCACCAAGTCCAACCTGGGCGACAAGGTCGGCGAGAACGCCGGCGACGACGGCGAGCGCAAGCTCGAGCTGTGATCCGCGCGGCCGGCGATCGCCGGCCGCCTTCGATCGCGCGCGCCAACCGCGCGCGGTCCGCTACACTGGAGGTCCCCATGTCGCATTTCACCAAGTGCGAGCTGAAGCTCACCAACCTCGCCGCCATCAAGAAGGCGCTCGCGGATCTACAGGTCCAGTTCGCCGAGGCCGAGGAAGGCAACACGGTCACCGTGCGCGGTTACCGCGGCGACACGCTGCAGGCCAAGATGTGCATCAACATGGGCACCTACGACATCGGCGTGGTGGCCAACCCCGACGGCACCTACGAGCTGTCGGCGGACTGGTGGGGCGTCGAGACTACCAAGGGCGTCAGCGAGGCCGAGTTCTCGGCCCAGCTCAACCAGCGGTACCAGTACCACAACGTCAAGCAGGCCTGCGAAGAGAAGGGCTACTCCCTCGAGGAGGAGCTCAACGAGGAGGACGGTTCGATCCGCCTCGTGGTTCGCAAGTGGGTCTCGGAGTAGCCACCATGCGCAAGCAAGACATCGAGATCACGATCTCGCCCAGCGGCGCGGTCACGTTCACGGTCAAGGGCGTCAAGGGCGGCAGCTGCCTCGACGAGACCAAGTTCCTCGAGCAGGCGCTCGGCGGCGCGGTCACCGAGCAGAGCAAGACCGCGGAATTCTACGAACAAAGCGAAGGGTACGCGTCGGTGTGGAGCGGGGAAGGCAAGGACGAGTAGCCTCGTACAAGGAACAACGTGGACAACTCCGAATCCGATAGCGGCGGCTCGCAGGTCGAGGACGCAGGCGCCGAGGCCGAGGCCGAGGACCGCCCGGAAGAGCTGTCCGACGAGATCGCGCGCAAGTGGGACCCCGAGCGGCTGCTGCGCTCGGTCTCGAAGCGCGCCGGCCGCGGTGACTCGCTCGACCATTCGCTGCGCCAGCGCTACGAGCGCCGGTTCGGCGTCGACCTGGGGCACGTGCGCGTGTACACGGGCGAGTTCGCCGAGGAGTTCAACAAGCGGCGCAACGCCAACGCCGTGACGATCGGCGCGACCGGCATGATCCTCATGGGTGGCCACGCCGACAAGGCGGCCGGCTCCGCCGAGGGCCAGGCGCTGCTCGCCCACGAGTTGACCCACGTCGCGCAGGCCACGCGCGGCCTGCATCGGTCGACGCGCTTCTCGGAGTCGGCGCCGCTCGCTACCGAGGAAGGCGAAGAGGAAGCCGAGGCGGTCGAGGCCGAGGAGCTCGCGGCGGCCAGCGGCGCCGTCGCGGCCGGCCCCGAGCCCGGCAAGGCCGACGCGAAGAAGAAGGACAACACCGAGCAGATCATCCACCGGGTGTTCGATCTGCTCGCCGAAGCCGGGCGCGTGGCGGAGCTGCGCAACGGCGGCGATCCGCGCCGGCCGTAGCGCGCGGCCCGAGCGTGACCTCGCGCGGTCCGCGATGCGGGCTACGCGCTGCGGCGATCGCACATTCGAGGGCGACGCGCTGGCCACGCCACGGGCCGACCCTGATATCCTCACCACCGAGATGAGCGAAACCAGCGCCGATGCCGGCGTGGTCCAGTCCCGCGTCCAACTCGAGCGGCTCGCCGCCGAGGACGAGCTGGTTGGGCGCACGATCAAGGGCTTCGCAGCCAAGTCCGTCGGCCTGCGAGGCGCGGACCTCGACGGCGTCGTGATCGAGCGCGTCGATCTGGCCGAGGCCGATGCCGAGGATGCGCGGCTCGAGCGCGCCGAGCTCAACCAGGTCGACGGTCGCCGCTCGCACTGGGCGGGCGCGCTCTGGCACCGGGTGAAGGCCAAGGACTCCGACTTCACCGAGGTCGACCTGAGCGGCGCGCAGCTGCTGCGGTGCGACCTGGGCCCCATGCGGATGCCGCGCGCGAACCTGCGCAAGGCCCGGCTGCAGCACACGATCTTCCGCCAGGCCGAGCTGTACTCCGCCGACTGGACCGGCGCGGTGCTGACCCACGTCGTCTTCGACGGCTACGACGGCGCGACGGTGTCGCTGTCGCGCACCGACTGGACCAACGCGGCGCTGCTCGAGGTCGAGTTCCGCCGCGCGAACCTGTACGGCGCGCAGTTCCGCGGCGCGCTGCTCGTGCGCTGCGACCTGCGCGGCGTCAACCTGTGCAGCGCCGACCTGCGCGGCGCGCGCCTGGTCGGTTGCTTGACCGATGGCGCCGACCTCGACGGCGTGCAGCTCTAGCGCCCATGCGCCGCGGTCGCGATCTCCTCGTCACCCCTGCCTGCACGTTGTCCGGTCTCCGGACACGCTCGACCGACTCGATGATCCCGTGGAGCGACCTGGCTCCACGCCTCGCCAGGAGCCTCTGATGCCCACTCGCCCGGATCTCCGCCAGATCGCCACCAACGTGAAGGATGCGCTCGGCGACTGCGATCGCGAGACGCTGGTCGACCTGCTGACCTTCGTGCTCAAGGAGTACGTCGTCGAGGGCCCGCCGCCGATGCTGATCCACCAGGCCGAGACGCTGGCCGATCTCGGTGGGCTGTCGTTCGCGCAGCTCATGGTCGCGCTGCAGACGCGCCTCGATCTGCCCGAGCTGGCGCTGTTCGCGGTCGACGGCGAGCGCGTCTCGGTGCGGGTCGGCGGCGTCATGCAGCCGCTCGACGCGTCGCGGGCCGCGCCCGCGGCGGCCGAGCTGCCGCGCCCGTCGGCGGGCGTGCGCGTCGTCGAGACCACGCTCACGCCGCGCCCGGTGACGCCGCAGCCCGCCGCGCCGGCGCCAGTGGCCGCGCCCGCGACCGCGCCGCGCCCGACCCAGGGCATCTCGCTGCGCGGCCGGCCCACCGGTGGCGACGCGCCCGCCCCGGCACCCGCCGCAC
>JAIOQA010000368.1 GCA_021413675.1 Deltaproteobacteria bacterium | reverse complement strand
GACGCCGCGCAGGCGATCGGCGATCGGCGCGGGTACCTGCGCAACACGGCGCTGCTCGCCGAGGTGACCGCCTCGCGCGCGCGCACGGGCGATCTCGAGGCGGCGATCCAGCTGATCCGCGCGGCCGCGGCCGACGTCGGCGTGGGTGACCGTGGCTACGCGTACGTCCACTCGACCCACGCCCACCTGGCGACGGCGCTCGGTCTCTGGGACGAGGCGCGCGCCGCGGACCAGCGCGCCAGCTTTCCGCCGCCGCCGCCGGCGTCGCTGCCGACGATCCACGGCACGGTCGTCGACGCCGCCGGGAAGCCGGTGGCGCACGCCGACGTCTGGTCGAGCGACCAGCCGCACATGGGCAACCCGCGCTTCCTGGTCTCGGCGCCGAACGAGGCGGTGGCGCTCGGGTACGCGACCCACGCCGAGACCGACGCGAACGGGCGGTTCGCGCTCGTCGCCACCCCCGGCGCGGCGACCGCCGCCGAGCTCGGCGCGCAGCGGTCCTCGCCCGCCGCCGCGGTCGATGGCGTGACGCTCCGCCTGGGCCCGACCTACACGCTGCGCGGCACGGTCGCCGACGTGAACATCCCGCGCTCGCTCATCCGCGCCGTGCTCGCCAGCCCGGCCGGACAGCGGTGGATCATCATGGCGCCGGTCGCCGCCGACGGCACCTTCGAGCTCGGCGGCCTGGTCCCCGGCGTCACCGCCGTCGAGCTGATGGAGAACGGCGACGCCGGCGTCTCGAACATGACCGGCGCGATCTTCGACATGGTCGGGGATCGCAGCGGCGTCGAGCTCCGGGGGCTGCGCGGCGCCGCCAACCTCGACGTCATCGTCCGCAGCGATCGCGCGAGCCCGATCCCGGTCGCGCAGGTGTTCGCGATCGTCGGGCGCGCCTCGATCAAGCGGCTGTCGGATCTGCGCCGCGCGATCGACAGCGCGATGCCGGCGGTCACCGGCTTCTCGGTCCTGCCCTCGGCGGCGGAGCGCGCGGTGCCGCAGCGCTTCAGCGAGGGCGACACCCACGTCGTGCTGCGCGGCGTGCCGGTGGGGCCTGCCACGGTCTGTGCCGTGCCCTTCCCGGTCGATCTGTTCGAGCCGCAGCTCGCGCTCCTGTCGTTCAACGATCAGAGCCTCGACGTCTTCTGCGTGCCGACCACGCTCGAGGCCGGCGCCCAGACGATCGTGGTCGTCGCCGCGCCCGCGCCGCGCATCAAGTAGCGCGCCTGCGTGCTACGACTGCGGCGATGCGCCTCGCCGTCGTCGCCGCCCTCGCCGTCAGCGCCTGCCACCCTCGCGTCATCGTCCGCGATCTCACGACCACCGCCGAGCGCTCGGGCTGGAAGGTCACCGGCCGCCAGGCCGAGGCCGTGCGGCTGTGCCACGACTTCGCCGCGAGCTACCCCGCGGCCGCGCGCTGCGAGACCTTCGGCACCTCGCCCGAGGGCCGCGAGATGGTCGCGCTCGTGCTCTCGCACCACGGCTTCGATCCCGCCGAGCACGCGCGCGCGCACCGGCCGGTGCTGCTGATCGAGGCCGGCATCCACAGCGGCGAGATCGAGGGCAAGGACGCCGGCTTCTGGGCGGCGCGCGATCTGATGACCGGCGCCTCGCCCGGCTTCCTCGACGCCGCGACCCTGGTGTTCGTGCCGATCTTCAACGTCGATGGCCACGAGCGCTTCGGGCGCAACAACCGGCCCAACCAGCGCGGCCCCGAGGAGATGGGCTTCCGCACCACCGCCGGCGCGCTCAACCTCAACCGCGACTGGGTCAAGGCCGACGCCCCCGAGATGGTCGCGATGCTCGGGCTGTGGCGGCGCTGGAACCCGACCCTGTTCGTCGATCTGCACACCACCGATGGCGCCAAGTTCCAGCACGACGTCGCCGTGCTGGTCGCGCCGCACACCGGCCGCGGCGACGCCCTCGAGGGCAGCGGCACCGCGCTCGAGGCCGCGCTCCTCGCCAGGGTCACCGCCCTCGGCCACCTGCCGCTCGGGTTCTATCCGTCGTTCGTCACCGACGACGATCCGGCGTCGGGCTTCGCCGATGGCGAGGCGCCGCCGCGGTTCTCGCAGTACTACGCGGCAGCGCGCAATCGCCTCGGCATCCTGGTCGAGACCCACTCGTGGCGGACCTACGCCGAGCGCGTGAAGGCCACGCGCGACGTGCTGGCGGCGCTGTTCGAGGAGGCGGTCGCCCACGGCCGCGCCTGGCGCGACGCCACCGACGCGGCCGACGCGGCCGACCTCGCGATCGCGGGCAAGGAGATCGCGCTCTTCTCGGACGCCGACGACACCGTCCGCACGATCGAGTTTCGCGGCTACCACTACGAGCGCGTGCCGTCCGAGGTCTCCGGCGGCACGTGGACGAAGTACGACGAGGCCGCGCCGGAGATCTGGAAGGTCCCGCTGCGCGACCACCTGGTGCCCAAGCTCACGGTGAAGGCGCCGGGCGCGGGCTACGTCATCCCCGGCGGCTACGCCCCGCTGGTCGCCGATCGCCTGGCGCGCCACGGCCTGCGCTTCCAGCCGGTGGCGACCGACGCGGCGCTCGACGCGGAGGTCTGGCGCATCGACGGCGCGCCGCTCGGCAAGACCTTCGAGGGTCGGACGACCGTGGCGGTGACCGGAGCGTGGGCGCGCGAGAAGCGCAGCGCGGGGCAGGGCGCGATCTTCGTGCCGATCGCCCAGCCCGGCGCGCGGCTGGTGCTGCACCTGCTCGAGCCCTCGGCGCCCGACTCGCTGGTCGCGTGGGGCTTCTTCAATGGTGCGCTCGAGACCAAGGAGTACATGGAGGCCTACGTGGCCGAGGAGGTCGCGCGGACGATGCTCGCCGATCCCGCGATCAAGGCGGCGTTCGATGAGGTCCTCAAGGACCCTGCCTTTGCCGCGAGCCCCGCGCGCCGACTCGAGTGGTTCTATCGCCGTAGCCCGGCGTGGGACGAGCGTGTCGGCCTGATACCCGTGTTCCGCGTCGACGTCGCGCCACCGCGGTAGTCGACGAGAGGGTTGTGCGCGACCCACCGGGGACGCGCGCGACCCGCAAAAATCACCGATCGATCGGCGCGAACGCACGGGGTGCGCCGCGATACCGATGTTCGGAGAGCGTGAGATCGCGATCGCTCGCAATTCCTGCATCGCGACCTGCGCGCGCCGCAATCTGCGCGTGCGCAGCGTGAGGATCACGCGGCCGAGTGCGTGATCCAGGAATCGGCACGACCGCTGCAACTGGGGTAGTCGTGGGGGAACTGGCGGACTCACTGCCAACGGCAGTCTGCGTGGTCGACGACGTCGGCACGATCACGTACGCGAACCAGCGCGCCCACGAGATCCTCGGCTGCGTCGCGCACCCGCTCGCCGGTCGCGCGGTCGCCGAGGTGCTCGCGCCGCTCGACGCGCTGCTCGCGGTCGTGCCCGGCCAGCAGCAGGCGCGGCCGGTGGTGCTGCCCGATCAGCGCCAGATCACCGTCGGGTACAGCGTCGCCACGACCGCGAGCCCCGACCATCGCGCGCGTCACATGGTGTGTTTCCAGGACATCACGGCGTGGCAGGCGGTGATGGACGAGCGCAACCGCCTGCTCAAGCTCGCCGCGGTCGGCTCGACGCTGCCGACGATCCTGCACGAGCTCAAGAACCCGCTCGCGGCGATCACCGCCGCGGTCGAGCTCCTGTGCGAGGACGTGGTCGATCCGCCGGTGCTGTCGCAGCTGCTCGCGGTGCTGTCCGAGATCCGGCGGATGCGGCTGTCGCTCGACGGTGTCGGCGCGATCGGTCGCGAGATCCACACCTCGCGCTGCGCCGCGATCGATCACACCGTGCGCGAGGCGCTGCTGGTGCTCGCCGGGCGCGCGCAGGTCGGCTCGGTCCACCTGCGGGTGGATGTCGCCGACATGCCGCTCTTGCCGTTCGATCCGGCGGTCGTGGGCGCGGTGGTCTTCAACCTCACCGTCAACGCGATCCAGGCGTGCGCCGCGGGTGGCACGGTGATCGTCCATGCGCGCCTGATCGAGCGCGGCCGGTGGTTCGAGCTGACCGTCGCCGACACCGGCGCGGGCATGACCCACGACACCTACCGGCGCTGCACCGAGCTGTTCTTCTCGACCCGCCGCACCGGTAGCGGCATCGGCCTGGCGCTGTGTCACCAGATCGCCGAGGGCGGCGGCGGCCGCCTCGAGATCGCCTCCGTGCCGGGCGTCGGCACCAACATCGTGTTTCGCGTGCCGGTGACCGCGCCGCCACCGCGAGAAGGAGCCTGAAGCAATGTCCCGCGTCGACGATCTGAACCGCGTGCTGCGAACCCTGCAATCGGGGACACCCGATGTCGAGGCGTCCGCGCTGATCTCCGAAGATGGCCTGATCATCGCATCGGCCCTGCCGCACCACGTCGAGGAGGTCCGCGTCGCGGGCATGAGCTCGACCCTGCTGTCGCTCGGGCAGCGCGCCGCGCGCGAGCTCAACCGCGGTGATCTCGAACAGGTGCTGATCCGCGGCGGGCAGGGCTACGCGGTCATGGTCGCGGCCGCGCCCGGCACGCTCTTGCTCGTGCTCACCACCCGCGAGGCCAAGCTCGGCCTCATCTTCCTCGACGTCGGTCGCGCCGTCGAGCAGATCAAGAAGATCCTTTGAGCCCGGAGGTCGCCCATGAGTGCCGATGACATCCTGTTCGACAGCGGTGACCACCGCAACATCCTGCTCGAGGACTTCGCGTCTGGCGGCACCGCCGTGCAGGCCAATCAACACCTCATCATCCACCACGGCGCGGGCATGATCCTCGACCCCGGCGGCCACAAGGTCTACAACCGGGTGCTGTCGGCGACGATGGATCACCTGCGCGGCGGCAACCTGCGCTACCTGTTCCTGTCGCACCAGGATCCCGACATCGTCGCCGCCGCCAACGGCTGGTTGATGACCACCGACGCCGACGCCTACTGCTCGACGTTGTGGCTGCGCTTCATCCCGCACTTCGGCATCGACCGCCTGGTCGAGAAGCGGCTGATCGGCATCCCCGACGAGGGCATGGTGCTCGACCTGGCGGGGTGTCGACTCCTGATCATCCCGGCGCACTTCCTCCACTCGCCCGGCAACTTCCACGTCTACGATCCGATCTCGAAGATCCTCTATTCGGGAGATCTGGGCGCGTCGATCGGCCCCGAGATCCGCGAGGTCGTCGACTTCGACGCGCACATCCCGTTCATGGCCGGCTTTCACCGGCGCTACATGTCGGGCAATCGCGCGCTGCGGATCTGGGCGTCGCTCGCCCGGCAGCTCGACATCGAGACGATCGCGCCGCAGCACGGCGCGGTGTTCCGCGGCAAGCCGATGGTCGAGCGGTTCATCAGCTGGTGCGAGGGCCTCGAGGTCGGCGTCGACGTGATGCCAGCGTACGGGCTGCCCCACTAGGCATATGCCATGAAGACCGTGTTGCTCATCGAGGACGAGGCCGTGCTGCGCAGCGCCGCGGCGCGCGGCCTGGCCAAGCTCCCCGACCTCGAGGTGATCGCGGTCGGCTCGATGGCCGACGCGGTCGCCGTGCTCGACGCCGGGTGTCCCGATCTCGTGGTCTCGGACATCGATCTGCCGGATCGGGTCGGGCTCGAGATCCTCGGTGAGCTCGGGAGTCGCGGCTGCACCGCGCCGGTCATCTTCGTCACCGCGTACCTCAAGGCGTTCCGCCCGCAGATCCCGCGCCACGCCCGGGTCACGGTCTTCGAGAAGCCGGTCGCGCTCGAGGCGCTGCGCGCGCACGTCAAGACCGCGCTCGGCCTGTCGGAGACCGCGGTCGCGCCGCCGGCGCCGTTCATGGTCGCGGACTACCTGCAGCTCGCCTGCATGGGGCGGCACTCGGTCGCGATCGAGGTCGCGCGCGGCGACCGCGTCGCCGGCCGGGTCCTGGTCGTCGCGGGCGAGGCGTGGTCGGCGCGCGACGCGCGCGGCTCCGGTGAGGACGCGTTCCGCCGGCTCGCGTTCGCGCGCGACGGTCGCGTCGCGTGCCGCACGCTGGTCGACGAGCCCGGCCCGCGCGATCTGCATCGCCCGTGGGAGGCGATGCTCATGGACGCGGCGCGCGTCGTCGACGAGACCAGCCGCGACGGCGATCGCGACGACGAGATCCTCTCGATCGACGAGGTCGCCGATGGCGACGACGCGTCGTTCGCCGCGTTCGCCGCGTTCGAGGATCGCGTCATGGACGGGCCGATGCCCCGGCTCGCCGAGGGCACGCTCGAGGGCCCGCGCATGGCCGCGCCGCTGCCACCGGGCGAACAGTTTGCAGCGTTCCGCGACCGCGGGGTCGAGGCGCTCTTGTCCAAGGACTACGCCGGCGCGTGGGCGGCGTTCGTCGAAGCGGGCCGGATCCGGCCCGACGATCCCACCGTGAAGGCCAACCTCATCCGCCTGCGCGACCTCGGCCTCGGAGGCTCGCCCGCCGGCAGCACTGACAAGGAGACACCATGACTCGACGCATCGCGATCGTCAGCCAGAAGGGCGGCGTGGGCAAGACCACCGTCGCGCTCAACCTCGCGCTCGCGCTGGCCGAGCGCGGTCAGCGCGTGCTGCTCGCGGATCTGGATCCGCAGGGCGGCGTGGGCCACGCCCTCGCGAAGAGCGACGGCGGCCTCGTCGGGCTCGCCGACATCGTCGCCGGCCGGCAGATCGCTACCGGCGCGGTGCTGCCCACCAAGCAGCCCAACCTCGCGCTCCTGCCGCGCGGCCGGCTGCCGCCGATCGAGGTGTGCGACTACGAACAGGCGCTCTACCGGCCCGGCGTGCTCGAGCGGATCCTCGAGGCGATCGAGGGCGACTTCGACCTCGTGCTGCTCGACACGCCGTCGGGCATGGGCATGACCACGCGCGCGGCGCTGCGGGTGGCCGATCACGCGCTGCTCGCGCTGCAGGCCGAGCCGGTCGCGTTCCGCACGATCGGCCAGGCGCTGCAGGTGATCGAGCACGTGCGCGCGGTCGAGAACCCGAAGCTCGGGTTGCTCGGGATCCTCGCGACGATGGTCGACAAGACCAAGGATCCGTCGATGGGCGTGCTCATCGATGCGTGGTCGGAGCTGGCCGGCGTGCTCGAGAC
>JAIOQA010000367.1 GCA_021413675.1 Deltaproteobacteria bacterium | reverse complement strand
GACCGCGACCGCGCCGCCGGTCGTGCCTGCGGCGGCGGCCAGCGCGTCGATCAGCGCGCCGGCGGTCGCGAACCGATCGTCGGGATCCTTCGCCATCGCACGGGCGAGCACGCCGTCGATCGCCGCCGGCAGCGCCAGCCCCATCGTCGACACGGTGGGCACCGCCGCGCGGAAGTGCTTCTCCATCATCCCCGGCAGCGAGCTGGCGCGAAACGGCAGATCGCCGACGAGCAGCTGATAGGCCATCACGCCCAGCGCGTAGCGATCCGAGGCCGGGCC
The DNA here is from genome assembly GCA_021413675.1 of Deltaproteobacteria bacterium. Classification (GTDB taxonomy): domain Bacteria; phylum Myxococcota_A; class Polyangia; order Haliangiales; family Haliangiaceae; genus JAIOQA01. The sequence continues at coordinate 90,230 of JAIOQA010000367.1, read as the reverse complement.
GGCGCCGTCGGCGCTCCACTGCTCGGGCGCCATGTACGCCGGCGTGCCGAGCCAGGTGCCCTCGCCGGTCAGCGCCACCGGCGCGTCGGTCGCGGTCGACAGCAGCTTGGCGATGCCAAAGTCGAGCACGAACACGGTCGGCGCCGCGGGATCGCCGGCGAGGAAGACGTTGTCGGGCTTGAGATCGCGGTGGACCACGCCGCGGGCGTGGGCCGCGTCGAGCGCCCAGGCGATCGGCGCGAGGATCGCGAGCGCGCGATCGGGCGCGAGCCGGCCGCGGCGGACCCGCGCCGCGAGCGACTCGCCCTCGAGGAGGTCCATCACCAGGTAGAGCCGACCGTCGGTCAGCCGGCCGAGCGCGAACACGTCGACGACGTTGGGGTGGCCGACCTGGTTGGCGGCGCGGGCCTCGCGCAAGAAGCGCTCGACCGCCTCGGCCGAGCTCGCCAGCGCGCGCTTGATGACCTTGATCGCGACCCGCTTGCCGATCAGCGGGTGGCGCCCGGCGTAGACGTCGCCCATCGCGCCCGCGCCGAGGTGCTGCTCGACCTCGTAGTCGCCGGCGCGCGTGCCCGCGGCCAGCCGCTCGTCGCCGGCGGCCGCCTGCGCGACGTCGGGCATCGTCGGCCCGTCGCCGTCGGCCCGGCCCGGGGTCGCGCTGGTCATGCGCGCGATGGTATGCCCGGGGCGTCTCGTGGGGAGCCCGGCCGCGGGGATGGTGAGGACTCGCCGTCGAAGGACCACCAGCTCCTGCCAGCGCGAACGACGCACGCCCAGCAATGTCGGGCACATCCGCGCCTGGCCCCGCGTTCGCAAATTGGTCGGGCCATGCCGCACGTCTCGCTTGCTCCGGTCCGCCGTCCGCGCTCTGCCGCCGGGCGCCTCGATGATGGTCGGGTCCTGCTCCGTCTCGCCGCCGCCGCCCTCGATCCCGATCGCCCGCTGATCGCGCACCTCGTGGTCACGCGCCGCTGCAACCTCGCGTGCGGCTACTGCACCGAGTACGACGCGGTCTCGCCGCCGGTGCCGACCGCGGAGCTCGTCGCGCGCATCGATCATCTCGCGTCCCTCGGCACGATCTTCGTGACCCTGACCGGCGGCGAGACCCTGCTCCACCCCGACGTCGTCGCGCTGGTCGCGCACGTCCGCGCCCGCGGCATGGTGCCGGTGATGAACTCGAACGCGTTCCTGATGACGCGCGCGCTGATCGAGGGCCTGAACGCCGCCGGCCTGTACGCGCTGCAGGTCTCGGTCGACGGCGTCGTGCCCAACGCGACGACGATGAAGGTCCTCAAGCCGCTGCGGCCCAAGCTGCGGCTGCTCGCCGAGCACGCCGCGTTCCACGTCCGCATCAACACGGTACTGGGCGCGTGCCCGCCGGCCGAGGCGATCGAGGTCGCGCAGGTCGCGATGGCCCACGGCTTCGACGCCAAGTGCTCGCTCGTCCGGAACCCGGACGGCTCGATGGTGGCGCTGTCCGCCGAGGCCCGCGCCGCCTACGCCACGATCCGCGGGCTGGGCAAGCGCTCGTCCCGGCTGCTCAACGACGACTTCCAGCAGGCGCTCGTCGATCGCGGCGCGATCGCGTGGAAGTGCCGGGCCGGCGCGCGCTTCTTCCACGTGTGCGAGGACGGGCTGGTGCACCTGTGCACGCCGCGCATGGGCACGCCGGCCAAGCCGCTGCGGCTCTACACCGCCCTCGACATCCGCGCGGCGTCGCGCGAACAGAAGGCGTGCGCGCCCAGCTGCCCGGTGCCGTACGCCCACCAGGGCAGCAAGATCGACGCGTGGCGCCGCCAGCCCGACGCGCCGGTCGCGACCGCGCCGGTGACCCGCGATGGCCGCGGCCGCGTGCACCTCGCGGTCCGCTGAGAGCGCGGTGGATCGCGACGCCGATGTCGCGACGGGCGATCGCCGGTTCGCGATCCTGCGGCCTTGCGCGCGGCACGGTTGCTGCTGGATGCGGGCTTGATGCATCGATGGCTCCTGGCCCTGCCCGTCCTCGCCACGGGCTGCTTCACCGCGGCGATCTCGATCGGCGGCACCATCGACGGCGGCGGGCACATCGGCTGGGTCGGTCAGGCCTCGGTGGGCATCAACGCGCCGCGCGGCCCCGAGCACGTCGCCCGGATGATGACCGACGCGCGGTTCTACGCGCTGCGCGGCCGCGCCCACGTCGGCGTCGCCCTCGGCGCCGATCTCGTCACGCGCCCGCTCGACGGCAGCGTCGGGCATCACGTCGGCGCGCGCCTCGGCCTGGGCGGCTCGCCGGTGGCGGATGGGCGGCCCAACCCGGTCGACGTGCGGCTGTCGATCGAGGCCGGCGCGGCGTGGGGCTCGGTCGTGCGCTCGGCAGACCCGGATGTCGACAGCGTCAACGCGCGCACGATCGGCCCGACCGTCGAGCTGTTCGTGCACAGCAAGGGCGATCGCTGGCGCGAGCGGATCGGACTCGGCGCGCGCGCCACCGGCGAGCTGATGCTGTGGATTCCCCAGCCCTGACGATCAGGATGCCGATCCTCAGCGCGCCGCCGCCAGCCCGCGGCGAGTCGCGACCCAGAGCGTGTCGCCCTGCCGCACGCTCGCGGTGGTGTCGCGGCCGGGCAAGCCCGCGAGCGGCGCCCAGCGATCGCGCTGGCCGTCGCCGACGAGCAGGCCGTCCATCGTCGACGCGTAGAGCGTCGCGCCGTCCCAGGTCAGGCCGCCCGGGTTGATCCAGCCACCGCCCAGCGCGGTCGCAGTGGCGCCCGTCGCGCCCGCGCTCGCGTCGAACCGCACCACGCCGTGGCGGTAGGTGCCCGCCCAGATCGAGGTGCCCCGGACCGCGAGCGCGGTGACCCAGTCGTCGCCGAGCGCGCCGGTCGCGACCGCGAACCGCTGCCAGCCGCCGTTGCCGTCGGGATCCTTGTCGGTCCACGGCGTGGCCGGGCCGCGGTAGAGGCCGGTGGTGGTGCCGAGCCAGAGCTGGCCATCGGTCGTCTGGCCGATCGCCCACACGTTGCCGATCGGGCCGTGCGGCCCGATGCGGCGGACCTTGCCACCGTCGACCAGCGCGGCGCCCGACGACGAGCCCGCGGCGATGGTGCCATCGGCGAGCCGCGCGAGGGTCAACACGCTGCGCCCGGGCAGGCCGTCGCGCTTGGTGATGCGCGCGATCGCGAGCGCACCGCCGGCGTCGCGCTCCATCGTCATGAGGCCCGCCGCGGTGCCGATCCAGATCCGCGCCGCGCCGCCGGCGAGCGGCTCGACGACGATGGCGTTGACGCGGCGATCGATCGCGGCCTCGTCGATGCGCGTCCACTGGCCCTTCGCGAGCATCGCGAGGCCGTGATCGAACGTGCCGACCCAGAGGCGATCGCCGTCGACCGCGAGCGCGGCGATGTCGTTCGAGGGCAGGCGCGCCGGCGCCGCCGCCGCGGTCCACGCCACCGTCGCGCCCTCGCGCAGCCACAGCCCATCGAGGCCGCCGGCGCAGGCCCGGCCGTCGCGCTCGCCGAGCGCCGCCGGCGCGATCATCGTCGGCGCGCCCCGGACCGCGACCAGCCGGCCGCGATCGACCGCGCGCAGGCCGTCGGTCGAGGCCACCGCGATCGCGCCATCGATCGAGGCGATCGCGTTGACCATGCCGCCGCCGAGCGGCGTCACGCGCGCGTCGTCGCGCACGTACAGGCCCGAGGTCGTGCCGATCCACAGGCGCGCGCCGTCGGCGTGTAGCGCGCGGATCTCGCCGAGGTCGCCGAGGTCGAGCTTCTCGAGCCGCGCGCCGCGCAGCGCGTAGACGCCGGCGGTCGTGCCGGCGAACAGGTGGCGGTCGACCACCGCGAGCGATGACACCCGGGCCCGCGCGGCCTTCGCGCCGCCGCGCATCTCGAGCGCGCGCGGCTTGCCGCGGGTGATCGCGACCACGCCACCGTCCCAGGTCGCGACATAGACCGTGCCATCCAGCACCGCGACGTCGCGCGCCGGCGCGGTCGGCACCGCGCGGGCGATCGTCCACGCGTTCCCGGCGTGCGCGAGCTCGGCGATCCCCGCGTCGGTCGCGACCCAGGCGCGATCGCCATCCGCCACGAGCCGCTCGATGCGCGTGCCGGGCAGGCCATCGTGCGCCGTCAGCCGCGCGCCGCGGGCCCCTGCCCCGTCGATCGTCACCAGCCCGCCGCCGGTGCCGACCAGCGTGCCGCCATCGACCGGCAGGCACGCGCGGACCTCGCCGGTCTCGGTTTCGACCGCGCGCACCGACGGCGCGGCGGACGCGGTCGCGGCCAGCGCGACCGTGCCGACGACGATCGCGATGCGCGCGGCCCTCATTGGATCACCAGCTCCTGCGCGGCCTGGTTGAGCGCGTTGTCGCGCACGACCACCCGCAGCGACGCGCCGCTCACCGGCGCGGTCCACCAGATGCCGGTGAACTTGCCGCGCTCGATCTGGTCGAGCATGAGCGAGGTGCCGTCGGGCAGCGTGATCTCCACGCGATCGGCGTCCTTGCGCCGGCTGCCGCCGCTCGCGAGCTGGCGCGCGGTGATGGCGTAGCCACCGGCGATGCGCGTGACCGTCAGCTTCATCGCCGGCGCCTGGGTATCGACGGTGTAGCTCAGGGTCGTGGTCTCGACCCGGCCATCGGCGTGGGTGATCGTGACCCGCGCCTGGTACTCGCCATCGGGCGTCTGGTTGTCGATCAGGAACCGCACCATCCAGGCGTCGACCTCGGCGTCCCACTCCGCGAGCTTGGTCTCCCCGAACGGGAACGTGACCACCACCGAGCGCGCGTCGCGCGGCGCCGGGATCTTGATCTCGGGATCGCCGGGCTGGATCTCGTCGGGCGACAGGCTGGCCTGACGCGCGCCGAGGCTGTCGAGGTCACCGCCGGTGATCGCCGGGGTCGCGGCCGCGAGCTCCTGCTGCTTGCGCTCGATCTGGTGCTGCTTGTAGGCCTCGTCGTTCTCGAGGACGAGCAGCGACGTGTAGCGGCTGAGCACGCCGAAGTCCTGGCTCAGCTTGACGATCGTGTCCTTGTCGCCGCTCGCGGCCTCGAGGCTCGCGATCTGATCGCGGGCCCAGCGCCGGGCCACGTTGGGCTCGGCGACCGCGCTGATGTGGATGGTCTGGCGCACCGGCTTGCCGTTGACGATCGCGGTGAGCACCGCCTCGGTCGGCGGCTTGCCGGTCTCGGTCTTGGCCAGCGCGACCAGCTCGTCGCCGGCCCAGACCGTGGAGGTCGCGGTCGGGAACACCAGCTCGGCGCCGGCGACCTCGACCTTGGCCGCGACCACGCGCGGGACCTGGGGCGCGTCGGCGAGCGCCAGCGCGAACTGCGCGGCGTCGTCCGCGCGCCGGACGACCTGGGTGCGACCGCCGGTGCGCCCGGCGAGGTCGGTCCACAGGGCCGAGCTCGCGCCCTTGCCGACCAGCGCCGCGGAGATCGGCGCGTGGATCGCAAGGGCCTTGGCGGCGAGCGGATCGGCACCGGTCTCGCCCCACGTCGGGATGCCGTCGCCGACGTAGACGACCTCGCTCGGGTGGAGCGCGGCGACCGCGTCGAGCGCGAGCCCCAGATCGCTGGCGCCGTCGGGCTCGATGGCCGCGATCGCGGCCATCGCCTGATCGATCGCGGCCGGCGTCACCGGCACGAAGTCCTTGGTGGCAGGCGCGATCGTGACGTCGGCGCCGAGCACCGCGAACTGATCCGCGGGGCCGAGCTCGGCCAGGGTCTGGCGCGCCAGGGTCAGCGCCAGCGCCTTGCCCTCGAGCGCGCTGCGCGAGGTGTCGATCACCACCGCGACCTTGCGCGGGCCGCTGACCGCCGGGGCCTGGAACATCGCCGCGTCGGGGTGGATGCGGATCGCGGTGTAGCTGCCGTCGGCGCGGGCCTCGGTCATCGCGGCCGGCACCTTGTCGGGCGCGATCGGCACCGACAGATCGAGCCCGCCCGCGAGCTGGCTCTCGTGCGAGACCTCCTTGCCATCGACGATCAGCGCGAACTCGCCGATCGGCTGGGCCGCGCCGGCCTTGGCCTGGGCGTCGTCGATCGCGAGCGCGTAGTCGTACGCGAACCCGGCGGCGCCGCGGCTGAGCGGCTGGGTGTAGCGGATGACGACGCGCTTGTCCTTGCCGGCCTCGATCGGGAAGACCCGCAGCTTGAACCAGTTGCCCTGCTCCCACTCGAGCAGCGCCGGGTCCTCCATCTTGTCGACGATCGACTCGTAGACCTCGCGCGCCTTCTCGCGCTCGACGATCTCGCCCTCCATGAGCTTGCCGTCGATCTCCATCGCCATGCCGATGAGCATCGCGCCGTCGGGCACCGGGAACCGGAAGGTGCCCTCGCGCGGCGCGCCGTCGGCCGGGTTGTGGAACACGTGCTCGACCTCGGTGGTCGCCATGTCGCCATCGGTGCGGACGCGCACGGTGACGCGCGCGAGCGCGAGCGGCTCGGTCTTGTCGCCGGCCTGCGCCTCCATGCGGCCGACGCCGGCGCCGGTCTCGACCTGTTCGAGCGCGATCGCCCAGGTCGCGAGCTCGGGTCGCGCGCCGACCCGGGTGCGATCGGTCTTGCCATCGGCGCGCGCGTCGAGGATCAGGTCGCCGATCACCGGCGCGCCATCGATCGCGACCGGCAGCGCGGCGTCCTTGCGGCGCAGGCGCGCCTCGCCGGCGATCACCGCGAGGTGCACGCCCGAGGCGTTCTGGCCCAGGCGCACGCGCGAGTTGGCGCGCAGCCACAGCCGACCGGCGGCGTCGCCGCGGCCGAGGGAGATGATCGCGCCGCGGCGACCGGTGCGCAGCTCGCGCGCGCCGGCGATGCGGGCGCCGGCGGCAACCGGCTTCCAGTCATCGCCGGCGGCGAGCACCGCGAGGTCACCGCGCGCGGTCACGACCTCGAGCTCGAGCGTCATCGGCGCGAGATCGGCGGGCATCACCGCGACCGGCGCGGACACCGGCGCCGGCGCGGTCGACGCCATCTTGGGCGCGCCGCCGCACGCGGCCAGCGAGAGGGCCAGCGCGCCCGCGAACGAGCGGCGCAGGAAGGCCCAGCGAATCGAGACGAGCTTGGCGGTGATCACTTGGAACCTCCCAGCGCGACCGCGTGGCGGTCGACATGGACGCGAGCGACGGTGACGGTCTGGCCGGTGTCGTAGAGGCGGTACGGCAGGACGTGGCGCGACTCGGTGGCCTTGCCCTCGTCGAGGATCACGACCACCTCGCCGCGCGCCTCGGAGAAGTTGGAGCGGCCGGCCCCGTAGTAGTTGACCTGGACCAGGTAGTCGCCGGCCTGCGCGTGCGGCGCGGTGTAGCTCTCCGGCCCGTAGCCGGTCGTGACGTCGTCGTAGAGCGCCTCGCCGTCCTTGCCGTTCTTGTGGCTGTAGAACACCTTCTCGCCGGCCGGGCTGGTCACCCAGAGATCGACGTCGCTGCGATCGGTGTCCCAGGTCAGGTAGACCTTGATGTCGTTCTCGGTGCCGCCGGCGAGCTTGAGCGCGGCGAGGCCGGCCTCGAGCTCCTTGGCGCGGTCGGCCTCGCCGGCGGCGCGCGCGGCGCGGGCCGCGGCGTGATCGATCTGGGCGAGGCGTTGCGCCGAGGGGTAGCGCACCGCCTCGGGCGTGGTCGGATCGGCGACGATCGCGGCGAAGCGCTCGCGCGCCTCGTCGGCCTTGCCGAGCCGGTTGGCGACATCGGCCAGCTCGAACGCGAGCCGGCGATCGTCCTTGGTCATCGCCGCGGCGACGATCAGGCGATCGTAGGCGCCCTGCAGGTCGCCCGCCTGCTTGAGCACGCTCGCGAGCGCGCGGTGCGCCGAGGCGTCCTTGGGCAGGAGCTCGACGACCGCGGAGTACGCGCGGCGCGCGAGGTCGCGCTGGCCGAGCTCGCTCTGGATGTCGCCGATCAGCCGGACGACGACGAGGTTGTAGGCGTCGACCGCGCGCCAGGCCTTGGCGGCGGTGAGCGCGGCGTCGAGCTTGTGGGCGCGCATGAGCGCGCGGACCAGCGCGAAGCGCGCGGTGCGGTCGCCGGGTGCGCCGTCGACGGCGGTCTGGAGCGCGGCGAGCGCCAGGTCGGAGACGTGGTCGGCGCCCGCGGGCTCGCGATCGCCCAGGACGATCGACAGCCGCGAGCCGGGCACCGCGGTGTCCGCACCCACGGGCGCGGCGCTGAGGAGGATCCCGGCCAGCGCGGCCAGGCGCGTGATGGTTCGCATGGCCAGGGTGATTGCACCCGCAGTGCCACCGCGGAGCCGAGGCGCGGCGCGGACTTGCGATCGGTGTCGCGCCGGAGACACAGGGGGCGTCGCTGGCGCGACACGGGATCGCGCCGCGCTCCGGATCGGGCGATCGTCGACGAGGATCGCGGCAATAGCCGCGGCAACTCGCGCGTTGGATCCGGACGCCCCCGAGCGCGTGATCGCGACCGCCGCGATGACAGCGCGGCGCCTGCGACCGATACTCGCGCGCCATGGACCTCGAGCAGCTCGGCAGCTTCTACCTCGGCCGCCGCTTCGATCTCGCCGCCGGCGCTGCGACCGACGAGCCGATCCTCTACGACGCGCGCGACCTGACGACGCACGCGGTTTGCGTCGGCATGACCGGCAGCGGCAAGACCGGGCTGTGCCTGGCCTTGCTCGAGGACGCGCTGATCGACGGCGTGCCGGTGATCGCGATCGATCCCAAGGGCGATCTCGGCAACCTGATGCTGACGTTCCCGGACCTCGCGCCGGCCGACTTCGCGCCGTGGATGGATCCCGCGACCGCGGCGCGGGACGGCCTCACGATCGATCAGCTCGCCGCCAAGACCGCGGCGCGCTGGCGCGACGGCATCGTCGCATCGGGCCAGGGCGTGGAGCGCATCGCGCGGCTGCACGCCGCCGGCGACGTCACGATCTACACGCCGGGCAGCGAGGCCGGCGTGCCGCTGTCGCTGCTCAAGTCGTTCGCGCCGCCGCACGACGCCGACGACGCCGAGCTGTGGCGCGACCGGATCGAGGCCGCGGTCTCCGGGCTGTGCGCGCTGGTCGGCGTGACCGCGGATCCGCTGCGCAGCCGCGAGCACGTGCTCCTGTCCCAGCTCCTCGATCACGCGTGGCGCGCCGGGCGCGCGCTGACGCTCGCCGACCTCGTGCAGGGCGTGTCGCGACCGCCGTTCGATCGGGTCGGCGCGCTCGATCTCGAGACCTTCTACCCGGCGAAGGAGCGGACCGAGCTGGCGCTGGCGCTCAACACGCTCATCGCCTCGCCCAGCTTCGCGGCGTGGTCGACGGGCGCGCCGCTCGATCTCGCGAGCCTGCTGTACACGCCGGCCGGCCGGCCGCGGATCGCGGTGCTGTCGATCGCGCACCTGTCCGATGCCGAGCGGATGTTCTTCGTGACCGTGCTCCTCCAGGAGGTGATCGCGTGGATGCGCGGCCAGGCCGGCACCTCGAGCCTGCGCGCGATCCTGTTCATGGACGAGGTCGCGGGCTACCTGCCGCCGGTCGCGATGCCGCCGTCGAAGAAGCCGATGCTGACGCTGCTCAAGCAGGCGCGCGCGTTCGGGCTCGGCGTGATGGTCGCGACCCAGAATCCGGTCGACCTCGACTACAAGGCGCTGGCCAACGCCGGCACCTGGTTCGTCGGGCGGCTGCAGACCGAGCGCGACAAGGCGCGGCTGATGGATGGCCTCGAGGGCGCCTCGGCGGCCGCGGGCAAGGCCTTCGACAAGGCGGCGATGGAGCAGACCCTGGCCGCGCTCGGCAACCGCATGTTCGTGATGCAGAACGTCCACGACGATCACCCGGTGGTGCTGCAGAGCCGGTTCTGCCTGAGTTACCTCGCGGGGCCGCTGACCCGGCCGCAGCTGCAGCGGCTGACCGCGCCGGCGAAGGCGATCGCGGCGGCGGCGCAGGCGACCGCGGGCGTGGTCGCGGCGGTGGGATCGATCGCGGGGACCACGAGCGCGGCGGCGCCAGCGAGCGGCGCGACTCGCCCGGTCGTGCCCGCCGAGCTGCCCGAGGTGTTCGCGGGCGCCGGCGCGCTCGCGCCGCATCTGCTCGGCCGCGCCAAGGTCCACCACGTCCTCGCGCGCAAGGATGTGGATGTGTGGCGCGACGTCACCGTGATCGCGCCGCTCGCCGCCGACACCGCCGGCGATTTCTGGGAGCACGGCGCGCTCGCGGCGACGCCCGCGACCGCGCCCTCCCCCGCCGGCGATGCGCGCTACGCACCGTTGCCGCCGGCGCTCACCGCGAAGGTCGCCGCCCGGCTCGCCGATGGCCTCGAGGCCTGGCTCAAGCGCGCCGGCGCGCTGCGCCTGATCGCGGCGCCCGGCCTCGGCCTGGTCGCGCGCCCCGACGAGGCCGAGCCCGCGTTCCGCGCGCGGGTCGCGCAGGCCGAGCGCGAGGCCCGCGACGCTGCGATCGACACTCTGCGCAGCAAGTACCGCCCCAGGCTCGAGAAGCTGGGCGACAAGGTCCGCGCCGCGGAGGCCCGGGTCGATCGCGAGCAGGCCCAGGCCACCGCGTCGACGACCGACTCGGCGATCGCGATCGGCACCTCGGTGTTCGGCGCGATCTTCGGCAGCCGGCGCGGCACCGTCGGCAAGGTCGCGTCGGCGGCGCGCCGCGTGAACCGGACCGCGCAGCAGCGCGGCGATGTCGCGCGCGCGGACGAGGCGCTGACCGCGATCCAGGCGCAGGTCGCCGAGCTCGAGGCCGAGCTGGCCGCGGAGATCGCGGCGATCCAGGCCGCGCCGCCGACGGCGATCGAGACGCTCGACGTACCGGCGCGCGCCGCCGACACGACCGTCACGCAGCTCGCGCTGCTCTGGCGACCCGCGAGCTGATCCGCGTCACGGCCCGCTGCTTGCAAAACCTCGCGGCATGCGATCCATCAACGCAGATCCGGTCCGCGGCAAGACGCTCCATTTCACGTTCGATGACGGTCCGATGGCCGGGAAGACCTTCGAGCACCGGTTCACCGACGACGGCACGGTGAGCTACCACGCGGTCGGCGGCGACAAGGCCGATCCGCCGAGCAAGCCGGTGACGTACGAGTTCGCGCAGATCAACGACGACATCTATGTGGTCGCGTATCTGGGCGCGGCCGGCTACACGCTCACGTCGGTGCTCGACTACGCGACCGGGCACCTGACCGGCTTCGCCTCCAACGCGACGTCGCTCGTGACCCAGCACGGCCGGTTCGCGACGCCGAAGCAGCCGGCGTCGTAGCCGCGCGGGCCCGTCCGCACGGTGAGCGCGCATGCCTCACCGGTCAGCCGTGCGCCGCGCGCCGCGCGTCGCGCACCGCCCACGCATACGCCGCGACCAGCACGATCAGGCAGCCGACGCCGAGGGTGACGTAGCGATCGACGAGATCATCCGTCGACCACTGGTAGATGCGCACGAGCTTGGTCGGGTCCGACAGGCCCACGCCCTCGATCTCGCCGAACGGGATCACGCTCGGGTCGGTGCGCGCGGCCCACCACGTCGCGAAGGTATCGACGAACGCGGCGGCGCCGATGCACAGGAAGCCCCAGCGCAGCGCGCCCTGGTAGATCTGGCTGTCCTTGCCGACGAAGAACGTGAGCATGAGCGCGGTGCCGAGCACCATCGCGCCGCCGTCGCCGCCGAAGGTGAACGCGATCGTCGCCTCGTTCACCGACCACACGAACGTCATCACGTACTGCGCGAGCAGCAGCGCGACCGCCACCCCGACGAGCAGCCAGCGGCGCGACGCGTACCAGCGCGCCAGGAGCGCGACGTTCAGGAGCGCGACCAGCGCGGTGACCAGCAGCATGCGGTCCGGCGAGATCGCGGTGCGCCACGGCATCGGCGCCGCGCCGTAGCCCGACCACAGCGCGGTCACCGCGTGGCCGAGCTCGTGGATCCACATGCTGAGCCAGATGCGCTGGATCTGGTGGAGCAGCGGGAACGCGTGAAACCCGATCGCGACCAGCAGCGCCGCCGGCACGGCGATCGCGCGCAGTTTCCACTCGAGCGCCCTGCCCTCGAAGTCCGGCATCGGCGCGGGCGCCGGCCGCGCCGCCATCGCCCCGCGGAGGTCGCGCTCGGGAAATCGCGGGTCCACGGGACCAGGATATCGCGGCGGTCGGCGGCGAATGCCGTTTTCTTGTCCCCGACCGCGGCCGGCCCTAGCGTGGAGCCATGAACATCCTGCGCCGCTGCTTCGGTGCGCTCGGCCTCGTCGATCGACGCGGCCGCGGAACGCGCACGTCCACCCAGGTGAAGGCCCGCCTCGCCCTCGACGTCGTCGAGCTGCGCGGCACCGCCAGCGACGAGAGCCCGGGCGGCGTGTTCTTCGAGACCGCCGCGCCGATCGCGCCCGGCGTGCGGGGATTCCTGACCCGCGACGAACACAGCGCGCCCATCCCGGTGCGCGTCAGCTGGCGCCGCGACCACACGTCGCGGCAGCGCGGCGGGCTCGGGCTCGTGTTCGAGCCGCGCGCCCTGCCCTGATCCCGGGCGGGCTTTCCGCGCGCGCGAAATCGCGCGACGATGGTCCATGCGCCGAACCGGAGGGCTCGCGGTGGTGTTGCTCGTGGTCGCCTGCCGCAGCGGCGGCGATCCGGGATCCGGCACCGCGACGGCCGCTGCCTGCAAGGCGGACCCGCGATGCACGCCGCCGCCGGGCGTGGCCTGGGGCGGGTCCGGCGCCGGGACCGTGTGCGCGCCTGATCAGCTTGCGGTCCTGCACTGCGCCGACCTGAACGGCGACGGCTGCCTCGAGGCCGAGGAGGAGCCGTGCGGCAAGGCCTCGGGCTGCGCGCTCGACAACGGCAGCGCGCGCTGCGGCAACATCCTCGACGCGAAGGGCGAGCAGCTGCCGCGGATCGCGATCGGTTTCGTGCGTCCGGGTCAGGCCGTGGCCGCCGGCTTCGTCGAGGATCGCGTGCCGATCGCGCGCGACCGCCTGCAGGTGCAACTCGCGCTCCGCAACTACGGGCACTTCATCGGGCCCAGCACCGTCGCGATCGAGGTGCGGACCGCGGGCGGCACGGTGACCAGCCCGGCGGCGCCGGTGGTCGAGACCGTCGGCGACGACGGGCGGCTGTACGTGGTCCGCGACCTCGAGGTCCGCGGGCTCGTGCCGGGCGCGACCGAGCTGACGTTCAAGGTCACCACCACGACGCGGCGCGAAGACATGACCCTCGAGGTCACGCGGCCGATCGAGCTCCTGTAGCGCGCGGGAGCGGCCGCGATCGATCGATCGGCGGCTAGCGAGGCACCGTCGCCGCGCGATATAGAAGCGGGCCGCATGTCCCGCCGAGCCCCGGAAGACGTCATCGCCGCGGTCGCCGCGCGCCGGCTGTCCTTGGACCTCGGCCCGCTCGATGTCTGCTTCCTGGTGGCGCTCTACGTCCGCGGCGAGGGTGCGCAGCTGGCCTCGTTCACCGAGGTCCAGCTCGAGGATGTCTTCGCGCAGGCGGCGGCGGCGATCGAGCCCGGCGCCGAGATCAAGCGCCGCGCCGCGCCGGCGATCCAGCGGCTGCGCGATCAGCGCCTGCTGGCCCGCGTCGACGGCCAGGGCGTGGTCAAGGCCGGCGAGTTCGCGCTGTCGCGGCTCGCCACCGGCATCGTCGAGTTCTTCCTCGAAGAGGACATCCTCACCCGCGAGAGCCTGAGCGTGCTCACCGCGAGCCTGACCGTGGCGATCACGAGCGTGCTGGCGGCGGCGCGGATCGCGTCGGATGAAGGCGCGTGGCGCGACGGCGTGCTCGGGCCGCTGCGCATCACGATCGGCGAGCTGGTCGCCGGCATCGAGCGCCGGCAGCGCGGCCTCGATCTGCAGCAGGAGGACTTCCAGGCCGAGATCCGGCGGCTGCTCGAGGCTGACTGGTTCGGCGCGATCGAGCGCTGCCAGGGCCTGCTCGAGTCGACGAGCGCGACCCTGCGCGAGCTGAACGACATGCTCCTGCGCGACGCGAGCTCGCTCCTGTCGCTGCTCCACGACGTCGAGGAGCTGGCGCTCGGCGCGGGCGCCGACGAGGCCGCCGGCGCGGCCCATCGCCTGATGGATCAGGTCGATCGCATCGCGGCCTGGGGCACGGCGCGGCAGCGCGCGTGGTCGGAGTACTTCCAGTACGTGCACCGGTACCTGCGCGATGTCGTGCGGCTCGATCCCACGCGCGCCCTCACCCAGCGGCTGCGCGATCAGCTGGCGGGCGCGGGCCAGCGGTTCGCGCTCACCCACGCCGCGGCCGCGCCGATCCGCATCCTGCGCACGGTCGCCCCGGTGCGGACCAAGCCGCCGGTGGTGCGGCCCCGCGCGGCGCGCGAGCGCGAGCCGGTCGCGGAGTCGACCGAGGATCCGCAGGCCGCGCTCGACGCCAAGGTCCAGGCGTCGATCGACGGCGGCGCCGCGGCGCTGTCGACGGTGACCCACGACGTGACCGCCGAGCTCCCCGGCCCGGAGCGCTTCATCGAGGCCGGCCGGGTCGCGGGCACGGTGGCGCGGCTGGCGCGGGCGCGCTCTGCGATCGAGCGGCCGTGGGTCGCGGTCGGCGAGGATCTGGTGATCGAGGACTGGGCCGTGACGCGCGATGCGCGCGGAGGATCGCGATGACTCGACCGGGCTATGCGCAGCTGCAGGACGTCCTGCTCGACGCCGACTTTCCGGATCTCGATCTCGCGCTGCGCGGCGGCCGCCATGTGGATCGCGACGACGCGGCCTGGTACGCGCTCCTGACCGACGCGCAGGATCACCTCGAGCCGTTCTACCGGCGCTACGGCGCGGAGCTCATCCACAAGGCCGATGGCTACTTCTACCTGCTGCCGACCGGCGACAAGCTGTCGCGCCGCACGCTCGGCGCGGGCGAGATGCTGGTCGGTCAGGCGCTCGCGCTCCTGTACCTCGATCCGGCGGCGGTCGAGCGCGGCGGCATCGTGTCGGTCGAGGATGTGGTCGCGCAGCTGGTCGCGGTGCTGGGCAGCGATGCGCTGATCGCGGAGTTCAACCCGAAGCGGAAGCGGCACGACGAGCGCATCGCGCAGAAGAACGTGCGGTCGCGGGTCGCCGATGCGGTCCGGCGGCTGGCGGGGCTCGGCTTCGTCGAGGCGCAGGACGGCGAGAAGCTGCGGCTGCGCGCGTCGCTGCTGCGGTTCGCCGAGCCGGTGCGCGGGCTGTCGGCGCCCGCGGAGGCGCTGGCGAAGCTGGTCGCGCAGGGCGAGGTCGCGCTCGCGGACGAGGCGCGCGAGGGCGAGGAGCCGCGTGACGAGGACGGTGAGGATCAGGGCGAGGGTGAGGGCGAGGATCAGGGCGAGGGTGAGGATCCGGACGAGGAAGACGCCATGCCCGACATCGCGCCGGAGCCGGCGCGTAGCGGCGCCGCGCCGGTCGTCGGGCCGCGGGTGATCGAGCGATCCGACGAGGACCTCGACGAGTTCGACGCCGAGCTCGGCGCCGACGACGATCTCGACGACGACGGATCGCCGGGATGAGCCGGGCGCGCGTCGCGGCGCTCGCCCTGGTCAACTGGAAGGGCGTCTTCTACGAGCGCTACCTGCTCGATCGCCACGTGACCGCCCTCGAGGGCGCGAACGGCGCGGGCAAGACCACGGTCATGATCGCGGCGTACGTCGTGCTCCTGCCCGACATGTCGAAGCTGCGGTTCACCAACCTCGGCGAGAGCGGCGCGACCGGCGGTGATCGCGGCATCTGGGGCCGGCTCGGCGAGCCCGGGCGGCCGTCGTATGCGGCGCTCGATCTCGAGCTGGGCGATGGCGCGCGCGTGGTCGCCGGCGTGCGGCTCACGCGCGCCGCCGAGCCGACCGTCGAGCCGACCGCGTTCCTGATCGAGGGCCTCGGGCCCAACGTCCGGCTCGCGGACGTGCTGCTGGTGCGGCGCGACGACGGCGATCACGTGCCCGAGCTCGACGAGCTGCGCGCGAGCGTGGTCGCGGCCGGCGGCACGCTCGAGGTGTTCCGCGCGACCAAGGACTACTTCGCAGCGCTGTTCGATCGCGGCGTGACGCCGATGCGGCTGTCGACTGACGAGGAGCGCTCGAAGCTCAACGAGATGCTGCGGACCAGCATGACCGGCGGCATCTCGCGCGCGCTGACCAGCGAGCTGCGCGGGTTCCTGCTCAAGGAGGAGACCGGCCTCGGCGACACCCTCGGGCGGATGCGCGCCAACCTCGACGCCTGCCGGCGGACCCGCGCCGAGGTCGCGGAGTCGCGCACCCTCGAGCGCGAGATCAGCGCGATCTACGAGGCCGGCGTCGCGATGTTCGCGGCCGCGGTCCACGCCGCGCGCGCTGCATCGGCGGAGGCCAGCGCGGAGGCCGCCGCCGCGCGCACCGCGATCGACACCGCCGAGCGCGCGCGCCGCGCCGCCGAGGAGCAGGCCCAGGATCTCGGGCGGCGCGACGCCTACCTCGAGCACCGCGTGACCGAAGCCCGCCGCACCGTCGAGCGCGCCAGCCGGGCCCGCGATCGCCAGGCCGCCGCCGACGCGATCGCCGCGCGGCTCGAGGAGATCGAGCGCGAGCTGTCGGTGCTGGCGCAGACCGACGACGAGGCGCGCGCCGCGCACGCCGCCGCCACCGCCGAGCGCGCCGCCCGGGTCGCGCGCCGCGACGCCGCCCGCGTCGCCTACGATCGCGCGGCCGCGGGCCTCGCCAACCACCAGGACGGCCTCGACGAGCTGACCCGGCGCGCCCACGCCCACCGCCACCTCGGCCAGCAGCTCGCGCTCGCCCGCGAGCTGCTCGATCGATCGGCGCTCGAGGCCGCCGAGGCGACCGCCGCGCTGATCGAGACCGAGCGCGCACTCGAGGCTGCGGATCAGGCGCACGCGAGCTGGGCGCGCGAGGCCCGCGATGTCGCCGCGCGCCGGGGCGAGCACGCCACCGCGCTCGCGGCGCTGGTCGAGATCGAGGCCGGCCTCGGCGAGGCGACCGAGCCCGTGGAGCTCGAAGACGCGCTGCCGCTCGACGACGCCGGGGCGTCGCGGGAGGTGTCGGCCGACGATCCATTCGCGCGGGCCCGCACCGCCCTCGCCCGCCTCGCCGCGCTCGACGCGCGGGTCGCGAGCACCGATGATCTCGAGCGCGCCCGGCGCGACGCCGAGGCCGCCGCCGAGCGCCAGGTCGCCGCGCGCGCGACCGCGCTCGAGCTCGGGCTCGCGGTGGGCGTCGAGGGTGCCGCGGCGGGCGTGGCCGATCGCCTCGAGGCGGTCGAGGCCGAGCTGCGCGCCCTCGACGACGAGCTGCGCGGCGGCGGCGACGCCGAGGCCAGGCTCGCCAGCGTGCGGACCCGGGCGGCGGCGCTCGCCGAGCGCGAGGCCCGCTGGCGGATCGCCACCGCTGCGCTCGAGCGCCTCGGCGCGATCCGCGAGGCCGCGCCAGCCCTCGCCGAGCTCGCGCAGGTGCGATCGGGCAACGCGCCGGCGATCGCGATCGCCGCGGCGCTCGCGGCCCTGCGCGATCAGTTCATCGAGCAGCAGATCGCGGTGACCGCGTCGCGCGCCGGCGCGCTCGCCGCACGCGAGCAGCTGGCGCACGAGGTCGCCGATCTCGAGTCGGCGGGCGGCGCGATCGCGCCGGCCTTGCTCGAGCTGCGCGACGCGGTCGGCGGCGAGCTGCTGGCCAGCCGGTTCGAGGACGTCGACGTCGACGCGGCGGCGTGGATCGAGGCGCGGCTCGGTCCGCTGACCCAGGCGATCATCGTCGAGGATCCGGCCGCCGCTGCGATCGCGATCCGCGAGCGCAGCCCGGCGCTCGACACGGTCTGGCTGGTCGCCGCGGGCACCGCCCTGGACCTCGCGCCGCCCGACGATCCGCGCCATGACGCGATCTGCCCCGAGCCCCACGGCCTGCGCGTCACCCGGCCGTCGCCGCGGCCCACGCTCGGCAGCCTCTCGCGGGCGCGCCGCGCGGCCGATCTGCGGACCGCGATCGCGGCCCGCGCCGCCGAGCTCGACGAGCTCGCGGGCCGTGGCCACCGCCTCGCCGCCGCGCGCCGCGACGCCGAGATCGCGCTGGTCCACGCCGAGGCCATCGCGCTCGGCGATCCCGCCGACGAGGGCGCGCTGCTCGCGTCCGAGCAGGCCACGCTCGAGATGGCCGAGGCCACGCGCCGGCGCCGCGTCACCGCCGGCAACGCCCGCATCCAGACCCTGGGCCGCGAGCGCGATCGCCTGCGCCGGCTGCTCGGCGAGGCCGCGCTGCTCGAGGCGCCGGATCACGCCGCGCGGGCCGCGGCGCTCGCCGCCGCCCACGCCGCCGCGCGCACCGATCGCGATCGCCGTCGCGCGCTGCGCGCCGCCCGCGCCGCGCTGGTCGATCGCCTCGAGGCGCTGCGCCACCCGCCGCCGACCGACGACGCGCTCGCGATCGCGGCGGCACGGCAAGACGCGATGGCCGCGCAGCGCGACCGGCTGTTCCGCGGCAAGGCCGCGCTGGTCGAGGTGATCGCGCATCAGCACGCCGCGGCGTGGGCCGACGCGGCCGCCACGCTCGACGCGGGCGCCGTGGTCGCGCCCGCGCTCGTCCAGCAGCACGAGGACGCGAAGGCCGCGATCCACGCCGCCGACGCCGCGGTCGCCGACGGCGACGCGCAGTGGGAGGTCGCGACCACCGCGCTCCACGCCGCCGCCGCCGCGCGCGCCGCCGCCGTCGCGCACCGCGATCGCGCCCGCGCCGAGCTGACCGCGGTCGCCGGCGAGCTCGATCTGCGCGCGCCCGATCTCGACGCCGCCAACGAGGCGCTCGACGCGGTCGAGGCCGAGGCCAAGGCCCTGGTCGCGAGCCGCGCGCTGGCCGACGAGCGCGCCAGCCGCGCGGCGCGCGCGGTCAGCGAGGCCAAGACCCTCGCCGAGGAGCGCGGCCGGGCCGCCGGGCCCGTCGACGCGATCTGGGCCAGCCTGCGGGCGCGCGCCGACGCCGCCGGGCTCCTGCACCCGGTGCTCGCCGGTCGCGCCCCGGAGCGCACGCACGTGCAGCTCACCGCCGATGCGTGGAGCAAACGCGAGCTCCTCCTCGATCGCGTCGCGCGGACCCGCGGCGGCGACGAGCTGGTCAACGCGATCAAGGATCTACCGCTCGATGGCAGCGGCTACCTCGACGCGTGGCAGGCCGCGCGCGACTGGCTGCGCCGGCGCGTGCCGGCGCAGATCGCCGAGGTCGATGATCCGCTGGTCGCCCTCGAGCGGCTGCGCGATCACCTCGCGCTCCTCGAGAGCCGGCTCGCGCGCCAGGAGGGCGACCTGCGCGGCGCGTCCGAGGACGTCGCGCGCGGCATCGACGTGCAGCTACGGCGCGCCGGCGGTCAGGTGCGCCGCCTCAACCAGCACCTCGAGGGCATCCGCTTCGGCAGCATCCACGGCATCCGCGTCGAGCTGCGCCGGGTCGAGCGCATGGAGCAGATCCTGCGCGCGCTGCGCCAGGGCGAGGCGCAGGAGCTGCTGTTCCTCTCGGCGATCCCGATCGAGGAGGCGCTCGACGAGATCTTCAAGCGCTACGGCGGCGGGCGCGGCGGCGGCGCGCGCCTGCTCGACTACCGCGAGTACCTCGAGCTGGTGGTCGAGATCCGGCGCCAGGCCAACGAGACCTGGGAGCCGGCGAGCCCGACGCGGCTGTCGACCGGCGAGGCCATCGGCGTCGGCGCGGCGCTCATGATGGTGGTGCTCACCGAGTGGGAGCGCGACGCGAATCTGTTGCGCGCGCGGCGCACGAGCGGATCGTTGCGGTTCCTGTTCCTCGACGAGGCGAACCGCCTGTCGCGCGACAATCTCGGGACGCTGTTCGATCTGTGCAGGACGCTCGATCTGCAGCTCTTGATCGCGGCGCCCGAGGTCGCGCGCGCGCACGGCAACACGACCTACCGGCTGGTCCGGCATGTCACGGAGGACGGGCGCGAGGAGGTCATCGTGAGCGGGCGGCGAGCCGCGCCCGAGCCCGAGGTCGCGCCGGTAGCGGAGGCTGAGGCCGTGGCCGGATCCGAGGCTGTGGCCGAATCCATATCCGAGCCCGAGACCGTATCCGAGCCCGAGGCCGAGCCCGTATCCGAGGTCGTGTCCGAGCCCGAGGCCGAACCCGTATCCGAGCCCGAGGCCGAGCCTGTGCCCGCGCCCCCCGTCCTCCCACCGCCTGCGAGCGACCACGTGCCCGTGCCCGTGCCCGTGCCCGTGCCCGGTTCAGGGCTCTCGCCTGTTCCCACGCCGCCCTCGCTCACTCTCCACCGTCCCGCGTACGACGACGACGATGATGAAGACTCCGACCCCGACTCCTGACACCCCTCGCTGATCCTCCGATCGCCGCTACGCTTCCGCGACTCATGTCCGTCGTCGATCGCCTGCTCTCGCCGCTCGTGCCGCTCTCCTTCGGCGCCCCCGGCCTGCGCCTCCGCCGCCGCGGCTTCGCTCCCCTCCCCCGCCTCGACGGTCAGCACGTCGTCGTGACCGGCGCCAACAGCGGCATCGGCCAGGCCGCCACCGCCCAGCTCGCCGCCCTCGGCGCGCGCGTCACGATGGTGTGCCGTGACGCCGGCCGCGCCGCAACCGCGCGCGCCGAGATCCTCGCCGCCGCGCCCGCCGCGTCGCTGACGATCGAGCGCTGCGATCTGTCCTCGCTCGCCGACATCGCCGCCCTCGCCGCCCGCCTCCGCGATCAGCCGATCGACACGCTCATCCACAACGCCGGCGTCCTCCCATCATCCCGCATCGACACGGGCGACGGCCTCGAGCTGACCTGGGCCACCCACGTCGTCGGGCCGCACCTCCTCACCCGCCTCCTCCAGCCGCAGCTCGCGCGGACGCGCGGCCGCGTCATCCTGGTCTCGTCCGGCGGCATGTACCTCGTGCCGCTGGTCGTACCCGGCACCGTCCCGGATCCCTACGACGGCGTGCGCGCCTACGCGTTCACCAAGCGCGCCCAGGTCGCGCTCGCCGCGCTGTGGACCGAGCATGCACCCGCGGGGCCGTGCGTGGTCGCGATGCACCCGGGCTGGGCCGACACCGCCGCGGTCCAGGCCTCGCTGCCGCGGTTCCGCGCGATCACCCGGCCGCTGCTCCGCGACGCCGCCGGCGGCGCCGACACGATCGCCTGGCTCGCCGCCACCGCGCCGTCGGCGCTCACCGCCGGCGCGTTCTACTTCGATCGCGCCGCGCGCGCGACCCACGTGCTGCCCTGGCAGCACGACG
This sequence comes from Deltaproteobacteria bacterium, assembly GCA_021413675.1. Classification (GTDB taxonomy): domain Bacteria; phylum Myxococcota_A; class Polyangia; order Haliangiales; family Haliangiaceae; genus JAIOQA01. The sequence continues at coordinate 69,107 of JAIOQA010000367.1, read as the reverse complement.
CCGCCGAGGCCCGCGCCGCGCTGTGGGCCTGGTGCACCGCGCGGACCGATCCGTGGATGCCGGGCAGCCGCTGAAGATGCGCATCCAGCGGCGCTTCCTGCTGGGCTCGCGCTGGACCGCGCGGCAGCCGCTCGCCGACAGCGCCGGCGAGTGCCACTTCGAGGTCGTCGCGGCGCCGCGCGCGTCGTCGACGATCACGCTGCGCGCGGTGCTCACCGATCGCACCTACGCGCTGCCGCTCGCCGCGCTCGACGACGCTGACGCCTGGCTCCTCGGCTGGCAGTCGCTGCCGACCGCCGACCCGTGATCACCGCGGCGCCCCTTGCGCATCCGCACCGCGGCGCCACCCTGTCCACATCATGCCCCGCGTCGCCGAGCCCCGCTTCGAGATCACGGATCGCGACGGCGCGTTCGAGGTCCGCCGCTATCCCGGCCGGGTGATCGCCGAGACCCGCGTCCACGGCGCGTGGTCCGCCGCCGGCAACGAGGGCTTCCGTCGGCTCGCCGGCTACATCTTCGGCAAGAACCGCGGCCGCGCGAAGGTCGCGATGACCGCGCCGGTCGGTCAGCGCCCGGCGACGATCGCGATGACCGCGCCGGTCGGGCAGCGCCGGGACGCCGACGACTGGCTGGTCACCTTCACGATGCCCGCCGGCGAGACCCTCGCCACGCTGCCGGTCCCCGACGACGCGCGCGTCACGCTGCGCGAGGTGCCGCCGAGCGAGGTCGCGGTCGCGATCTTCTCCGGGCGCTGGACCGCCGCCAACCTCGCGCGCCACGAGGCGGCGCTCCGGGCCTGGGCCACGGCGCGCGGCCTGGCCCTCCTCGGCGAGCCCGAGGTCAATCGCTACGACCCGCCATTCACGCTGTGGTTCCGGCGCCGCAACGAGATCTGGTTCGCGCTGGCCACCGCCGACGCGGCCACCGCGTGATGCGATGCGCGCGGCGTTCGCGCCTCGCCCGGCGATCGGCCATGCTGCCCCGATGATCCGCGCCGCGATCGAAGATGCTCGTGCCTCCGGCGCGCTGATCCAGCTCGAGCGCGGCTTCGCCAGCGCGCGCTTCGTCAACGGCTACGTCGTCGCGCTCGGCGACGAGCTGGTCGCCGTGCACCAGTTCCACGACTTCTACGACGAGGGCTGGGTCGTCGTGCGCATCGACGACGTGCTCGAGGTCAACCGCGATGGGCCCCAGCGCCACTTCGAGGCCTGCTTCCGCGGCGAGGGCCTCGCGCCGCGGCCGCTGCCCTGCGCCGTCGATCTGGCCTCGATGCAGGCGGCGCTGCGCTCGCTGCGCCCGCGCGGCGCGCTGATGTTCGTCGAGTGCGAGGCGCCCGACGCGGACGACGACGCCACCTTCCTGGGCCGCCTCGTCGACGTCACGGATCTGCACGGCACGGTCCGCCAGCTCGATGCGCTCGGGCAGTGGGACCCGCCGGTCGCGGTCGCGCTCGGTCGCATCACCCGGCTGCAGCTCGACACGCCGTTCTGCCGGACGTTCGCGAAGTACGCCGCGCCCTACCCCGTCGACGCGGGCCCGGCCGATGGGCGATGATGTCGCGATGATTCGCGCCGCGCTCGACGCCGCGCGGGCCGCGGGCTCGCTCGCGCTGCTGCGCCGGGTGTTCCCCGGCGAGCCGCGGGTCAACGGCTACGTCCTCGCGGTCAGCGAGCGCCTCGCCCTCGTGCACCAGTTCCACGACTTCCTCGACGACGGCTGGACCGTCCTGCGGATCGCCGACATCGAGGAGGTGGTCACCGAGGAGGCCCGCGGGTTCTTCGCGCGCGCGTTTCGCGAGCGCGGGCTCGCGCCGCGCCTGCCGCCGCTCGAGGTCCCGATCGCGACGATGGCCGAGGCCCTGCGGGCGCTGCGCCGCGAGGAGCAGCCGGTCATCGTCGAGTGCGAGACCGCCGAGGGCGGCGACGCCGATCGCTACGATCTCGGCGCGGTCTGCGACGTCACCGATCTGCACGTCCACCTCCGCCCGGTCGACGGTGCCGGCCACTGGGTCCCGGTCGAGGCGATCGCGCTCGGGCGGATCACGCGGTTGCACGTCGCCACGCCGTACCTCACGACGTTCCTGCGCTACGCCGATCCGCCGCCGGAGATGTCGTGATCGGCGCCGAGCTCGCGGCCGCGCAGGCCGCCGGGGCGTTCGTGCAGCTGGTGCGGCGCGGCCGGGCCGAGCGCTACACCAACGGCTTCGTCCACGGCGTCGGCGCCGACCTGGTCCTCGTCCACCAGTTCCACAACTTCATCGACGACGGCTGGATCATCCTGCCGATCGCGGACGTCGCCGCGGTCGAGCGCGGCGAGCGCGAGGCGCTGTTCGAGCGCGCGCTGCGCGGCGAGCAGATCGCGACCGCGCCGCCGCCGTTCCCGATCGCGCTCTCCTCGTTCGCGGCGGTGCTGCGGTCGATCGAGGCGGCCGCGGCGCCGCTGATCGTCGAGTCGCTGCCCGATCCCGCGGACCTCGATCCCGACGCCGATCCCGACGACCCCGACTTCTACCTCGGCGTGATCGCCGTGCTCGGCGACGCGCACCTCACGCTCGACGAGGTCGGCACCGACGGCGAGTGGTCGACGCCGGAGCCGATCGCGCTGTCGCGGATCCTGCAGGTGCAGCTCGGCACGCACTACCTCCGCACGTTCCTCGCGCACGCCGCGCCCGCGACCGCGACGTGACCGCGCGCACGCGCACGATTTGTCACCGAGCCCGCCGCCCCGCGCGCTTGACCGCGCGCACGGGCGCGCGCTATCTCGCGCCCCCATGCGTGCATCCTACCTGTCGTTCCTGGCGCTCGCCCTCGTCCCCACCCTCGGCTGCGTCGAGGCGATGGACGACAGCGATGACTTCGGCGAGACCGAGGCGGAGATCGCCTCGGCCGGCGCCTGGTACCACCTGGACGCGACCAGCGGCCTCGGCGCCGCGACCGTCAGCGTCGTCAACGGCTACAAGGTGAAGTGCCCGAGCGGCGCGACCGCGAAGACCTGCCAGGTCAGCGCGCTGGTCGTGCCCGCCGACTGCAACTGGGAGTGCCAGGACGGTCTCCTCGGCATGCAGGGCGAGGCCGTGGTCAAGGGGCACTTCGATCACGGCGCGCTCGTGATCGAGGCCGGCCTCGACACCTGGCGCACCGGCCTCGGGTCGTACTCGGTGTACCGCGTGACCGCCGCGGCGACCTGCGCCGCCGATCCGTGCCCGCACGCGCTGCAGGCCCAGAAGCTCAACATCGCGAGCGCGCCGGTCGCGATCACCAAGGTCGACTTCACCCGCGCCGACGACGTCAACTACCAGCTCGATCCGACCCGCGGCGACGACCAGGCGTCGTCGGCCGCCGGCCTGCTGGTGTCGGGCCGCATCGTCTCGCACGTCTTCAAGGCCGATCGGGTCTGGCGCCTCGAGACGCCGAAGCCCCTGTGCGAGCCGCAGCTGGTCGCGCGCGCGCACGCGTACCTCGGCGACGCCACCGACATCGTCCAGTACCGCACGGTCTACGAGGCCGAGCGCGCGACCGATCCGAACGGCGGCAGCGTGGCGTGGCTGGTCCGCACCGGCGAGAACCCGACGACGGTCACGTTCACGTCAGGATTGAACGATCTGTGGGTCGAGCGCTTCGACATCGACAAGACCACCTGCGCGATCACGACCACCGCCGAGCACTGATCGGCGCGCGCTCGTCGAGAGTTCCGCTGCCCGGGCGCGATGAGTGCATGATGCGCTGACCATGCCCATCCAAGCCACGGATCTGAAGACGCGCATCGAGGCTCGCCGCACGCAGATGCGCGCCAGGCTCGGGGAGCTCGCCGGCGACGCGGGCCCCGACGCGACCGCCGCGGCGACCGCGATCACCGCCGCGCTGGGCGAGCTCGATTCGACGCTCATGGACGGCTGGGCCCGGATCCCGGACACCGTCCACATGCAGCTCATCGGCTGGCTCCGCCGGAACGCGAACTGATCGCACGGCGATCCGCCTCACGGTTCGCGGTTCGGGCGAAGATCGGGGCGCGCAGCGGTCGACGCGTAAGTCCTGCGGCCCCTCCAGGCAAGTCCTGCGGCACCGGCGCACGAGCGTGGGCGCTCGGTGGGCGGACTCGGTCCTGCCGCGCAGCGCGTGCGCCGGTCGCGCGGGCCTGCGAAGGGGGTGCGCGAAGCGGGCGCCTCGGCGCGGTGAACCGCGGGTCGCCCGTCGACGATCGGTGGGGGCACGGGTCTTGCTGCCGATGTAGGCATGCGTGCCTTCCTCGCCAGCGTGTTGCTCGCAGCCTGTGCCACCACCAGCGCTCCGCCAGGAGAGCGCGGCTTGCGCGCCAGCGACCATCTCGAGGCCGCGCGCGAGCACACCGAGGCCGCGCAGCGGTCCTGGCCCGACCAGCGCGCAGGCGCCGATGGCTCGATCGGGACCTCCCCGGGCGTCGCCGGGCCGCCCTGGTACTACTACTGGGATCCCGCCACGGATCACGAGCGCCTGGCCGAGATCCATCGCTCCCAGGCCGCGCAGATCGAGGCCGACTACCAGCGCGCCTGCGGTGACGCGCCGCTCGCCGAGATCTCGGTCTCGCCCCTGGTCCATCACGCGATCGGCGCGAGCGAGATCCCGACCGGCATGGTCGTCTACCTGACGCCGGAGGCCGGGACCCCCGAGCAGCTCCTCGCGGAGATGCGGTGTCACCGCGCGTGGATGATGCTGGGGCGGACCAACATGGACAGCTGCCCGCTCGATCTCGCGGGGATCGAGGTCGTCGCGCACCGCACCGAGGGCGCGGTCGAGGTCATGATCACGACCCGCGACCGCGGGCTGGTGAAGGAGCTGCAGCGCCGGGTCGCGATGGACGTCGAGGCGGCTGCGGCACACAACCGCAGGCCCGCTCCCTGAGAAACCGCGCGGGCGCGGAGTCCGATCGGCGTCGAGCTGGCTCCCACGATCGTGCCGCCGTCGCCTGACGATCTCCCGCCCGACCGCGGCACGGCGCGTGCTTTCTCACGCCTCGTGAGCCGGCCCCGCCCGCCCCCGCGAACACCCGCGATCGGCGACGTGATCGCGAACAAGTACGTGCTGCGAACGCGGCTCGGGACCGGCGGCATGGGCGTGGTCTTCTGCGCGGACCAGCCGGCGCTGGCGCGGACCGTGGCGATCAAGCTCGTCCACCCGGCGCTCGCCGCCGATCCGGCGATCGGCCGCCGCTTCCACGACGAGGCCCGCGCCGCGAGCCGGCTGGCGCACCCCAACGTCGTGGCGGTGATGGACTACGGCGAGACCGACGACGGCACGCCGTTCCTCGTGATGGAGCACGTCCACGGCGACACGCTCACGCACATCCTGCAGCGCGAGGGACCGCTCGCCCTGCCCCGCGCGGCTGCCCTCGTGGGCCAGATCTTGGCCGCGCTGGTCGAAGCGCACGCCGCCGGCATCGTCCACGGCGACATGAAGAGCGACAACGTCCTGGTCGAGCGGCTGCACGGCGGCGCCGAGCTCATCAAGGTCGTGGACTTCGGGCTCGCGCGCATCACCACCGAGGGCGCCGGGATCGAGCTCGGGCCCGACGGGCGCCGCGTCGTGTCGGGCACGCCCGAGTACATGGCGCCCGAGCTCCTGACCGGTGACGGCATCACCCCGGCGACCGATCTCTACGCGGTCGGCGCGATCCTCTACGAGCTGGTCACCGGCGCGACCCCGTTCGCGGGCGGCGATCCCGAGACGATCCTCGGCCGCCACGTGCAGGAGGCGGTCGTGCCGCCGTCCTTGCGCCGCCCGGATCACCACGTCCCGCCGGCGATGGATCGCGTGATCGTCCGCGCGCTCGCGAAGGAGCCGTCGGCGCGTTACGCCGACGCCGGGGCGTTCGCGGCGGCGCTCGAGGCCGCGGCGCTCGCGACCGACATCGCGCCGACGATGTCGATGCCCGCGCCGGCCTCGGCGTCGGCGGCGGCGATCGAGGCGACGACGCGGCGCTGGGCGCGGCGCTCGAGCCGGCGCTCGAGCGCGAGCGAGCCCGACGCCGACGAGCTCCGGGAGACGCCCGCGGGCACGCCGGCGCGGGCGCGCGAGCGGCAGGCGCGCACCCAGCTCGCCCACGCGATCGGCGCCGGCTCCGTCGACGCGATCGCGCTGGGCTACCTCGCGCTCGGGCGCGCGCTGGTCTCGGCGGAGCGGCTCGAGGCCGCGATCGACGAGCTCCAGGAGGGCGTCGATCTGCTGACCGCGGGCCATGGCCCCACCGCGCCACACGCACCGCGGCCGCTGTGGCAGCTGCTCGCGGCGCTGGCCGCGCTCCACGACGCGACCGGCGATCGGGTCGCGGCCCGGCGCTACGCGCTCGCGGCCCACCAGCAGGCGGTCGCGTGCCACTCGCTGATCGGCCGCGACCGCGCGCGCGCGCTCCTCGATCGCCTGGCCCGCGCGCCCCGGATCACGGGCCACCCCGAGCGCCGCCGCGCCTCGACGCCGCCGCGCACCGCCGGGCCCGAGGGCCGCGACAAACCTCCCGGCGACGCGGCGTAACCGCTCGTGCGCTCCGAGCGGCGCCCCGTCGGCGCGCTGACCCGCGTATAATCGCGGGCATCATGGACGTCCGGGCCCTCGACGCGGTGGGCGAAGCCATCGTCGTCACGGATGTCGCCGGGCGGATCGTCCACTGGACCCCCGCCGCCGAGCGGCTGTTCGGCTGGCCGGCCGCCGAGGTCCTCGGCCGCGATGTCCTCGACGTGATCCCGGCGGAGATGACCCGCACCCAGGCCCATGAGCGGCTGGCGCGGCTCACCGCCGGCGAGGCGTGGACCGGGCAGTTTCTGGTTCGCCGGCGGGATGGCACGGCCTTCCTCGCGTGGGTGACCGCCACGCCCCAGCGCGACGATGCGGGCACGGTCACCGCGGTCATCGGCGTGTTCCGCGATCTCGCGCCGGTGCTCGCGGCCAACGCCACGCTCGCGCCACTCGCCGAGCTCGGCCGGATCCTCGGCGCGTCGCTGGACTACGAGAAGGCCGCGGCGGACCTGGCGCGCGCGCTGGTCCCGGCGTTCGCGGATCTGTGCGCGGTGATCGTCCTCGACGAGCCGACCGGACCGCGCTGGCTCGCCCTCGCGGCCGGCGATGGCACCCACGCAGCCGAGCTGAACGCGATCCGCGCGGCCCCGCTGCACCCGCGCGCCCGCGCCAACATCGAGGAGGTGATGCGCACCGGGCGCGTCAAGTTCGTCGCCGATCACCTCGCCGCGATCCCCGACGCGAGCGAGGCCTACGACGCGTCGGTGATCCGGCTCGGCCCCGGGGCGACGCTGGTCGCGCCGCTGATCGCGCATGGCCACGCCATCGGCGCCCTGTCGTTCGCGATGACCCGTCGGTCGCAGCGGCGCTTCGGCCCCGCGGATGGCGCGTTCGCCGAGGAGATCGGCCAGCGGGTCGGCCTCGCGATCGACAACGCGCGCGTCCACACCGAGCTGCGCCGCAGCGAGGAGCGGCTGCGCCTCGCGCTCGCGGTCGCGCCGATCAGCCTGTTCGCGCACGATCGCGACCTGCGCTACACGTGGCTGCGCTCGCCGCTGAGCCAGGATCCGGCGCGCGTCCTCGGGCTCACCGACGACGAGGTGCAGCCCGGCCAGGCCGCCGAGATCATGGCGCACAAGCGCGCGGTGCTCACCACCGGCCGCAGCGCGCGCGCGGTGATCGCGGCCAAGGTCGGTACCGGGGTGCGCCACTACGACCTCGCGCTCGAGCCGATGCGCGACGCCGCGGACGCGATCGTCGGCGTCACCGGTGCGGCCTGGGACGTCACCGAGCAGCGCCAGCTGATGGCGCAGCTCCGCCTTGCCGAGGCCACGGTGCGCCGCCTGATCGACGACGCCCCCGAGCCGTACTTCCTGGCCGAGCCCGACGGCCGGTTCGTCGACGTCAACGCCGCCGCGGTCGCGCTGACCGGCTACGCCCGCGACGAGCTGCTCGCGATGAACGTCGCCGAGCTGGTCGTGCCGGAAGAGACCGAGCGCGCGGCCAAGCTCCGCGAGTTACCCCCCGGCACCACCTCGATCCGGGACTGGCGCGTGCGCCGCAAGTCCGGCGAGCTGGTCGAGCTCGAGGTCCACGGTCGGGTCATGCCCGATCGCCAGCGCCAGGCGTTTGCGCGCGACATCACCGATCGCAAGCGCGCGGAGCGCGCCGGTGCGCAGCTGCTCGCGGTCGAGCAGCGCCACCGCGCGCGCCTGGAGCAGCTGAGCCAGGCCGCGCTGTTGATCGCGCCGCTCGACCAGCGCTTCCCGGCGGCGGTGCGCAGCGTGCTCCGGCGGATCCTCGACCAGGCGACCGACCTGGTCGACGCCGGTGTCGCCGCGATCGGCCTCGGCGAGGACCTGGCGGAGCCGTACGCGCCGTGGCTGAGCACCGGCGGCGTCGGCGCGGCCGGCGACGACGACCCGATCGTGCCCTGCCCGCCCGCGGATCCGCACGCCGCCGTCGCCGCGGTCTTTCCGGGCGTGGCCCTCGACGCCTTCCTCGCGGTCCCCCTGCGGCGCGACGGGCGCGCGATCGGGCACCTCTACCTCGGGCGGCCCGCCGGGCGCGGCCCGTTCTCCGCCGACGACGCCGCCACGCTCGGCCTGCTCGTTGCGCACGGGGCGATCGCGGTCGAGAACGCGCGGCTCTACGCCGAGCGCGAGGCCGCGGTGCGCGCGCGCGAGGAGCTGCTCGCGATCGTCTCGCACGATCTGCGCAACCCGCTCCGCGCGATCGAGCTGCGCGAGGACCTGCTGGCGCGCACCCACGATGCCCCGGCGCTGCGCGAGCACGCCCGCGGCGTGCGCAGCGCGGTCGCGTCGATGCGTCGCCTCATCCAGAACCTCCTCGACGCGACCAGCCTCGGGCTCGAGCGCCTGCGCCTCGAGCTCGGCGATCACGATCTCGCCGGGATCGCCGACGAGGCGCTCGAGCTGCTCGGGGCGGTGGCGCTGAGCCACGACGTGCGCCTCGAGGTCCAGCTGCGCGGGCTGCCGCTGGTCCGCGTCGACCGCGAGCGCATCGCGCAGACCTTCTACAACCTGATCGGCAACGCGCTCCGGTTCACGCCCGCCGGTGGCGAGGTCGTGATCGCCGCGTCCGCGCGGGCCCACGCGATCGAGGTCGTCGTCGCCGACAGCGGCCCGGGCATCGCGCCCGAGGATCTGCCGCGCGTCTTCGATCGCTACTTCACGACCGCGACCGGTCACGAGGGTACCGGCCTCGGCCTGTACATCGTGAAGGGCGTCGTGGATGCCCACGGCGGCCGGATCTGGATCGATCCCGCGCCCGGCCGCGGGTGCGCGGTCCACTTCGAGCTGCCGATGGCCGGCGCCGCCGAGGCCGCGCGATAGCTGGAGCGCGGCGCACGGCGCGGGTATCGTCGGGTTCCGATGGCAGCCGCGAAGACCAAGCCCCCCGCGAAGAAGCCCGCGCCCGCGAAGAAGCCCGCGCCTGCGAAGAAGCCAGCGCCTGCGAAGAAGCCCGCGCCCGCGAAGAAGCCCACGGCCGCGAAGAAGCCCACGCCTGCGAAGAAGCCCGCCGCCCGCGCCGACCTCGGCGCACCGATCGACGGCTACCTCGGCAAGCTCGATCGCGATCAGCGCGCGATCGCCGACGCCCTCGTCGCGATCATCACCACCGCGGTCCCGGGCGCGACCGGCTCGCTCAAGTGGGGCATGCCGGTGTTCGAGACCACCGGCATGATCGCCTACTTCCGCGCGCAGAAGGGCTACGTCCGCTTGGGCTTCCCGGGCGACGGCGTGGCGATCGAACACCCCTCGCTGTACGGCGAGGGCAGCGGCAAGCACCTGCGCGTCGCATCGCTCGCCGATATGGATCGCGCGCGGATCAGCGGCTGGCTGCGCGCGGTCGCGGCCCACGTCGCGGCGAAGTAGCGCGCGCGGTCACAGCGCCGACAGATCGAGCGTCGCCTGCCAGATGTCGGCGTCCTCGAAGATCGCGCGCGCCCACGGCTCGTCCTGCACGAGCACGCTCGAGTACCACGTCACCAGCACGTGGTCGGCGTCGAGGTCCGCGACCCCGGCGTACGCGGTGTCGCCCGCCGACGGCAGCTCGGCGCGCTCGGTGATCGTCAGCGGCCCGCCCTCGAGCGTGCCGCCGAGCTCGAACAGCGCGGTGCGCTTGCGGTTGGCCTTCTCGAGGACGTGCTTGCGCGCGACCACGAACAGCCGGTCGCCGTGCCAGAACGCGACCGGGCCGTCGAGCCGCTGCCCGTCCAGCTCCTGCGGGCACGTGAACGCGTCGTACGGCGGCATCGCCCAGCACACCTTCGTGCGCAGCCGCCCCTGGTTGCCGAGCAGCTCCTCGTCGGTGCCGTCCATCCGCACCAGCGCGAGCAACCGCCCCGACGGCATGAACACCAGCTCGGTCTCGAGGGGCGTGTCCGCGGCGACATCGTAGATCGTCGCGCCCGGCGTCCACGTGGTGCCGTCGGTCGAGGCGAACAGCTTCACGCTCTTGTCGCCGTCCTCGTACGCGGCGCTGTAGTGCACGCCGGCGTGATCCTTGATCCGCCAGTAGCTCCACGTCGGTGGCCCGATCGGCGCGAGCGGCGTCCAGGTCGCGCCGCTGTCGGGCGAGGTCGAGACCACCGCGATCGTGTCGACCAGCGAGTCGCGCGTCGAGCCGATCTCGAGGCGGACCAGCGCCTTGATCGCGAGCTGCCCGTTCACCACGTAGAAGCTCGGATCGCGCAGATCGCGATCGCCGAAGGCTGGGTAGTCCGCCGCGGTCGGGCCCGGGATGATGCCGGTCAGCGCGAAGCTCGCGCCGCCGTCGGTCGATCGATAGATCCGCAGCGAGCAGTTGTGGTTCAGCACCTGGCTCTGGGCCGTGCGATGGACCAGGTAGATCGCGCCCTCGAAGGTCGTGAGGTCGGTGTTCTCGTTGTGCCGGCAGACCTTGGTGCGGCAGTCCTCCTCGAGCACGCCATCGCCGGTGACGATGATGCGCGCGTCGGTGACCACGTCGTCCGCGCCGCAGCCCACGCCCGCGGCGATCGCCACGAGCAGCCCCGCGATCCAGGTGCGATCGTTCCCCATGGCGCGCAGCCTACCGCGGTCGGATCGCGCCGACTGTGACGGTCTGGTCGCGGCCGTGGCCGCGCTGCCTACCCCCGCGGCTCGGCGGCCGCGCCCTCGAACAGCACGGCGGTGAGGTTGCCGACCTTGCGCACCGGCGGCAGCTCGAGCTCGACCACCTGCGTGCGCAGCACCGCGACGCCGGGCGCCGGGCGGTGCGCTTCGGGGATGCGCGCGCGCTCGTCGTCGGTGAGCACCCGCTCGACCTTGCGGCGCTGCACGTAGGTGCCGCGCTTGAAGAACGCCGGGTAGTCGTTCCAGTTGATGCCCTTCTTGAAGAGCAGCTCCTGCTTGCCGGCGGAGTCCACGCCGTGCAGCTCGCGATCGCTGTACTGCGCGGCGGCGGCCATCGAGACGCTGTTCTTGGTGGCGTCGTCCTCGCGCCACACGAACACGTCGGCGGCGTCCGCGATCGTCGGCACCTGCCAGACCCGGCAGTCGAAGTGCGGGGTCAGCGCGAGGTAGTCCGGCAGCTCGCGCGCGACCAGCTGGCCGAACCGGGCCGAGGCCAGGCCGGAGAGCACCGAGGCGAGCTTCTGGAACCGGCCATCGAACGCGTACTCGGTGACCGACTGCGACGGCTCGTACCAGGCGAGCGTGATCTCGTCACTCTGGGTGTAGCCGACCAGCGCCGTCATCTCCTGCACGAGGAAGCGCGCGGTCTCGATCATGCAACGCGACATCGCCGGCTCGTAGGGCCGCTTCATCGTCTTCGTGAACGTGTGGAAGGCGCGGCCATCGAGCCGCGCCAGCAGCGGCAGCCCGCGCATCGCGCGCCGCCCCGCCTCCGCCTGCTCGAACTGCTTGCACCGATCACCGAGCCCGTCGTTCGCCACGTCTGCCTCCTGTCTGGCGCCATCGATAGCGTGGCGGTCCAGGCGGAGCAACCCGGGAGCCGAAAATGCCAGACGGCGCGGTCGCCCGCGCCGCCCGGACCGTCTCCGCGCCGGCTACTTGGTCGCCGCGCAGGCGCAGCCGCCGCCGCAGCGGCAGGTCCGCTGGCAGGCGCAGGTCTCGCCGCAGGTGCAGCGGGTCGCCGTGGTGGTGGCGCAGCCGCACGCGCTCTTCTCGCACTGACACGGGGACGGGGTCTTGGTCGAGTTGCTCATGACATTCTCCTTGGTCGTGGTGCGCGCTCGATTGCGCGCTTCATCCGAGAGACGCAGCCGGGCTGAGGGCACTACGCGGGTTCTTCGCCGCGCGCGATTTCGTGCGCCGCCGGCGCGAGCCCAGCCACGCCGTCATCACGCCGAGGAGGCCCAGCAACAGCGGCCGGCCGGCGACGTCGTCGCCGAGGCGCGGCCCGGCGGGGAGCGTCAGGTGCCCGGTGGGGTAGTCGAGCAGCGCCGCGGCGTCGATCGCGGCGGCCGCGCCATGGGACCGCGCGATCGCCGCGAGCGCGCGGTCGTAGCCGTAGCCCTCTCCCTCGGCGAACGCGAGCAGGTCGCCGGGATCCAGCGCCGCGGTGGCGGCGCGCGGCACGACCGCGAGCCCGGACCGCGTGTACACGATCCGGCGCGACGCCGCGACCGCGATCGGATCGGTCGTGTAGGTCGCCGCGTAGGCATCGATCAGCCCGGCGACCGCGGCCTCGGACACGCCGTCGCCGATCACCACGCCGACCCGCGCCTGCGACCAGCGGTAGGCCGCCGCGACCAGGGTGTGCACCGGCAGGTGCGCGCGCGGCTGCGATCGATCCGCCAGCGCACGCAGCCCGCGCGAATACTGGGTCTCGGTCGCCGCGCGCAGCGCCGCGTCCCGACCGGCGAGCGCGTCGATCGCGGCGAGCGTCGCGTCGAGGCCGCCGGCGAGCAGCGCCGACGAGAACCGGCGATCGTCGCCGACCCAGCGGACGTCCTCCTGCCAGCGCACCGCCGGGAACCGTCGGGCCAGCGCACCGAGCATGCGGTCGTTGGCGGTCGCGGCGTGGCCGTCGAACAGCCCGGCGGCGGCCGCGAGCTCGGCGCCCTGGCAGATCGAGAGCACCGCCGTGGCGCGCCCGACGTGCGCCTCGAGCCACGGGATCACCGCCGCGTCCTCGTCCTCCCAGCGCGGCAGGTACGGCACGACCACGAGCGCCGGCGGGCGCCCGACCCGGCGCGCGTAGTCATCGAAGCCGAGGTCCGGGATCAGATCGAGCCCGGCGTCCTTGAGCGCGTTGGTCGCGAGGGGCGATGGGGCACGCGTCGGCGCGACCGTGCGGACCTCGAAGGCGCCGCTGGCGACCAGCAGCTCGACGATCGGCAGCGCGTCGGTGATCTCGGTGCCGCGGTTGCCGACCACGACCACCGCCAGCGGCAGGGTCGTCATCGGCGGCCGCGGATCCGGCATCGCGATCGCGCCGAGCGGCGCGGCGTCGAGGGCGGCGCCGGTGCCGCGCAGGCGGAGGAGGATCGCGATCGCGCCCGCGGCCAGCGGCGGGATCACGAACGCGAGCACGAACAGGGCGACGCGCTTGATCGACATCAGCGCACCACCGAGAAGTGGCCCATCATCCCGGCCGCGTGGTGCTCGAGGATGTGGCAGTGGTACATCCACTCGCCCGGGCGATCGTCGGCGCGGAACGCGATGGTCACGCGGCCGCGCGCGACGACGTTGACGGTGTCGTGCCAGGCGCGCGGCACCGTCGGGACGTCGTCGATCGCGACCACCTGGAAGAAGAACCCGTGCAGGTGGAACGGGTGATCGAGGCCGGTGTCGTTGATCACGTCCCAGACCTCGAGCTCGCCGACCTTCACCGGCTCGTCCTGGTGATGGAGCTCGCCGTTCACCAGCCAGTCGTGACCGTGCAGCGTCATGCGCGCGCCCAGCTCGATCGTCCGGGTCGGCGTGAGGTCGCCGTCGGTGATGAGCGGCGTGATCGTCGCGAGGACCTCGGGCAGCAGCGCGCGCGAAGGCTGCCGCGGCCCGACGCGCAGCGCGCCCCAGGTCGCGCGCCGCGCCCGCTTCATCCCGCTGCGCTTGTACGGCAGCGACTCGATCGCGATCGCCGCGCCGACGTCGTCGAACGGGCCGACCGCCAGCTCGACGCGCGCGCCCGGCGGCAGGAGCGTCTCGGTCACCGTGATCGCCGCGTCGCGCAGCCCGCCGTCGGCGCCGATCACGCGGAACGGTCGGCCGCCCAGCGACAGCCGCGCGTAGCGCGCGTTGCACGCATTGACGAGCCGCCAGCGCTCGACCTGCCCCGCCGCGATCGTCAGCTCCGGTGTCGCCTGGCCATTGATGAGCAGCACGTCGCCCTCGCGGCCGCTGTGGCGATCGAACAGCGCGGTCCGCGCGATCTCGCCGCGCCGGTCGACCTTGAGATCGTCGAGCACCAGCACGCGGTCGGCGTCGAACACCGGCTCGTCGGGCCCGAGCACGACCAGCGCGCCGTACAGCCCGCGCTCGATCTGCACGGTCTCGTTGGCGTGCGCGTGGTACCAGAACGTCCCCGCGTCGGGCAGCGCGAACCGGTACTCGAACCGGCCGCCCGGCGGCACCAGCGGCTGCACCGCGTCGGTGCCGTCCATCACCGCCGGCACGCGCAGCCCGTGCCAGTGGATGGTCGTCGGCTCCGGCAGGTGGTTCACCAGGTGCGCGACCAGCGTGTCGCCGACGTGCGCGATGATCGCCGGGCCGGGCACCGCGCCCTGGAAGCCCCAGGCGGTGGTCGTGCGGCCCGGCGCGTAGCTCCAGGTGGTGATCCGCGCGTCGAGCTCGACGTGGACCTCGCGCGGCGCGCGGATGAGGCGCGGCGGCGTCGGGCCGCTCTGCATCGCGTACAGCGACGCGAGATCGACCGTGGCGGCGCCGGGATCGACGGCGCGGTGGACGTGGGCGGTGTGGTGAGCGTGGTGCGCGTGGCTGGGCGTCATGCCCGGACGACGCGACGCTCACCACGGCATTACACCGCGTGCGGCGCCGATCCGCAGTGACAGTCGAGGCAGCCGTGATCCGCGCAGGTGCCGCACGCCCGCGCGACCTGCTTTCGCAGCGCCTCGCGCGCGCGGAAGATCCGCACGCCCGCGTTGCTCGCGGTGATGCCGGTCGCCTCCGCGTAGTCCTTCACCGCCACGCCATCGACCTCGATCCGCCGCAGCGCATCGGCGTACTCCGGCTTCAGCGTGTCCGCGAGCTGCGCCACGCACTGACAGGCCACCCGGGTCAGCTCCTCGTCGGCCTCGGGCTGGGTCTCCAGCTCCGCCGCGAACGCATCGAGCCGCCGGTTCGCCACCGCCTGCCGCCGCTGGTGATCGATCACCGCGTTGCGCAGGACCCGGTAGAACCAGCCGATCACCGACTCGCGGATCTCGTCGCCGCGGTCCAGGCTGCGCACGAACGCCTCCTGGACGATCTCCTCGGCAGTCGCGCGATCGCCGACCCGGCGCTCGACATAGCGCAGGAATTCTCGGTGGTTCGCGACCAGGACCTCGACGATCGCGGGCGGCGGGGCATCGGGCGTGGGGTGCTCGTGCATGTGCATTCCTGGAGGACGCAGCGGTCCGCGGATCATTACACCGGCAGGCCCGACGTTCGTAGGCGATCGGCGAAACACCTCCAGCGCCGGCCGCTGCTCCTTCAGCGCGGCGACCGCGGCACGAGTGACACTCGTGCCGCTGACGCGGACGCGCTCGAGCGCGGGCAGCGCGGCGACCACGGGCAGTGAGGCGTCGGTGATCGCAGTCCGCTCGAGCCCGAGGCATCGCAGGTCGGCGCACCGCGCGAGGCACGCGACGCCGGCATCGGTGATCGCGGTGTCTTCGAGCGAGAGGTACTGGAGCCCCGGGCGCGTGATGTGCGTGAGCTCGGCATCGGCGATCCGCGTCCCGCCCAGGGAAAGGTTCTCGAGCGCGACGAGCCCAGCGAGCGGCGCGAGCGAGGTCGCGCGCGCGCCGGTCAGATCCAGCTGAGTGAGCGATGGTGCGCTGGCGAGCTGAACGAGGTCATCGAGCGCCGCGACCCGCAGCGTGAGGTCAGTGAGCCGAGGCAGCGCCGCCAGCGCGCCGAGCCCGTCGATCGACCGCGCGTCGCCGGTAATCGCGACGGACTCGAGGCCAGGCAACCAGGTGAGGCCAGCGAGGCCGAGGTGAACATCGGCATCGCTGGTGATCGAGAGCCGCAGCCACGGCATCGCGGCGTTCAGCCGCGCCAGGCCATCGCAGCCGCTGGTGTGCTCGAGCGTCAGGTCGCGCGCGCGGGTGAACGACGACGCGCGCGCGAGCGCGGCGTCGTCGCACCAGCGACCGCGCAGCGTGAGGTCCTCGACGCGATCGGCGTTCGCGATCGCGCCTTCGTACAGCGCCGGGCTGTCCGCGATCACGCGCCGCCAGAGGCTGAATCGCACGGGAGCCGCGTCCCATGTCGGCGGCAGTGGCGGGCCGAGCACGTGAAACGGTGGGCGCTTCTCCCGCTGGTGATAGAGCAGCGCGTCGTTCGCCGTGATGTGGCTTCTCACAGTGACGTCGATGATCGTCGTGTCGCCCTCGATCGCGCCGACCGAGACGTTCACCCAGATCGGCACGCACTCCTCCCACCAGAGCACGTGGAGCAGCTGCGCCGTCGTCAGGCGGCGCAGGTCGTACCGGCGAGGCAGCGTCCGGATGAGGCGAATATCCGGCCGATGGCACGGCTGCGGCGCGGTGATCGTGGTGCGAAAGCGCACCTCGTCCGGGAGCTTCTCGACGACGTACCGCTGCGCGAACCGGACCGCGAATGCGGTGACCTCCTCGAGTCGACTGGCGAACAGCGCGCGGTCCACGTTCGGCCGCCGAGCATACGCCCGGCCCGCTCACGCGTCGAAGTATCGACCGCCCTCGAGGTCCGCGAGCAGCCCCGGCCCGGTCGGGCGCCAGCCCAGCCGCTCCTGCGTGAGGGCGCTCGAGGTCGGCGCGTCCATCCCGAGCGCGTGGCCGATGAAGCCGAGCATCGCGCTGGCCTCCTCGGGCGTCTTCGACACCGCGGGCACACCCAGCCTGCGACCGATCGCCTCCGCGATCGCGCGGACCGGGATGCCAGGGTCGGCCACGCCGTGGAACCGCGCGCCGGCGGTGCCCTGCTCGAGCGCGAGCCGGTAGATCCGCGCGGCGTCGAAGCGATGCACCGCAGGCCAGCGATTCGCGCCATCGCCGACGTAGGTCGAGAACCCGCGCTCGCGCGCGGTGCGGATGAGGATCGGCACGAATCCGTGATCACCGTCGCCGTGGACCGACGGCGCGAGCCGCACCACCATCGCGCGGACCCCGCGCGCCACCAGCGACAGCGCGGCCTCCTCGGACTTGCGCGGCAGCCCGTCGGCCACGAAATCGTCTTCGGTCCCGAGGCGCCCGCGCGGCAGCCCGAGGGTGCCCGCCGTGACGATCAGCGGTCGTCCGGTTCCAGCGAGCACCGCGCCGATCGCCTCGATCGCCGCTCGATCGATCGCGCAGTTCGCGGCGAAGGCGGTGAAGTCGTGGATGAACGCGGTGTGGATGACGGCCTCGCACGCGGCCGCGCCGCGCGCGAGGCTGTCGAGATCGTCGAGGGCGCCGCGGTGCACCTCGGCACCCGCAGCAGCCACGATGGCCGCTGACGGTTCGGATCGCGCGAGCCCGAGGACGGAGTGACCGGCCGCGATGAGATCGCGCGTGACCGCAGACCCGACCCAACCGGACGCGCCGGTGACGAAGACACGCATGGGAAGACTCCTTGTGAGAACGCACCGTGCGCCATCGACATCGGGTTCGCTTGGGCGAACTTGGCGAGATTTCGCTGCCAAGAACGCCCAAGCGCAGCGCGGTTCCGGCGCGTACACTGCCGCGGTGCCCGTCCCTCGCGCGCAAGGCGGTCGCCGACGGATCGAGCTGCGCGATCCATGGCCCGGCGTCATGGTCGTGCGGTTCGCGGGCGATGGCCCGCTGATCCGCGCGATCCCCGAGCGCTACTCCACCGCCTTGCACCTCGCCGGCCGATCCGAGTGGTCGAGCACCCAGGGCCGCTGGTCGAGCGCGCCGGGCATGGTCAGCCTGAAGGTCCCGGGCGAGGTCTACGCCGAGCGCGCCCGCGAGGGTCGCTCCGAGTTCCAGGTCGTGCTGTTCGACGCCGCGCTCGTCGACGAGGCGCGGGCCGCGCTCGATCGCCCCGCGGTGGCGCCCGAGGCGCACGCGATCGATGGCCGCGACCCGCGCGCCCGGCCGATCGCCGCGCTCCACCGGCAACTGCTCCGCGATCGCCGCGACCCCGCCGCGCTCGACGACGCGGTCTGCGCCGCGCTCGCCGCGTTCGTCGACCTCACGTGCCCGCCCCGCGGCGCGCGCCCACCCATCACCGCGAGCGCCGCCGTCGCTCGCGCCCGCGCGCTGCTCGACGAGCGCCTCACCGAGATCGTCACGCTCGGCGCGCTCGCTGCCCACGCTCGGCTCGACAAGTTTCACCTGAGCCGCGCGTTCCGCGACCAGATCGGCCTCCCGCCGCACGCCTACGTCACGCATCGCCGCGTCGCGCGCGCGCAGGCGCTGCTGGTGCGCGGCGTGCCCCAGGCCGAGGTCGCCGCCGCCGTCGGCTTCTACGATCAGAGCCAGCTCCATCGCCACTTCAAGCGCATCCTCGGCGTCCCGCCCGGCGCCTTCGCGCGCGCCGCGCGCTGACCCGCCGGCTACGCGCCGGCGGCGATCGCATCGGCGAGCCGGGGAAATACCGGCCGGAACCCGAGGTCCTCGCGGATCCGCCGCCCGTCGAGCACGGCCTCGAACGCCCGCGCGCGCTCGGCGTCGGAGCCGTCGGGCGGCGGCTCGCCCACCGACGCGAACAGCGTCGCCGCGTCGGGCGCCTCGTCGTCGACCACGTTGTAGATCCGGTGCGCGGGCGCGTGCGCATCGAGCAGGCGCGTGACCGCCTGCGCGATGTCGACGTGGTGGCCGAGTGACATGCGCTGGCCCGGCGGGAAGCCGCGCATCATCGGAACCACCTCCGCGATGTGCGCATCGCCATCGCCGTACACGAACGGCAGCCGCAGCACGTACACGTCGAGGCCCTCGAGCCCGAGCAGGAACCGCTCGGCGGCCAGCTTGCTCGCCGGGTAGGCCGCGATCGGCGCGCACGGATCATCTTCGCGCGCGAGGCGGCCGCCGGTGGGGCCGTAGACCAGGCCGGTGCTCGTGAAGACGAAGCGGCGCACCGCGGCGTCGCGCGCGGCGATGGCGAGCTGCTGCGTGCCGAGGTCGTTCACGGCGTGCGCCTGCTCCGGGGTCGCGCCGCGAAAGAACGCGGCGCAGTGGACCACGGCATCGACGCCGCGCACCGCGGCCGCGAGCGATCCCGCGTCGAGCAGGTCGCCGGGGACGAGCCCGATGCCGTGCTCGCGCAGGGCGGCGGCGCGCGCCGGATCGCGGACCAGGGCGGAGACGTGATCGCCGCGCTGGGCGAGCCTCCGGGCGAGGCGACTGCCGACTTTTCCGGTGGCTCCGGTGACGAGGATCTTCATGGTCGGCACCGTAGCGGTCGGCGGCGGACGCGAATTGGAAGAATCGGCCACGCGCCGATCGAGCCTTGTGGAATCGGCGCGCCCCGTCATCATCAGGGGATGCAAGGGAGCGTCGTTCGCCGGCATCGCATCGCGCCGGGCGCGATGACCGCGTCCGCGGTGGCGGCGCTGTTCGTGGACGAGTTCGATCGCGACGCGCCGCTGGTCTCGATCCCGCGACCCGAGATCCAGCTCGTCGTTCGCTTCGGACCGTCGGCCGCGCGCGGTCTCGACATCCATGCCTTCGGCGCGCGCGAACGCGCCCATCGCAAGGTGATCCGCGCGGGGCAACGGGCCGTGACCGCGCGGCTGCACCTGGGCGCGCACGAGGCGGTGCTCGGCGCGCCCGCCTCGGCGCTCGCCGGGCGCATCATCGCGCTCGAGGACCTGTGGGGCGACGCCGCCACGCGACGGCTCCTCGATCGGCTCGCCGCCGCGCGCGACGCGATCGAGGCGGTCGCGATCGTCGAGCGCGCGATCGCCGAGCGCCTCCGGTCGATCGGACCGCGCGCTCCCCTCCCCGACCTCGCGCGCGAGGCCGCCGCGCGGCTGGCGAGCGCCACGGTGAGCGACGTCGCCATCGATCTCGGCGTGAGCGAGAGGCACCTGCGCCGCGTCTTTCGCGACGCCTTCGGGCTGAGCCCCAAGGCGTTCGGCCGACTCGCGCGCTTCCATCGCGCGCTGCGCGCCGCGCGCGCGGACCGCCCCGCGAACTGGGCGCGCATCGCCGCCGCCGCCGGCTACTACGATCAATCGCACCTCATCGAGGACTTCCGCGCGATCGCCGGCGCCACGCCGCGCGCGCTGGTCGACGAGCTCGGCGCGGGCGGCCGCAGCGAGAGTCGACGTCACGCCACGTCGTTCACGCGTTGACGAACACCGTATCCGGCGGCGTGCCGAACTCCAGGCGAACACAGCGCGGCGCCGAGACCGCGCCCTCCGGAAGAAACGACATGACCAGGCGGAACGCGCGCAACGACGTTCGCGCCCAGGCGCGCGTCGATGTCTTCGGATAGAAGCACGCGAGGACATCGTACGTGCCACGCGGAACGATCAGCGGGTCAGTGTCGTCGCCGGGGGCGACGTTCCGCAGATACAGCGGGCCGTCGACGCGCAGCGGGAACGCGACCACCTGGACGGCGCCTTCGGGGTCCGGCGGGACGGCGGCAAGACTGGCCTCGATGTCGACGTACGCCGTGTCCCCCGGCGTCCCGATCGCGACCCGCGACCGCAGGATCGACATCCCCTGCTCACTCTCTCGCCGATCCTGGAAGTACGCGCGTGTGTCGGCGGGATCCGGTACCTCGGGCTCCAGATAGAACTGGCTGTACTCGCACCACACGCGGCGCTTCTGGACCTTCGGCACGCGCCTCGGTGGCGCGCTGGCCGCGGCGGCTGACCGCGCGAGGGCGATCTCGAACGCGCCGAGCGCGGCCGTGACCGCGGCCGCGTCGAGGCCGTCGACCAGTCGCAGCTCACCGCGCGCCACCGCGCGCGCGATCGCGGGCAGACACAGCGCCTCCTCCACGAGGAACGCGGGCGTGTGGAATCGATGCCCCTGACTCGCCAGCCAGGACCGCACGAGATCGCGCCGGTCGTGCCGGACCGCCAGGTCGATCGCGAGCACCAGCTCCGCGCCGTTCCCGACACCGCGCCACTCGCGGCGCCAGTCGGCGATGTAGGGTTCGAGCTCGGCGAGCGCGAGCGCCTCCGTCGCCGGCAGCGCGCCATCCGCCGCGGGCGCGGCGAGCTGCTGGATCCATTGCCACTGGTAGACGCGGCGCGGCGGATCGGGCAGCGCGCGCCAGTCCTCGTTGACCAGCGGCGCCCGCAAGGACGCGTTCATCACGAGGTCCCGGCGCACCCATCGCTCGGCAGCCCGAGCGCGCTGCGCGAGCGTGCCGCCGCTCGGCGCATCGGCTCGCCGCGCCGGCAAGCCACGCGTCCGGTCGCCGAGCGCGGCCGCGAGACAGAACCCGTCGATCACGCCGGTGCTGAGCGCGGTCGGCGGCGATTCCGGAAGCAGCGCGTGCCCCTCATACATCCAGCGCAGCAGCGTCGCGCACGCCTCGACCTCGCCCGCACCCGCGAGCGTCACGAACCCGTCGTACAGCCGCGCGTACACCTGCGCCGGCTTCGCCTTCGCGAGTTGCTTCGCGATGCGCGTGAGCGCTGCGGCGGTCGGGCTTCCGCGTGCCATGCATGGAGCATAGTCTGGTGCAGCCCTTGCACAGCGTGAGACCAGGAGGAGACATGACCGATCGGAAACAGGCCACCGGATTGTCGACTGACGACCTCGCAAAACTGCGCCACGCCCTGGTGCGCGAGCGCGAGGCGCTGATCGCCGCACGCGATGCCCAGCGCGCGAGCGCGCGCGGCGGCGCCGATGGCGAGATCGAGGATGGCGACGTCGCGGAGAAGATGGTCGAGCAGGATGCGGCGCTCCGGCTGCGCGCGTTCGACGCCGACCGGCTCGTCGACGTCGAGCACGCGCTCGGAAAGATCGACGCCGGCACCTACGGCCTCAGCGAGCAGAGCGGCGCGCCGATCCCGCTCGATCGCCTCGAGGCAGTGCCGTGGGCGCGCCGCACCGCGCAGGAAGAAGAGCGGCGCGAGCGACGCTAGCCGCCCCGCTCAGGTGAGGACGTCCTGGATCGCCTGCGCGAACGCCTCGGGCGCCTCCTGCGGCACGTTGTGGCCGACCCCGGCGAGGATCCGGTGCTCGTGGCGTCCAGAGAACAGCTTCTTGTACGCGGCGCCATCCGCGGCGCCGCCGTCGAAGTCGCTCGCGATCGTGATCGAGGGCACCGTGATCACGGGGCGCGCCGCGAGCCTGGCCTCGAGCGCGTCGTACTGCCGCTCGCCCTCGGCGAGGCTCAGGCGCCATCGGTAGTTGTGGATCACGATGTCGACGTGATCGGGGTTGCTGAGCGCCGCCGCGCTGCGCTCGAAGGTCGCGTCGTCGAACGACCACGTCGGTGACGCGAGCTTCCAGATCAGCTTCGCGAAGTCGTGGCGATTCGCGTCGTAGCCGTGCCGGCCACGCTCGGTCGCGAAGTAGTACTGGTACCACCACCCGTACTCGGCGGCCGGCGGCAGCGGCAGCTTGTTGGCCTCGAGGTTCACGATGATGTAGCCGCTGACCGCGACCATCGCCTTGCAGCGCGCCGGCCACAGCGCGGCGACGACGTTCGCGGTGCGCGCGCCCCAGTCGAAGCCCGCGATGACCGCCTTGTCGATGTGGAGCGCGTCCATCAGCGCGATCAGATCGGATCCGAACGCCGACTGCTGGCCGTTGCGGAACGTGTCCCTCGCGCGAAAGCGCGTGGTCCCGTAGCCGCGCAGGTGCGGCACGATCACGCGGTAGCCCGCGGCGGCTAGCCGCGGCACCACCTCGACGAACGCGTGGATATCGTAGGGCCAGCCGTGCAGGAGGATCACCGGCGGCCCGCTGGCCGGCCCCTCGTCGACGTAGCCGACGTTCAGGAGCCCGGCGTCGATCTGCTTGATCGCGCCGAAGCCACCGGTGCGCTTCGCGGGCGCGGCGCGCTGCGCTGGCGCCGCGGCGGCGCGCGTGACGGCGAGCGTGGCCGTGGCCACCGTCGCGGCGGCGCCCAGGAAGCGCCGCCGGTCCCGGTCGATGACATCGAGGTCGGACATGACGGTCATGGCAGCCTCCATCAGCGCAGCGACTTGAACGCCGCGCGCAGCTCCGACGCGAATAGCTCGGGCTGCTCCCACGCTGCGAAGTGACCGCCCTTGTCGACGGCGTGGAAGTAGATGAGCTTGTGATAGGCCTGCTCGGCCCAGCTCTTCGGCGCGCGGTAGATCTCACCGGGGAAGACCGTGATCGCCGCCGGGATGGCGATGTCGACCGCGTTGAAGTTGTTCGCGTTGTTCTCCCAGTAGAGCCGCGCGCCCGAGGTCTCGGTGTTGGTCAGCCAGTAGAGCGTGATGTCGTCGAGGATCTCGTCGCGCGTCAGGACCTTGAGGGGATCGCCGCCGCTGTACGTCCACGCCGCCATCTTGTCGTAGAACCACGCGGCGAGGCCGACCGGCGAGTCGGTGAGCGCGTAGCCGATCGTCTGCGGGCGCGTCACCATCATCGCGCCGTACGCCCCGCCCTGCTTGTAGAAGGCGTCCATCTGCTCGTACGCGGCCTTCTCGTCGGGCGCGAGCCCGGCCGGCGGTGGGCCGCCGCGCGTGAGCGCCTCGGCGACCGCGGGCGGGATCGTGGCCGGCATGTTCACGTGGATCCCGCGCAGCCCGCGCGGCGCCTGCTTCGCCATCACGTCGGCGACGACCGAGCCCCAGTCGCCGCCCTGGGCGACGTAGTGGTCGTAGCCCAGGCGCTTCATCAGCACGTCCCACGCGCGCCCCATGCGATCGGGGTTCCAGCCCGTGGTGGTCGGCCGCTCGGAGAAGCCATAGCCCGGCATCGACGGGATCACGACGTCGAACGCGTCCTCGGCCTTGCCGCCGTGGGCGGTCGGGTTGACCAGCGGATCGATCGTCTTGGTCAGCTCGAAGATCGACCCCGGCCAGCCGTGCGTGATGATGAGCGGCATCGCGTTGGGATGCTTGGACTTCACGTGGATGAAGTGGATGTCGAGCCCGTCGATCCGCGTCATGAACTGCGGGAACGCGTTGAGCGCGGCCTCGGCCTTGCGCCAGTCGTAGTCGGTGCCCCAGTACGCGACGAGCGGCTTCAGCGTCGCGAGCGGCACGCCCTGCGACTGATCCGCCACGGTCTCCTTGTCGGGCCACCGCGTGGCCTGCACGCGGCGGCGGAGCTCGTCGAGCTCCGCCTGCGGCACGTGGACGGTGAACGGGCGGATCGCCTCCGCCTCGCTGGGGTGAGAGCTGGTGGTGGGCTTCACGGTCTGGTTCTCCTTCGGACGAGCGTTGGTGGTGGTCGTGGAGTCGCAGCCGCTCGACGGCAGCGCGACGGCGGCAGCGAACGCGGCGAGAGCGCGGAGGCGATGGCGCAGCATGGTGAGGCCGCTCGGAGCAACGACCATGCCGCGGCGATGCCGCACGCCTGGCGGTCATCGATCGCAGCGCGACCACGGCGTGACCAAGGCGTGGCCACGCCGACGGCCAAGGCGTGGCCACGGTGTCGCAACGTTGGTCGGCGGCGGCGCTACGCGCTCTCGTCGTCGATCTCGAACGCCGGACTGATGGTCAGCCCGAGCGCGCGCAGCTTGGTGCGCATCGTCTGCCGCGAGATCCCGAGCAGGTGCGCGGCCTCGCGCTGGTTGCCGTCGGTGCGCTCGAGCGCGCGCACCAGCAGCAGGCGATCGACGTGGCGGTGCGTGCCGGCGTAGACGTCGTGGGTGTCGCGCGTCAGCTGATCGCGAATGAACGCGTCGACATCGAACACCTGGATCGGTGCGGCCGCGGGCGCGGGAAGCGCCGGCGGGGCGATCACGGGCGCCACCGGCGGATCGCTCCCGAGCTCGGGCAGGAACGCGGGCAGCAGGACCGTGCCGCTCGCCCGCAGCAGCGCCTGCTTGATCACGCTCTGCAGCTCGCGGATGTTGCCCGGCCACGCATACGCCCGCAGGCGCTCGAGCGTCTCGGGGTCGACCTCGCGGATCTCGCGCTTCAGCTCGCGGCTGAAGCGCGCGACGTAGTGAAGGACGAGCTGCTCGATGTCCCGGCCGCGGTCGCGCAGCGGCGGGAGGTGAATCGTGAAGATGCTGAGCCGGTAGTAGAGGTCGGAGCGGAACTTGCCCTCGGCCACCCACGCCCGCAGATCGCGATGCGTCGCCGCGAGCACGCGCACGTCGCTGCGCAACGTCTCGGTCCCGCCGACGCGCTCGAACGTCTGCTCCTGCAAGAGCCGGAGGATCTTCGCCTGGAGCGGCAGCGGCAGGTCGCCGATCTCGTCGAGCAGGACCGTGCCGCCGCTGTACTGCTCGAACTTCCCGATCCGCCGGCGGTCGGCGCCGGTGAACGCGCCCTTCTCGTGGCCGAAGAGCTCGCTCTCGAACAGGTGATCGGGAATCGCCGCGCAGTTGAGCGCGAAGAACGGCGCCTGCGCGCGCCCGCCGTGCTGGTAGATCGCGCGCGCGACCAGCTCCTTGCCCGTGCCGCTCTCGCCGGTGATCAGCACCGTCACGTCCTGCGCCGCGACGCGGCCGATCGCCTTGTAGATCTCGAGCATCCGCGGATCGGTGCCGAACATGGCGTTGTCGAGTTCGCCGTCGCGCTCGCCCGGGACGAGGTGGACCGGCGATCGCATCCGCCGCGCGACGTCGAGCGCCTCGCCGACGACGCGCTGGAGCTCCTGGAGCTCGAGCGGCTTGTGCAGGTAGTCGAACGCGCCCTGCTTCATCGCCTCGATCGCGGTGTCCGCGCTCTTGGCCGTCGTCACGAAGATCACCGGGATGCGCGCATCGATGCCGCGGATCTCCTCGAACACCGCGAGCCCCGAGCCGTCGGGCAGCCGCAGATCGAGGAGGATCACGTCGGGCGGCGCGGCGCGCACGCTCGCGATGCCGTGCGATCCGGTGTCCACGACCTCGACGGCGTGGTCCGGACCTGGAAACGCGGTCCGGACCTGCTCCGGAATCACGCCGACGTCATCATCGATCAGCAACACGCGGCCCATGCGACACGCCCCCGGCAGGATGCTCGCGCCGAGGTGGTGGAGGGTCAAGCGCCGGATCGAGGTTCCGGTTGCGCGTGATTCGCTGGTGGGCTCGCTCGCCAGGCGCTCGCGAGGACGTCGGTGGCACCGCGCGTGCACCAGTGGCGCGCATGACCAGGCGAGGACTCGTCGGTGGCACGGTCGGGGTCGCGGCTGCGCTCGGCGCCGCGCTTGGCGTCAGTGGGCGCTACGGGCTCGGCGACGAGCCCGACGAGGAGCGCCCGGCATTCCCGCGTTCGTTCGAGGGCGCGATGCCGTCGTTCGACGGCGCGACCGGCTGGATCAACACGGCGCCACTGAGCGCGGCCGGATTGCGCGGGAAAGTCGTCGTCGTCGAGTTCTGGACGTTCTCGTGCATCAACTGGCGTCGGCAGCTCCCGTACGTGCGGGCATGGGCCGACCGGTATCGCGATCGCGGGCTGGTCGTGATCGGCGTTCACACGCCCGAGTTCGGCTTCGAGCGCGATGCGGCGCGCGTGCAGCGCGCCGCCGACGCGATGCGGATCACGTATCCGATCGCGATCGATAGCAGCCATGCGATCTGGAACGCGTTCCACAACCTCTACTGGCCTGCGCTCTACTTCGTCGACGCGCGTGGGCGTATTCGACATCACGTGTTCGGCGAAGGCGAATACGACGCATCGGAACGCGTCATCCGGCAGTTGCTCGCCGAGGTCGGCGATCGATCGGCGGGCGGCGAACCGGTCGCGGTCGAGGCTCGTGGCCTGGAGGCCGCGCCCGACTGGGACGACCTGCAGACGTCGGAGATCTATGTCGGCGCCGCGCGCGCGGCGCCGCCGCACGATGCGTGGAGCACCACAGGCGCGTGGACGATCCGGCGCGAGTCAGCGGTCGGCGATGAGGCCGGGGCGCGGATCGTCGTGCGCTTCCACGCGCGGGACCTCCACATCGTGATGGGCCCGGCGCGCGCCGGCGCGGCGGTGCGCGTCCGGATCACCCTCGACGGCGCCCCGCTCGGGGCGGCCCGCGGCGAGGACGTCGCCCCCGCCGGTGACATCCTCGTCACCGAACCGCGGCTGTATCAGGTGGTCCGGCAGCCCGGGCCGGTCCGCGATCGCGAGGTCGAGCTCCAGCTCCTCGAGCCCGGGCTCGAGGTCTTCTCGTTCACGTTTGGATGATGGCCACGCAGCGCGTGGCCACGAACTCTCCACGAAAGGACTCGTCGCTCATGTCCACCCGTTCGCGAACCAGGCCCCCCGCCGACGACGACCGCCCGCTGGTCGTGCGGCCACTCGTGCAGACCGATCGGCTGCACAACCCTGACGACATCGTCGTCGACGAGGCCGCGATCGCGGCCGGCGTCGAGCACGGCGGCTCGCTCGAGCACCGCCGGGTCGGCCGCGCCAAACCGAGGTGAGCGCGCGTGACCGTTCGCTTCATGCAGCCCTGGCACACGGGCTGCTGGGAGTCAGGCCATGTGGAAACTCATGCGCACCCGTGAACCCGCGAGGACCTCATCACCCGGCGACGCCGAGCCGGGCTCGAACGCGCCCGAGAGGCGCGATCGTCGCGGCCCGAAGGACGCGCGTCCCGATGGCGATCTCGCGCACGGAGACGAGGGCATCGACGATCCGATCGCGCCGGCGTGACGCGATCGACACCCTCGCTACACGCGCTCGAGGATCGTCGCGACGCCCTGCCCGCCGCCGATGCACAGCGTGACCAGCGCAGTGGTCAGGTCGCTGCGCTCGAGCTCGTCGAGCGCGCTCCCCAGCAACATCGCGCCGGTCGCGCCCAGCGGGTGGCCGAGCGCGATCGAGCCGCCGTTGACGTTCACGCGCTCGGGGTCGAGCTCGAGCGCGCGCATCACCTGCAACACCACCGCGCCGAACGCCTCGTTGATCTCCCACAGGTCGATGTCGCGGACGTTCATGCCGGCGAGGTACAGCGCCTTGCGGCTGACCGGGCCCGGCGCGGTCAGCATGAGCACCGGGTCGCTGCCGACGCTCGCGACCGCGCGGATGCGGGCGCGCGGCTTCTGGCCGCTCCGGCGCACGTAGGCCTCCGACGCGATCGCGACCGCCGCGGCGCCGTCGACGATGCCGCTCGAGTTGCCGGCGGTGTGGACGTGATCGATCGCGTGCGCCTGTGGGAACCGCGCGAGGGCGAGCTGATCGAGGGTCTCGCCGCGTGGGCCCGCCGGCATCGCGCCGATCGCGGCGAACGACGGGGGCAGCGCGGCGAGGGCCGCGGCGGTGGTGTCCGGGCGCGGATACTCCTCGTGATCGAGCGCGACCCGACCGGTGCGCGGATCGACGACCGGCACGAGCGTGCGCGCGAACCGGCGCCCCTCGATCGCCCGGGCCGCGCGCGCCTGCGACCGCAGCGCGAACGCGTCGACCTCGGCCCGCGAGAAGCCCTCGAGGGTGGCGATCAGATCGGCCGCGACCCCCTGCGGGACCTGGAAGACCCGCTCGCGCAGGTGGAGGTTGTTGCCATCGATGCCGCCGCCGTCAGCGCCGATCGGCACGCGCGACATGCTCTCGACCCCGCCCGCGACGACGAGCTGCTGTGCGCCGGACGCGACGCCCATCGCGGCGAGGTTCACCGCCTGCAGCCCGGAGCCGCAGAAGCGGTTGACGGTCGCGCCGGAGACCTCGTCGGGCCAGCCCGCGGCGAGCACGGCGTTGCGCGCGAGGTTGGCGCCCTGCTCGCCCACCTGCGAGACCACGCCGACGAGCACGTCGTCGACCTCGCGCGGCGCGAAGCCGACGCGGCCGGCGAGCGCGCTCAGCACCTGCGCGAACAGCTCCTGGGGGTGGATGCCGCTGAGCGCGCCCTTGCCGGGCTTGCCGCGGCCGCGCGGCGTGCGGACGGCGTCGAGGATGTACGCGGGGGTCATGGCGGCTCCTTTCGATCGTGGTGATCGACTCGGGTCGGGCGCGTTGCACGAACGAGGCCGCGATCGCGTGCGCGCGGAGCACGGGCGCGGCGCACGGCGCGGCGCACGGCACCCACGCGCGCGGGGTGGCTCGAGCCTGGCCACCCCGGCCAACCCGCGGTCACCGCGTGGCCAATGTTCACCCGCGCGCGCCCTCGCGCCGCGATCCGCAGGCGGGCGCGCCCGCGCCCCGTCCGGCACGCGACCTGCTTTGGACCTGCATGACAACCCTGACAAAGGACTCGCCATGAGCACGAAGCAACCCGTGGAAGCCCAGCCGATCCTCGGCCAGCGCGGCAAGGAGATCCAGGCCTACGGCACCTTGACCCGATATCCGCTGGGCCTCAGCGACGAGGCGCGCGCGGTGTCGGTCGCCGGCCTCAACCAGATCCTCGCGGACTCGATCTCGCTGCGCGACATGTACAAGAAGCATCACTGGCAGGTGTCGGGCCCGACCTTCTACGAGCTGCACTTGCTGTTCGACAAGCACGCCAGCGTCCAGACCGAGATCGTCGACGAGCTCGCCGAGCGGGTCCAGACCCTCGGCGGCATCGCGATCGCGATGGCGAGCGACGTCGCGCAGCTGACGCGGATCGAGTCACCGCCGCGCGGCCGCGAGGAGGTGCCCGTGCAGGTGTCGCGCTTGCTCGAGGCGCACCAGCACATCTTGATCGCGGCGCGCGCCCTCGCGCGCAAGGCGGCCGAGCTGGGCGACGACGGCACCGCCGATCTGGTCATCAGCGAGGTCGTGCGCGCCAACGAGGCCCAGGTCTGGTTCGTGAGCGAGCACCTCGTCGACACCCCGCTGGTCCGCGCGCGCTAGAAGGGATCGCCGTGCCCGATCCGCAAGCGCCCTGCCGTCACCTCGCCGCCGTCCTCCATCGCGATCATGGCGTGACCCCGAGCGCGCTCGGCTGTGTCGACTGCCTCGCGATCGGGGCTCGCTGGGTCCACCTCCGCCTTTGCCTGACCTGCGGGCACGTCGGGTGTTGTGATAGCTCGCCCAACCGGCACGCGAGCAAGCACGCGCGCGCCCGCAGCCACCCCGTGATCCGCTCGTTCGAGCCCGGCGAGGCCTGGGCGTACTGCTACCCCGACGACGCGAGCCTCGACGAGCTCGCCGCGTTCGCCGGCGAGGCGCCGCCGGTGCACTACCACGCGCCCTAGCGACGCGCGCCTACGCCAGCGCCGGCGCCAGCGCATCGATCGATAGCGTCACCGTCGCGTCGAGTAGCGCGTCGCACAGCGCGTCGAGCCGCGTCGCGAGCGCCGCGCAGCGCTCGCCTTCCCCGCGCACCGCCGCGTCCTCCAGCGCCGAGGCGACGCCGGCGGTCACCGTCGAGAACGGACCGACCGTCGCCGTCAGCTGGTGCGCGGCCTCGCGCAGCTCCCGCAGATCGGCGCGCGCCAGCGCCGCGCGGAGCCGCCCGCTCTGCGCCGGCAGGCTCCGCCGGAACACCAGGCGCAGCCGCTCCAGGGCCGCGGCATGCCGTCCGCACGCGCGCAGGATCGCCTGCGCGTCGAGCAGCCCGGGCTCCGCGGCCCGCGGCGCTGGCGCTGGCGCGGCGAGCGGGTCGACCTCCACGCGCTCCATGACCGCCCACAGGACCGCGGCCTCGATCGGCTTGGCCAGGAACTCGTCCATCCCGGCGATGAGGCACCGCGCGCGATCCTGCGCCGACGAGCGCGCCGTGAGCGCGATGATCCGCAGGTGCTGCCCCGTGCCGCGCTCGTGGTCGCGGATCGCCTGGACCACCTCGAAGCCGTCGAGCTCCGGCATGTGGAGATCGAGCAGCATCAGGTCGAGGTCGCCCTGCAGCGCCAGCGCCAGCGCGGTCCGCCCGTCACCAGCGAACTGCGCGCGGTGTCCGCGCTGGGCCAGGAGCTCCCGCAAGAGCGTCACGTTGAGCTCGTTGTCCTCGGCGACGAGGACGCGCAGCGGGCGCGCGTGTTCGGGCCGGCGACCCGTGGATCGGGTCGGGGCCGTGAGCTCGAGGTTCATCGCCGCCCAGATCGCCTCGAGCAGCTCCGATTGCTGCACCGGCGTGCGCAGCTGGATCACCCGCGGCGCGCCGGTCTCCCACCGCCGCCGGACCTCCGCCGCCAGCGCGATCCGGTCGAACTCGGGCACGCGCGCGTCGAGCAACACCACGGCGAACGGCGCCCGAGCGCCCTGCGCGCTGGTCAGCGCGGCCAGCGCTTCCGTGGCGCCGGTGACCGACGCGGGCTGCATGCGCCAGCTCGCCAGCCACTCGACGAGCAGGCGCCGCGAGGCCGCGTCGTCGTCGACCACGAGCACCCGCAGGTCGGCGAGGCGCTCGGGCGAGACCGTCGCCGCGGCGGGGCCCATCGTCCGCGCGAACCGGGCGGTGAACCGGAACGTGCTGCCGCATCCCGGCGCGCTCTGGACCGTGATGCCGCCGTCCATGAGGCTCGCGAGCCGGGCGGAGATCGTGAGACCGAGCCCGGTGCCGCCGTAGTTGCGCGTCGTCGACGCGTCCGCTTGCTCGAAGGCCTCGAAGATCGCCGCCTGCTTGTCCCGTGCGATGCCGATGCCGGTGTCGCGCACGGTGAAGTTCAACGGCACCGCGGGCCCCGCGGACGACGCGGTCGCGAGATCGACGTCGACCTCGACCTCCCCGCGCGGCGTGAACTTGATCGCGTTGCCCACCAGGTTCATGAGGACCTGGCGCAGTCGACCGGCGTCGCCCGCGAGCGCGTCGGGCACCTCCGGCTGCACGCGACACCGCAGCTCGAGCCCCTTGCGGTGCGCGCGCACCGCAAGCGCGCGCAGCGTGTCGCCGACCGCGGCGCGCAGCGAAAAGTCGGCGTGCTCGAGCGACAGCCGCCCCGACGCGATCTTCGAGAAGTCGAGCAGGTCGTTGATGATCGCGAGCAGGTTCGTGGCGGCCGAGCGCACCGTCGTCAGCAGCTGGCGCTGATGCTCGCTGGGCGCCGAGTCGAGCGCGAGCTCGGTCATGCCGAGGATCGCGTTCATGGGCGTCCGGATCTCGTGGCTGACGTTGGCGAGGAACTCGTCCTTGGCGCGGTTGGCGGCCTCTGCCGCCTCCCGCGCGCGCTGGAGCTCGTCTTCGATCGCCTTGAGCCTGGTGATGTCGACCTCCGTGCCGACCATCGAGCGCAACGCGCCCGCGTCGTCGAAGACCAGCGTGCCGCGCGCGAGTCGCCAGAGCACCGTACCGTCGCGGTGCAGCACGCGGTGTTCGACGTACCAGTCGCGCGACCGGCGCTGCACGGCGGCCTGGAACTGCGCGACCACCGCCGCGCGGTCATCGGGGTGGATCGCGAGGCCCATGCGCTGCGATGCGCCGTCGGGCACGCTGGCCGCGTCGAAGCCCAGCGGCTCCCACATGTTGAAGTACGTCCACCGCGTGCGCGCCAGATCGCCATCACGAAAATCACCGTGGTAGACGGCGATGTCGGAGCCGCGCAGCGCCAGCTCGACACGCGCGTGCGCGTGCTCGATCGCGACCTGGAGCGCCTTGCGCTCCGTGATGTCCTGCAGGATGCCCATGACGTGGACGGGGGTCCCGTCGGCGTGCCGCTGGATGACCGAGACGGTGATGTTGCCCCAGACGATCGTGCCGTCCTTGCGGGCGTAACGTTTGTCGCGCGTGAACGACGGGATGTCGCCGCGGACGACGCGGCGCTGTCGGTCCAGGTCGTCGGCGGCCTCGTCGGGGAGCATGAGCTCGACGAACTCGCGCCCGCGCAGCTCCTCGCGCGTGTAGCCCAGGAACTCGCAGAAGCGCGCGTTGTATTCGACGAGCCGGCCGTCGGGGTCCGTGAGGATCATGCCGACCGCCGCGTTCTCGAACGTGCCGCGGAAGCGCTGCTCGCTCGCCTGCAGCGCCGCCTCGACCAGCCGCCGATCGGTGATGTCGATCGCCGTGCCGGTGAAGCGCGTCGGTCGCCCGCCGGCATCGCGCGCGACGACGCCGCGCGTGAGCAGCCACAGCGGCGCGCCGCTCCGGTGCGCCACGCACACCTCCTGCTCCCACGCGCGACCGGGGCCGGCCAGAAAGCTCAGGATCTGCGCCATCAGCGCGTCGCGGGCCGCCGGGACCATCGCGTCGACGAGCGCGGCATCGACGCCCGCGCCAACCGGAGCCCGCTCGTACCCCAGGAGCTCCCAGACGTTGTTGTAGACCGCGCGCGATCGCGAGACGTCGCCGTCGGCGGGGAGCTCGATGTCCCAGGTGGCGGCCTTCGAGCCGGCCACCGCGAGCTCCAGGCGATCCTTGACCCGCTCGAGCTCCGCCTGCGTGTGCTTGAGCTGCGTGATGTCGACGGCGGTCCCCATGAAGGTGACCGGGCCGCCCATCGCATCCCGGATGGCGACGCCCCGGGCCAGCCGCCAGACGATGGTCCCGTCCTTCCGGACGAAGCGGGCCTCTGCCTCGAACTGCGGCGTCTTCCCGGTGGCGCAATCCTCCAGCGCCTGCTGCATGCGCGCCTGATCGTCGGAAACGACCACCGCGCGCAGGCGGCCCGCGATGTCGCGCGGGACATCGTCGGGCTCGTAGCCGAGCGACGCCACCACCCCGTCGACCGCGAAGATCGAGGTCGCGCGCGCCAGGTCGCCGTCGATCAGCTCGTAGCCCCAGGCGCCGACCCCGGAGAACTCGGTGGCGACGCGGAGCTGTTGCGCCGCGCGGTGCGCCAGCTCCTCGGCGACCCGCACCTCTTCCTCGGCCTGCTTGATGCGGGTGACGTCGATGCTGACGCCGGTGATCCGGGTCGCGCGTCCCCGGGCGTCGCGCTCGACCACGCCGCGCGTGAGGTGATGGCGCAGCGTGCCGTCCGGGTGGCGGACCCGGTACTCCCCGTCCATCTGCTCCGCGTCGCCTTCGACGCACGCCGCCAGGTCGCGCAGGAAGCGCGCGCGGTCCTCGCCGAGGATCGCGGACGCGACGGCCGAGCGCGCGGCGCGCGCGACGTCGCCGTCGTCGAGCTCGATGGTCCAGGGCGAGACGCCCGAGAGGCGCGTCGCCAGCTGCTGCTGCTCCACGGCGCGGCGCGCCTCCTCCTGCGCCGCCCGGAGCTCCTGGATGTCGAGCGACACGCCGATGTAGCGCACCGGTGCGCCGGTCTCGTCGAAGTAGCACCGGCCGCGACCGAGGCGCCAGCGCACGGCGCCATCGCGGGGGTTGCGCTGACGGTACTGGACGAGCGGATCCGGCGCGATCCCGCGGAGGCACGCGTCGACCGCGATCGTGATGTGCGGCAGGTCCTCCGCGACGATGGTCTCCCGGAAGTCGTCGTGCGCACGCGCGGGCGGCCAGCGGCGCTGCCGGTCCAGGTCGGAGCCGATCATCACCATCGCCTCCTCCGCATCGCCCGCGCCGCGCAGATCGCACTCCGTGACCGCGAAGCCCGCGAGCTCCGCCGCGACCTCGAGTCGCGCGCTGGCGTCGCGCGCGTCCGCCTCGACCTGCTTGAGGCGCGTGACGTCGACGCTGGTGCCCGCGATGCGCGCCGGCCGCCCCGCGGCGTCGCGGATCACCACGCCGCGCCCGAGCTTCCAGCGCAGCGAGCCGTCCTTGTGGCGGGCGCGGTATTCGACCTCGAACTGCGCGGTCGCCCCGTCGAGACAGGCCTGCAGGCTCGCGACGACGCGCGCGCGGTCGCCCGGGTGGATCGCGAGCGCGAGGCCAGCGTCGAGCGTGGCCGGCGCCTCCCCTCGCGCGTACCCGATCGACTCGAACACGCTGGTCCCGACGCCCAGCCGGGCGCCCGCCAGCGCGCCGCCCTCGAGCTCGACGTTCCAGGTGGCCACACCCGAGAGCCGGGTCGCGAGCCGCAGCTGCTCCAGCTCGGCGCGTTCGGTCGCATCGATGGTCATCGCAGCCCCCGCCCCCGTTCGGCGCAACACTACTCCGCCTGACCCTCGCGTGCGGCGATCACGCCGCCTCGGCGGCGCTGCGCAGCAAACCGCGCGCCAGGCGGAGGTCCGCACGTCGCGGTCCCGCGGGCGTGGCCGCATCTTGTCCGCGCGGGCCAATCACTCGCCACCGTGACCACGAAGTCGGCGGACGGCAGCGTGTCATCGGCCCGCGCGTCGAGCACGCGCTGGCATGGCGCGTGCTCGACGTTGCGGACAACTCGAACAAGGCAGGCCCATGACCAGACCTCCTCATCAAGGCCTCAGTCGTCGCGAGATGCTCGTCGGCGGCGCCGCGCTCGCCGCGGCCGCGTGGGTTCCGACCTCGGCCGTCGCCAGGACCGCACCGCCCCGGCCGCGCGCCAGTGAAGGAACCCCGGGCATGACCTCGATCAAGACCAAGGACGGCACGAGCATCTTCTACAAGGACTGGGGCAAGGGCCAGCCGATCGTGTTCAGCCACGGCTGGCCGCTCAGCGCGGACGCATGGGACGAGCAGCTGCTGTTCTTCGCGTCCCACGGCTATCGCGCCATCGCCCACGATCGCCGCGGCCACGGTCGCTCGGGCCAGCCGTGGACCGGCAACGACATGGACACCTACGCCGACGATCTGGCGGCGCTGTTCGAGAAGCTCGACCTCGAGGACGCGGTCGTCATCGGGCATTCGTCGGGCGGCGGCGAGATCGCGCGATACCTGGGGCGGCACGGCACGCGTCGCGTCGCCAGGGGCGTGCTGGTCTCGGCGATCACGCCGCTCATGCTGAAGACCGAGGCCAACCCGGGCGGCGTGCCGCTATCGGCGTTCGACGAGGTCCGCGTCGGCATCGCGACCAACCGCTCGCAGTACTACCGCGACGCGTCGGCGCCGTTCTTCGGCGCCAACCGGCCCGGCGCCAAGGTGCCGCGGGGCGTGCAGCAGCAGTTCTGGCTGCAGTCGATGCAGTGCGGGATCGCGGGCGCGTACCAGTGCGTGAAGGCGCAGTCCGAGACCGACTTCACCGCGGACCTGAAGCGGATCGCCATCCCGATGCTCGTCATCCACAGCGACGACGATCAGTTCGTGCCGTTCGCGAACCACGGCCCGCTCACGACCAAGCTGCTCGAGCGCGGCACGCTCAAGGTCTACAACGGCGCGCCGCACGGGCTGCCGATGACCCATGCCGCGCAGTTCAACGCCGACGTGCTGGCGTTCATCAGGGGCTAGCGCGCGATGGCGATGCCACACGACGAGGTCGAGCGCGCTGCGCGGGTCGCGCTGAAGGGCCGCTACGATCAGGCGTTCCCGACGCTGACCGCCGAGGAGATCGGGCGACTCCGCCGGTTCGGCGCGCCCCGCCACTACCGCGACGGCGAGCCGCTGCTCGAGGCCGGCAAGGCGGCGTCCGGGATGTCGATCATCCTGCGTGGACACGTCGCGGTCACGGCGCGCGACGGCCTCGGCCAGGTCACGCCGGTCGTCGAGCACGGGCCGGGCGGGTTCCTGGCCGAGGTCGCGTCCCTGTCGGATCACGCCGGGGCGCTCGTCGACGGCCACGCCGAGGGCGACGTCGACACGATCCTGATCCCACCCGAGGGCCTGCGCGCGCTGCTGATCGCCGAGGCCGAGCTCGGCGAGCGCATCATGCGCGCGCTCGTCCTCCGCCGCGTGAACCTGATCACCGGCGGTCGCGCCGGACCCGTGCTGATCGGCACGCCATCGTCGGGCGACGTGATCCGGTTGCGCGGCTTCCTCACGCGCAACAGCTACCCGCACCACGTGCTCGAGCCGCCGCTCGATCCCGCGGCCGCCGCGGTGGTCGCGAGCGTCGCGCCGGGGCCGCGG
The DNA here is from genome assembly GCA_021413675.1 of Deltaproteobacteria bacterium. Lineage (GTDB taxonomy): Bacteria > Myxococcota_A > Polyangia > Haliangiales > Haliangiaceae > JAIOQA01. The sequence goes on along the minus strand of JAIOQA010000367.1, from coordinate 32,255 downwards.
GACTGGCCGGTGGTCGTGTGCCCGAACGGCGCCGTGCTGCGCAACCCGCGCGAGGTCGAGCTCGCGCGCGAGCTCGGCATGATCGGCGATCTTTCCGCGGATCGGCTCTTCGATGTCGCGGTGGTCGGCAGCGGTCCCGCGGGGCTCGCGACCGCGGTGTATGCCGCGTCGGAGGGCCTGTCCGTGGTCGTGCTCGACGGTCGCGCGTTCGGTGGCCAGGCCGGCGCCAGCGCGCGCATCGAGAACTACTTCGGCTTCCCCACCGGGATCTCGGGCCAGGCGCTCACGGCGCGCGCCTACGTCCAGGCGCGGAAGTTCGGCGCGGAGATCCTGATCCCCGTGGAGGTCACCGGGCTCGACTGCAGCCGCGCCGATGGCGCGCTCGGCCTCATGCTCGATGGCGGGCAGCGCCTCCGCGCGCGCGCGGTGGTGATCGCGAGCGGCGCGCGGTACCGGCGCCCCGCGATCGAGAACCTGGGGGCGTTCGAGGGGCGCGGGGTCTGGTACTGGGCGTCGCCGATCGAGGGCGCGATGTGCAAGGACCAGGACGTGGTGCTGGTCGGCGGCGGCAACTCCGCCGGGCAAGCCGCGGTCTACCTGGCTGGCAGCGCGGCCCGGGTTCGCATGATGGTGCGCGGCGACGGCCTCGCCGACAGCATGTCGCGCTACCTGATCGATCGGATCCGCGCCGCGCCCAACATCGAGCTGATGACGCGCACCGAGGTCGTCGCGCTCGATGGCTCGGACACGGGCCTCGAGCGCGTCACCTGGCGCGATCACCGCGCGGGCACGGAGGCCGCCGCCGCGATCAGGAACATGTTCCTGTTTGTCGGCGCCGACCCGGCCACCGCGTGGCTGGCGAGCTGCGGTGTCACCCTCGACCAGACCGGCTTCGTGATCACCGGCGCGACCTCGGACCTGCGTACCGGGCGCGCGGCCGCGCCGCTCGAGTCGACCGTGCCGGGCGTGTTCGCGGTGGGCGACGTGCGCGCCGGATCGGTCAAGCGCGTGGGCGGTGCGATCGGCGAGGGCGCGCAGGTGGTGGCCGCGCTGCACGCGTTCCTCAGCGACGAGCCGTCTCCGGAATCTCGAACCTGACGGTCGCGCTGTCGATCACGTGGTGGGTCGGGTCGGCGAGCTCGACGAGGATCGCGTGCGGCCCGGGCGGTAGCCACTGCACGATGATGGGCTCGCCGCTGGCGTCGACCCAGTGCCACGGCGCGCCGTCGAGCGTGATGTGGAGGTGGCCGAGGCGCGGAGACACGGCGAGCGCGGCGAGCCCGAACACCGGCATGATGCGCAGGTTCTCGGTCCGGTAGCGGATCACCACCAGCCCCTTCGCGAGCGAGTCAGGCAGCGGCGCGTCGACGACGAGGCGCGCGGGGCCCTCGATCGCGTCGGTCACGACGGGCGCCGCGGTGAAACCGGCAGGGACAGCGGGCGTGACGCTTGGCATCGCAGGGCTTCCTCTCGTCGGCGCGGTGGACGACGCGCAGCCGGCGATCGAGAACAGCGCGGCGGCGAGCCGGCGGGCGGCGAGCGTCGACATGAACTCGCACCGGCAGCAAACGCGATGCCGGCGGCGCCCGCAGCGCCGCGGCGCGCGGCATGGACCCTGCAGTCGCCGCGAGGCAACAGGGAAAGGACGACCACACCATGGGCACCATCACGACCAAGGACGGCACGAGCATCTTCTACAAGGACTGGGGCAAGGGCCAGCCGATCGTCTTCAGCCACGGGTGGCCGCTGAGCGCCGACGCGTGGGACGAGCAGCTGCTCTTCTTCGCGTCCCGGGGCTACCGGGCGATCGCGCACGATCGCCGCGGGCACGGGCGCTCGGGGCAGACGTGGACCGGCAACGACATGGACACGTACGCCGACGATCTCGCGGTCCTGTTCGACAAGCTCGAGCTGAAGGACGCGATCATGGTCGGGCACTCGACCGGCGGCGGCGAGGTCACGCGCTACCTCGGACGGCACGGCACCCGGCGCGTCGCCAAGGGGGTGCTGGTGTCGGCGATCCCGCCGGTCATGATCAAGAGCGAGACCAACCCCGGCGGGCTGCCGATCACCGCCTTCGACGAGATCCGCGCCGGCGTCGCGGGCAACCGCTCGCAGTTCTACCAGGACCTGTCGGCGCCGTTCTTCGGCGCGAATCGGGCGGGCTCGAAGGTGACGCAGGGGCTCCGCGACCAGTTCTGGTTGCAGTCGATGCAGGCCGGGCTGGCCGGCGCGCACGAGTGCGTGAAGGTCTTCTCCGAGACCGACCTGACCGAGGACCTCAAGAAGATCGACATCCCGATGCTGCTCATCCACGGCGACGACGATCAGATCGTCCCGTTCGCCGACTCGGCGCCGCTCGCGGTGAAGCTCCTCAAGCGCGGCACGCTCAAGGTCTACAAGGGCGCGCCCCACGGGCTCCCGATGACGCTCGCGGCGCAGTTCAACGCCGACGTGATGGCGTTCATCAAGGGCTAGCCGTCGCCGCGTCCGCGGCCCGCTGCGATCGATGAGCTCGGCGCGATCTGTCTCGTGATCCCAGCAGGAATCGAACCTGCGGCCTACGGTTTAGGAAACCGTCGCTCTATCCGGCTGAGCTATGGGACCGGAGCCGCGACCATACACAACGATGCGCGGCGCGGCGAGTCCCTGACGCGCGTCCGCCCTGCCCGGCTGCCGACCTTCGCCAGCCGGGCGGCCCCCGGGGCGCCGCGCGCGCACGGTACCCTCGCGCCATGGTGCGTCCCTCGATCCTGCTCGCCGCGCTGGCCGCCTGCGGCGGCGCTTCCTCGATCCCCGGTGACGCGAGCCCCGGCATCGACGCGGCGCCCGGCGACATCGACGCGCGCGTCAACGTCGGCGCGTGCGGGCAGCTCGCCGCGCCGGGCACGTGGGAGGCGATCACGCCGCCGGGCATCGTCCCTGCGCAGGGCGAGACCGTCGAGACGTTCGCGTTCGCGGTCGATCCGGTGAACTCGGGCACGGTGTACCTGGGCACGATCTACCAGCACATGTGGAAGTCGACCGACTGCGGCTCGACCTGGGCGCGCACCGACACCGGGCGCAACGGCGGCGCGTGGGATCACGCGATGAACTGGACGTTCGTCGTCGATCCGATCGAGCCGGACGTGGTCTACACCAACAGCGGCTACGGCACGACCCAGGGCAGCGGGCTGTGGAAGTCGGTCAACGGCGGCGCCGACTGGGACATTCTCTGGCCGCCGCCGGCGCAGCCCGAGCTGGCGACGCACCTGACCTACAACTTCGCCAACGTGCTCGCGCTCGATCCCGCGGACCATCGCCACCTGCTGCTCACCTTCCACGAGGAGTGCACGCTCCCCGGCGTCACGACGTGCATCGCGGAGTCGAAGGACGCGGGCGCGACCTGGGCGCTGTTGCCGGGGCAGCCGGGATGGAACGGCGCCGAGGGCCAGCTGCTGTACTTCCTCGACGGACCGCGCACCTGGATCTGGGGCTCGCAGACCAGCGGCTTCTTCCGCACCGCCGACGGCGGCGCGACCTGGAAGGAGCTCGTGGACGAGACCGGCGCGTCGTTCTTCCCGTCGCACCTGCAGGGCGCGGGCATGCGCCGCACCGCAGCCGGCGTGTTCTACCTGTCGGCGTCGAACGGCGTGTACCGCAGCCCGGATGGCATCGCGTGGACGCTGGTCCCGAACACCGGGCCGATCGCCGGCGGGCTGGTCGGCGACGGCACCACGCTCTACATGAGCCGGTGCTACTTCGGCGGGTTCTGCACGCCGGGCACCGACTTCCTCCTCACCTCGCCGGAGCGCGATGGCCTGACGTGGACGCCGCTGCGCAGCCCGACGATGACCGAGGGCGGATCGCTGGGCTACGACCCGGGCCATCACCTGCTCTACTCGTCCAACGGCGCGTCGGGGTTCTGGCGGGTCGTGACCGAGTAGCCGCCGCGCCGCGTCCCGGAACGCGGTATCACCGCGCGATGTTCCTTCGATCGAAGCACGCGCTCGTGCTCGCGCTCGTGGTCGGATGCTCGAGCCCCAAGCCCGCGTCCCTGCCCGTGGAGCCGCCGTCCGCCATGACCCCCGATCCGAACCTCGCGCCGCCGCCCGCGCCCGCCTCGACGCGGGACTATCCCGCGACCCGTCGCGATGACGTGGTCGACACGATCCACGGCACGGCGGTCCTCGATCCGTATCGCTGGCTCGAGGATCCGTCGACGCCCGAGGTCCAGGCGTGGATGTCCGCGCAGGACACCTACGCGCGGGCGCACCTCGCGACGATCTCCGGTCGCGACGCGCTCGCGAAGCGCCTCGCCGAGGTCTTCTACTTCGACGCGATCGGCGAGCCCACGCATCGCGGCAACCGCTTCTTCTACCCGCGCAAGCGCAAGGATCAGGAGAAGACGGTCATCTACTGGACCGAGGGTGAGCACGGCGCCGAAAAGGTGCTGCTCGATCCGAGCACGTGGTCGGCCGATGGCTCGGCCGGCTTGCGAGGCTGGTGGCCGAGCTGGGATGGCAAGCACGTCGCCTACAAGCGCAGCGAGCACAACGCCGACGAGACCACGCTGTTCGTGCTCGACGTGGCGACTGGCAAGACGCTCGCCGACACCATCCCGGGCACCAAGTACAGCGCGGCGTCATGGACGCCCGACGGCAAGGGCTTCTACTACACGTGGGTTCCCGAGCCGAGCGCGCAGGTCTCGGTCGCGGCGCGCCCCGGCTTCGCCGAGGTCCGCTACCACGCGCTCGGCACCGACCCGGTGAAGGATCCCACCATCCGCGCGCGCACCGGTGACCCGGCGACCTTCGTTGGCGCCAGCGTCTCTGACGATGGTCACTGGTTGCTCGCCGGGGTTCAGCACGGCTGGAACTCGAGCGACTTGTACGTGAAGGACCTGCGCAAGCCGAAGGCCGACTGGACCACGCTGGTCGCCGGCGTCGACGCGAACTTCGACGTCGTCGCGTTCAAGGATGTCTTCTACGTCCATACCAACGACGGCGCGCCGCGCTACCGGGTGTTCGCCGTGGATCCGCGGCACCCGGCTCGCGCGGCCTGGAAGGAGATCGTCGCCGAGCGCGACGCGACCCTCGAGGCGATGTCGCTGGTCGGCGGCAGCCTCGTGCTCAGCTACCTGCGCAACGCCGCGACCGAGGTCGAGGTCCACGATCTGCACGGTGCGCTGCTGCACACGATCGCGATCCCCGCGCTCGGCAACGCGAGCCCGATGACCGGCCGCGCGACCGAGGACACCGGCTACCTGTCGTTCACGTCGTTCACCGAGCCGCAGGTCATCTACAAGGCCTCGATCAAGGCCGGCACGGTCGCGGTCTGGGCCCGGGTCGAGCTCCCGGTCGACACCTCGCAGGTCGTCACCGAGCAGGTCCGCTATCCGTCGAAGGACGGGACCGAGATCACGATGTTCCTCGTTCACCGCAAGGACGCGGTCAAGAACGGCGCGACCCCGGTGTTCCTCACCGGCTACGGCGGCTTCAACGTCAGCGCCCTGCCCGGGTTCGTGTCGTCGCGCTCGTCGTGGGGCGCGCACGCGGTCTGGCTCGAGCACGGCGGCATGATCGCGGTGCCCAACCTGCGCGGCGGCGGCGAGTACGGCGAGGACTGGCACAAGGCCGGGATGCTGCTGCAGAAGCAGCACGTCTTCGACGACTTCCTCGGCGCGGCGCACTACCTGATCGACAGCGGCTGGACCTCGCCCGCGCACCTCGCGGCAAGCGGCGGATCGAACGGCGGCCTGCTCATGGGCGCGGCGATCACGCAGGCGCCGGAGTTGTTCAAGGCGGTGGTGTGCGAGGTGCCGCTCCTCGACATGGTCCGCTACCACCTGTCGGGCTCGGGCGCGACCTGGGTGCCGGAGTACGGCAGCGCCGACGACGCGGCACAGTTCGCGGCGCTCTACGCGTACTCGCCGTACCACCACGTGACCGAGGGCACGCGCTATCCCGCGGTGCTCATGTCGAGCTCGGATCACGACGACCGCGTCGATCCGATGCACGCGCGCAAGTTCGCCGCGGCGCTGCAGTGGGCGACCGGTGGCGATGCCCCGGTGTGGCTGCGGATCCAGCGCAACGCCGGCCACAGCGGCGCCGACATGGTCCGGCAGAAGGTCGAGCAGGTCGCCGACTCGTATGCGTTCCTGATGTGGCAGCTCGGGATGAAGTAGCGCTCGCGCGCTGACACGAAGAACGCGTACGCGCCATGGTCATCGCGCGGCGCGGCGATCCGCGCCAGGTTGTGGCAAACCGGGTTCTGCCGGATGATGCGCCGCATGCGACAGACCCTCTGCGCGTTCCTGTTCCTCGCGGCCGCCACGGCCGGCTGCAAGAAGTCGTCGACGACGGCCCCCACCACGCCTCACGACGAGATGGCGCACGACATGCCCGCGCCGCCCGAGGCCAAGCACGCGACCGCGACGATCGCCGCGGCCTCGGGCTCGAGCGTCAGCGGCACGATCGAGCTGGTCGAGGTCGCCGGCGGCGTGACGCTGACCGCGAAGCTCGCGGGGCTCACGCCCGGCGAGCACGGCTTCCACATCCACGAGAAGGGCGACTGCTCGGCGCCCGACGCGACCTCGGCGGGCGGCCACTGGAACCCCGAGAAGCACGCCCACGGCGCGCCCGACGCGGCCGAGCATCACATGGGCGACGCCGGTAACCTGACCGCGGGCGCTGACGGCACCGTCGACCAGACGATCACGCTGCACGGCGCGTCGCTCGGCGACGGTGAGGACTCGGCCATCGGCAAGGGCTTCATCATCCACGAGAAGGTGGACGACTTCACGACCCAGCCGACCGGCAACGCCGGCGCGCGCGTGGGCTGCGGCGTCATCACCGCGGCGCCCTGATCCGCGGCGCGCGTTACTCGGCGGTGTTGCCGTCGTCGTGCGGGTGCTCGCCGGCGCCGGGCTCGGCGTTCTTCAGGCACTCGTCGAGCGCCGCGCAGTCGGGCGCCTCCTTGGTGCACACCTCGTAGACGCGGACCTGGCGCGACGACAGCTCGTCGGCGGTGCACTGCTTGATGAACTCGCGCTGGTGGATCTTCGTGGTCGCCGGGAGATCGAGCGACTTGAGCTCCTCCGGCGTCATCGTCGCCTTCGCGTCCTCGACGGCGCAGGCGGTGATGCGCGGCGCGAGCGCCTCGCACGCGGCGTCGCGGCGGCGGTGGATCTCGGTGTCGGCGTGGACGCCGGTGGCGGGGTGCTCGGTGAGCGTGTCGTCGGGCTCCGCGGGAGCCGGAGTCTTGCTGCCGCACGCAGCCAGCGCGAGCGCGAGAAGCGCAGTCCTGATCATGATCCCTCCGCGAGAGACGCGCGCCGCGCGCGCGGGTTGCATCAGAGGCTGTCTTCCTTTCGGATGACAGCCTCCGTTCGATCGAACGGCCCCGTCGAGGACGACGGTCCCGATCTCCTCCGGAACCGGAGAATTCGAAGTTGATGGCAAGTTCTCACTTCGTGAGGCGATCGCCCTCGCTGCCCTCGTCGTCGATGGGCAGGAGGCAGTCGCGCTCGAGATCGGCGACGGACTTCGCGGCGGCGGCGCAGGCCGCGACCTTCGCCGGATCCGCGGCGCAGTCGGTCATCACCATCGCCACGTTGTCGGCGACGAAGGTCGCGTTCTTCGCGGCGTTGCCGACGGTCGACTGGCTCTGGTAGAGCGCGGTCACGTTGGCGCGGGCGGCCTCGCAATCGGCGGCGTTGCCGGAGCCCGCGCTGCCCGAGCCGGCGCTGCCGGTGCCGGGGTCGGTGCCCTTCTTCGGGGCGCACCCGCAGGCCGCGAGGAAGAGGCTGGCCACGATCGCCAGCGATCCGACCGCGCGCCTCGAGCGAAGTGGCTGCGTCATGCCGCCGAGTCTACCATCGCGGCGATCGGTCCAGCGGCCAGGGCGGCGACGCGACCATCGCGCGGTGGGTCAGGTCGAGGTGCAGCGGCGTCACGCTGATCTGGCCGCGCGCGATCGCCACGCAGTCCGAGCCCTCGACGTCGTCGTGGCCGCTGACCCCGCCGCCGATCCAGTAGTACGGCCGCCCGCGCGGATCGAGGCGCTCGCTGACGTCGTCCTCGTAGTGGCGGCGACCGAGCGTGGTCCACACGACCTCGGGCGCGTCGGCCTCGGGCACGTTGACGTTGAGCACGGTGCCGGCGGCCAGCGGGTGCGCGAGCGCCTGCTCGACGATCCAGCGCCCGACCCGGGTCGCGCGGGTCGGATCCGCGGCGTGCGGCGCCATCGACAGCGCGATGCCGACCGCGCCGCGCAGCCCGCCCTCGACCGCCCCGGCCACGGTCCCCGAGTAGAAGACGTCGGTGCCGAGGTTGTAGCCGTCGTTCACGCCCGAGACGACGATGGTCGGCGGGCGCGGCGCCAGCTTGATCATGCCGACGTAGACGCAGTCGACCGGCGTGCCCGAGAGCGAGTACCGCCCGGGCGCGACCTCGATCGCCCGCACCGGCTTGTGCAGCGTGATCGTGTGCGACTGCGCGGAGCGCTGCCGCTCGGGCGCGACCACCATCACCTCGGCGATCTCGGCCAGCGAGTCCGCGAGGGCCACGAGGTGCGGCGAGGCGATGCCGTCGTCGTTCGTGATGAGTACGAGCGGTCGCACGAAAAAAAATGGACGGCCTGGGGGAAAGGCCGTCCGTCCCGGTCGGGGCGACTGGATTCGAACCAGCGACCCCCAGCCCCCCAGACTGGTGCGCTACCAGGCTGCGCTACGCCCCGGAGTGGGATTGGGGATCTACGATATTCCGCCGAGGACCGCAAGGGCCCGCGCGCGGGGTTTCCGCGTGCGAGCCGATCGCGGGGTCAGACGGCGGGTAGACCGTTGAGAACGTTCTTCAAGACCTGGCTGGGCTTGAACGTCAGCACGCGGCGCTCGGAGATCGTGATCTCCTCGCCCGTCTGCGGGTTGCGTCCGATGCGGGCCTTCTTGGCGCGCACGACGAAGTTCCCGAAGCCCGAGATCTTGATCTTCTCACCGGTTGCCAGCGTCTGCTTCACCGTCTTGAAGACGCTCTCGACGATCTCGGACGCTTCCTTCTTGGAGAAGCCGCCGACCTTCTCGTAGACGGCTTCGATGATGTCGGCCTTGGTCATTCGCGCCATCCTCCGTCTGCTCCTTCTTGCGTCCGAGCCCGGCGCTCGGACAGTAACTTCATGACATTACCACAGGTTGCACCGCAAGCGTGCAAGCCCGAAACGATCCCGGCCCGCGCCGGGAGGTCCCGTGGGACGGGTTCCCGTCGACGAATGGCCCTCGGGCGAGTGTCCGGAACGTGCGCAGCGGGGCCCGAGAAAGCGCCCCTGCCCGGCCCGTTCCTGGCGAACCTAGCGCCGGGTCGCGCCCAGGTCGGCGGTCGCCCGGGCGACGATCGCCTCGTGCGCGGCCGCGACCTCGGCGTCGGTGAGCGTGCGATCCCCGGCGCGATACGTGATCGAGAACAGCATGCTCTTGGTACCGGCGGGCAGCTTGGCGTCGCGGTAGTCCTCGCGCAGCGCGATCGCCTCGACCAGCGCGTCGGCGGCGCTGCGCAGCACGCGCTCGACCTCGCCGGCAGGCACGTCGACGCCGACCAGCAGCGACAGGTCGCGGCTCGCCGACGGGAACTTCGGGATCGCGCGCATCTGCGCGATCGCCGCCGCTGGCAGCCGCGCCAGCTCGAGCGTGAACGCGAACACCGGCCCGTCGACGCCGAGCGCCTCGCGGGTCGCGGGGTGGACCTCGCCGACCTCGCCCCAGACGGCGCCATCGGGGCCGACCAGGCGCGCGGCCGCGCCCGGGTGGAGGTACGGGATGTCGGTCGCGCGCTCGAACGCGAGCGGCGCGTTGCCGACCAGCGCCGCGACCAGCGTCTCGAGCAGGCCCTTGGCGTCGAAGAAGTCCCACGCGCGCGCCGGGCCCAGCCAGGCCGGCCGCAGCCCGGTGAGCACCGCGGTCGCGTGGATCGGCTCGTCGGCGAGCTCGGTGATCTCGCCGGTGCCCGCGTCCTTGCGCAGGAACACGCTGCCGACCTCGAACAGCGCGCCATCGGCGCGGCCGAAGCTGCGGTTGCGCGCGATCGCCGCGATCAGGTTGGGCAACAGCGCGGTGCGCATGACCGCCTGATCGAGCGACATCGGGTTGCGCAGCGGGATCGGCCGCGCGCGGCGATCGTCGGCGGGGAGCTGCAGCGCGGCGGCCCGGGTCGGCGCCTGGAAGCCGAAGGTGATCGCCTCGGCGAGGCCGGCGCCGGCCAGCGCGCGGCGCGCGCGATCGCCGCGATCGTCGACGGTGTGGCGGGGCGCCGACGCGAGCCGCGGGAGCGTCGAGGGCACCTGGTCGTAGCCGACGATGCGCAGCACGTCCTCGATGACGTCGACCTCGCGCAGGATGTCGGCGCGCGCCGACGGCGGCGTGACCTGCGCGGTGTGCGGGCCGGTCGACTCGACGGCGAAGCCCAGGCGCTCGCACGCGCCGATCGCGATCGCGTCGATCATGCCGGTGCCCGACAGCGCGCGCAGGCGTTCCCAGCGCACGGCGATCGGCGCGACCGTGGTCGGCCGCGGGTAGACATCGACCGAGCCGCGCGCGATGCGGCCGCCGCCCAGGCGGGCGATCAGGCTCGCGGCGCGCGCGGAGGCCAGCTCGGCCAGCGCCGGATCGACCTGGCGCTCGAACCGGTGCGAGGCCTCGGAGTGCAGGCCCAGGCGGCGCGCGGTGCGGCGGACCGAGCGCGCGTCGAAGCTCGCGGCCTCGAGCAGCACGCGCGTGGTCGCGGCCGAGACCTCGCTGTCCTTGCCGCCCATCACGCCGGCGATCGCCACCGGGCGCGCGCCGTCGCAGATCAGCAGATCCTCGGGCACCAGCGCCCGCTCCTGATCGTCGAGCGTGGTCATGCGCTCGCCGGCGGTGGCGCGCCGCACCTCGATGCGCGCGCCGGCCACGTGGGCCCAGTCGAAGCCGTGCAGCGGCTGGCCCAGCTCGAACATGACGTAGTTGGTGACGTCGACGATGTTCGATAGCGGGCGCACGCCGACCGCGCGCAGCCGCTGGGCGAACTTGCGCGGCGACTTGCCGACGGTGACGCCGTCGATCACGCGCGCGATGTAGCGCGGGCAGCCGGCGGGATCGGCGATCGCGATCGCGGCCAGCGCGGCGGCGTCGAGATCGCCGGTGAGCTCGTCGAGGGCGATCGACGGCGGCACCAGCCGGCCGCCGATGAGGGCCGCGAGCTCGCGCGCCACGCCGAGGTGGCCGAGCAGATCGGCGCGGTTCGCCGGCGCGTTGACCTCGAGCAGCCAGTCGTCCACGCCGAGCGCCTGCTGCGCGGGCGCGCCGAGCGGGGTGGCGTCGTCGGCGGCGAGCACGATGATGCCGTCGTCGTCATCGCCGATCGCCAGCTCGGTCTCCGAGCACAGCATGCCCGGCGAGGGCACGCCCTTGACCGGCTTGGTCGCGAGCGTGATGCCGCCCGGCAGGGTCGCGCCCGGCGGCGCCCACAGCACCTTGCGGCCGGGCTCGGGCACGTTGGGCGCGCCGCACACGACCTGGGTCGCGGCGCCGCCGCGCGCGGTGATGACATCGACCAGCGTGAGCTTCGCGGCCTCGGGGTGCGGCCGCTTGGCCACGACCTCGGCGACGACGACGCCGGTGAACCCGGCGCCGAGATCGGTGAGCGCCTCGATCTCGAGGCCCGCGGCGGTGAGCGCGCGCGCGCCCTCCTCCACCGTCGGCTGCCGATCGAGATCCACCAGCTCCAGGAGCCAAGACCAGACGACCTTCATGGTGTCATCTCCTCAGAACTGCCCGAGGAAGCGAAGGTCGCCCTCGTAGTAGTACTTGATGTCGTTCACGCCGTGCCGGAGCATCGCCATGCGCTCCAGGCCCATGCCGAACGCGAACCCGGTGTAGCGCTCGCTGTCGATGTCGACGTGCGCGAACACGTCGGGGTCGACCATGCCCGAGCCGCCGATCTCGACCCAGCCGGTCTGCTTGCAGACCCGGCAGCCGCGGCCCTCGCAGAAGCTGCAGGCCATGTCGACCTCGGCGCCCGGCTCGACGAACGGGAAGTAGCTCGGCCGGAACCGGATCGCGAGCGACTTGCCGAAGAACCGGCTGACGAAGTGGACCAGCGTGCCCTTCAGGTCGGCGAACGAGATGTTCTCGTCGACGCACAGGCCCTCGATCTGCGTGAACATCGGGCTGTGCGTCGGATCGTCGTCGCGGCGGTAGACCTGGCCCGGCGCGATGATCCGGATCGGCGGGCGCTGTGCCTGCATCGTGCGGATCTGCACCGGGCTGGTGTGCGTGCGCAGGACGATCTCGTCGGAGAGATAGAAGGTGTCCTGCATGTCGCGCGCGGGGTGATCCTTGGGGATCGCCAGCGCCTCGAAGGTGTGCCAGTCTGTCTCGATCTGCGGGCCCTCGGCGACCGCGAAGCCGAGCTCGGCGAAGATCGCCTGGGCCTCGAGGCGGACCTGGGTGAGCAGGTGCAGGTGCCCGCTGTGGTGCGGGCGGCCCGGCAGCGTCACGTCGATCGTGCGCGCGAGATCGGCGGCGCGCGCGGCCGCGACCAGCTCGCCGAGCTTGCGATCGACCGCCGCGGTGATCGCGTCCTTCACGCGATTGGCGGCGGCGCCGACGGTGGGGCGATCGGCGGGCGGCAGCTTGCCGAGCGCCTTCATCGCCTCCGACACGCGGCCCTTCTTGCCCAGGAACTGGGCCTGGGCGGCGCGGATCGCCTGCTCGTCCACGAGGGGCGCGATCACGCCATCGAACTCGGAGCCGAGCTGCTCGAGCTCGGCGACTAGCGCCAGGGTGGTGGTCATGAGGCCTCGATCGCGCACGACCCGGGGTCACGCGCGAAACACGAAAAGGGCGGCTCCCGTCGGGGAACCGCCCCTCGGGGGGCGCGAGCCGCCAATGGCGATGTCCGGCGCAAACCGGTCATCGCCACCCGCGGTTACCGCGTCTCTAGTTCGCGGTCGACTGGACGATCGCCTGGAAGGCGACCGGATCGCTGATCGCGATGTTCGACAGCATCTTGCGGTTCAGGCCGATCTGGGCCTTGCCGAGCGCGCCGATCAGCTTGGAGTAGCTGTGGCCGAGATTGCGCGCAGCCGCGTTGATCCGCTGGATCCACAGGCTGCGGAAATCTCGCTTCCGCTGGCGGCGCGAGCGGTACTGGTGCAGCCACTTGTGCTGGACCGCCTCGTTGGCGATCGCGTGGCAGCTCGAGCGCTTACCGCGGAAGCCCTTGGCCTCCTTCAGGATGCGGTTGCGACGGCGGCGGGCCTTGAAGCCTCTACGTGCGCGGGGCATGGCGTAACTCCGGACTCGGTCTTTGGTACGAGGCTCAGGTGCCGTACGGCAGGAGCATCGCGATCTGGTGCGCGTGCGACTCGCTGACGTAGCCAGCCTCGCGCAGGTGACGCTTGCGCTTGGTCGAGCGGTTGCTCAACAGGTGGCGCTTGAACGTCTTGTGGTACTTGAACTTTCCGGTCGCGGTCTGGTGGAACCGCTTCTTTGCACCGGAATGGCTCTTCATCTTCGGCATGATAGGCCTCAGGGGACGTGTCGGGAGGCAGGTTTATGCCCCAGGTACCCGGCGGGGGGCAAGTGCTTTCCGCCGCGGTTTTGGCCGCGATCTTCCGCCGGGACGATCACGAACAAGAGTCACCGCCCTGCCCGGCCGCCGTGGCGATTCGAGCAGGGTGAGAAACGAAAACGGGGGCGCCGCCTCGCGAAAGGCAGCGCCGCCCGCGGGACGCGTCAGTTGTCTTCGCCCTCGTCGCTGTCGTCGACGTCGGCGTTGATGTCGTCCTCGTCCAGATCGTCATCCTCGTCGGGCGCCTTGGGCGGCTCACGTCCACCGTGCTTGGCAGCCGCGAGTGCGGCCTGATGCGCGGCGATCGCCTGCTTGCGGGTCTCCGCCGCCTTGCGGACGACGTTCGGCTTGGGCGCGATGATCATCACCATGCGCCGGCCTTCCATGTTCGGCGTGACCTCGACCGACGCGATGTCGGCCGTGGCCTCGACGACTCGGTTGAGCACGTTCATGCCGGTCTGCGGGTGCGTGATCTCGCGGCCGCGGAACACGACCACGAGGCGGACCTTGTTGCCCGACTCGAGGAACCGCCGGACATGCTTCACCTTGAAGTCCATGTCGTGGCCCTCGGTCTTGGGCCGGAACTTGATTTCCTTGGTCTCGACCGTCGAGGCGTGCTTGCGCGACTGCTGCTTCTTCTTGGCCTGCTCGTACTTGTACTTGCCGTAGTCCATGATCCGGCAGACCGGCGGGAAGGCGCGGGGCGAAATCTCGACGAGATCGAGGCCCTTCTCTTCCGCGAGGCGCAGCGCCTCATGGGTCGGCAGGACCCCGAGCTGACCGCCATCGTCGCCGATGACGCGGATCTCGGGGACGCGAATGCGGTTGTTGATACGCAGGCCGCTCTGGGGGCGGCGGCGGTCGTCACGGCTCGGGCGCCCGTTCATGGCAGGATGTCGCTCAGCTTCATGGGTCTCGGATCTCCTGGACTCGAAGGCGTGGTTCTACCGCGGGACGGGTCCCGCGTGGGGAAATTCGGGCGCGCAACGCACGCCGGGTCGTTGCGGCCGGGCAGAAACTAGGCCGCGGGCGGCGCGCTGGCAACTCCGCCGCGCGGGATCGCGGCGGCCGCCGTGAGGTGCGCGAGGAAGGCGTCGATCGCCATCGGCGGCAGCTGGGCGCCCTCGCGGGTGCGCGCGGCGATCGTCCGCGCCTCCACCTCCTTGTCGCCCAGGACCAGCATGAAGGGGATCTTCTCGAGCTGGGCCCGGCGGATCTTGGCGCCCAGCTTGTCGGCCGAGATCTCGCTGTCGATCCGGAAGCCACGGGCGCGCAGCGCGTCCTCGACCTCGCGCGCGTAGGCCTCCTGCTTCTCGGAGATCGGGATGACGCGCGCCTGGATCGGCGCCAGCCACACCGGGAACGCGCCGGCGTAGTGCTCGGTGAGCACCGCGAAGAACCGCTCCATCGAGCCGAGCAGCGCCCGGTGCAGCATGACCACGCGGTGCTTCTGGCCGTCGGCCCCGACGTAGCTCAGGTCGAAGCGCTCCGGCAGGTTGAAGTCGACCTGCACCGTCGAGCACTGCCACTCGCGATCGAGGCAGTCCTTGAGCTTGAGATCGATCTTGGGGCCGTAGAACGCGCCGCCGCCCGGGTCGATCTCGTAGGGCAAGCCGGACTTCACCAGCACGCGCAGGAGCTCGCGCTCGGCGATCTCCCACATCTCCGGCTCGCCGATCGACTCCTTGGGCCGGGTCGCCAGGTACAGCTTGAAGTCGGTGAAGCCGAAGGTGCGGAGGATGTGCAGGCAGAAGTTCACGACCCGCTCGATCTCCCCGGGGAGCTGCTCGCGGGTCATGAACAGGTGCGCGTCGTCCTGGGTGAAGCCGCGCACGCGCAGGAGCCCGTGCATCACGCCCGAGCGCTCGTAGCGATAGACCGTGCCCAGCTCGGCCCAGCGGTACGGCAGCTGCCGGTAGCTGTGCAGGCCCTTCTTGAACATCGTGCAGTGGAACGGGCAGTTCATCGGCTTGGCGATGTACTGCTGCCCGTCGATGTCCATGCCGGAGAACATGTTCTCCTTGTAGAAGCCGAGGTGACCGGAGGTCCGCCACAGGTCATCGCGCGCGATGTGCGGTGACGACACGACCTCGTAGCCGCCGGCGAAGTGCTCCTGCCGCCAGTACTCCTCGATGAGGTAGCGGACGCGGGCGCCCTTCGGGTGCCAGAGCACCAGCCCGGCGCCGATGGTCTCGTCGATCGAGAACAGATCGAGATCTTTCCCGATGCGGCGGTGATCGCGCTTCTTCGCCTCCTCGAGGCGATGGAGGTGATCGGTCAGCTCCTTCGCCGACGGGAACGCGGTGCCGTAGACCCGCTGCAGCTGCGGGTTGCGCTCGTCGCCGCGCCAGTACGCGCCGGCGACCGAGAGCAGCTTGAAGGCCTTGATCGCGCCGGTCCGAGCCACGTGCGGGCCGCGGCACAGATCGAACCAGTCGCCGGTCGTGTAGTACGAGACCGCGGCGTCGGGTGGGAACGAGTCGATGAGCTCGACCTTGTAGGTCTCGCCCAGGCGCTCGAACATCGCGCGCGCCTCCGCGCGGTCGATCTCGTGGCGCACGAACGGCTCGTCGGCGTCGACGATGCGCTGCATCTCGGCCTCGATCGCCCGGAGATCGTCCTCGGTGAACGGCTGGGCGCGATCGAAGTCGTAGTAGAAGCCGCTGTCGATGGACGGGCCGATCGTCACCTTGGTGCCGGGGAACAGCCGCTGCACCGCCTTGGCCATGACGTGGGCGGCCGAGTGGCGCAGCGTCTCGAGGGGCGAGAGCGTGGGCGTCGTGCCGACCAGGCCCGCGAGGAGCTCTGCATCGACAGGATCACCAGCGGGCCTCACGGCCGCGCCACGCTTGTTCTCGTCCGACATGGTTGGACGCGGATCTTGCGGCAGCGCGCGAGTGTCGTCCAGCGGCGCTCGGGCTCTTGACACGCACGGCGGGCTACGGTAGTCGTGTGCACCTCGCGGACACGACGCGCGTTTCAGGCACTTAGCTCAGCGGCAGAGCACTACCTTGACACGGTAGGGGTCAGCGGTTCAATCCCGCTAGTGCCTACGACCCTCCTCCTCCGGCTCGTCATGACCTCGCATCACTGTGCAGGGCGACGATCGGACTCGCGGTGACCCGATGAAGGTCCTGCGATTCATGGGGCGCGGCCTCTGGGTCTCGCTCCTCCTGATGTTCCACGGCCTGGTGTGGTTCGTCGGCTGGCTCGTGCTCTTGCTGGTGCTCCAGCCCAGGCGCATCCGCCAGGCCTGGTTCGCGAGCCGGCTGGCGCGCCTGCTCATCGGCCTGGGCGCGACCTTCGTGAAGGTCGGGCAGATCATGTCGACGCGGCCCGATCTTTTCCCGCCGCACGTCATCCACGCGCTCACGCGGCTGCAGGACGACGTGGGCGCGTTCGGGATCCGCCACGTCGAGGCCGCGATCCGCGCCGATTTCGGCAAGTCGCCCGCGGAGCTGTTCGCGACCTTCGATCCGGTGCCGATCGCCTCGGCCTCGGTCGCGCAGGTCCACAAGGCGGTGCTCGCCGACGGCCGCGAGGTCGCGGTGAAGGTACGCCGGCCCGGGATCGAGTCGATCGTCGTGTTCGACCTCGCGATCATGCGGCTGGTCGCCAAGATCATCGCGGTGATCCCGTCGGTGCGCCTGCTCGCGCCGGTCGAGAGCGTCGACGAGTTTGGCCGCGCGATCCGGATGCAGATCGACCTCACGATCGAGGCCGAGAACAACCGGCGCTTCCATATGTACTTCGCGAAGGACCCCGACGTGGTCTTCCCCGATCTCATCGAGGGCCTGTGCTCCGCGCGGGTGCTGACGATGACGTTCGTGCGCGGCCAGAAGGTGCTCGAGGCCGGGCGGACCTCGGCCGATCCCGGCCGCCTCGCCAAGATCGGCTTCCGCACGCTCCTGCAGATGGTCTTCAAGGACGGCTTCGTCCACGCCGACCTCCACCCCGGCAACATCTTCGTCACCCCCGAGGGCAAGGTCGCGATCCTCGATCTCGGCCTGACCGCCGAGCTCGACGACGCCAACCGCCGGGCGTTCGCGACCTTCTTCGCCTCGTGGGCCCAGGGCGACGGCAAGACCGTCGCGCACATCATGAGCTCGCTGTCGCCCTCGGCGAAGGTCACCGACTATCCCGAGTTCGAGCGCGAGGTCTGCGAGTTCACGGCGCGCTACCTGGGCAAGCCGCTGGGCGAGGTCCAGGTCTCGCGGGTCGCGTTCGACATGATGGGCATCCTGCGGCGCCACCGCGTGCGCGTGAACCCGGTGTTCACGATGTGCAACATCGCGATCGCCGTGACCGAGGGCATCGGCAAGCAGCTCGACCCCAAGCTCGATCTGCTGCAGGAGGCCCTGCCCTTCTTCGCCGCGCTGATGGCCTCGCCGCGCGCCTGAGCGCGGGTGATACGCTCGCCGCATGGCGATGCGCGACGTCCTGGGTGCGGCGGTGGTGCTCGGCGCGCTCGCGGCGCCGGTGGCCGCGGGCAACGACACGGCGGCGATCCGCAAGGTGCTCGACGCGCAGGTGAAGGCCATCTCGCGCCACGACGGGCCGGCGTTCGCGGCCACGTTCGCGCCGACGATCTACGCGATGCTGCCCGGCGGCTACGCGACCTCCGCGAGCTCCGCCGGCAAGGGCGCGGCGCGCGGCTGGTGGGGCGCGGACATGATGCACGTGACCGCGAAGGCCAGGGTCGCCAAGGCCGTCATCGGCCAGGCCGGCGAGCGCGCGTGGATCACCGCGGATCTGACGCTGTCCGAGGTCTCGGCCGAGGACGGCAGCAAGGGCCCGGACGAGGCCTACCGCGTGACCGAGCTGCTGGTCCGCCAGAAGGGCGCGTGGAAGGTCCACGCGACGTACTGGTCGCAGGCGGTGCCCGACGAACCCGGCGCCTGGGCCAACACGATCCTCGACGGCGACGACGGCATGCCCGACGGCGACCCGACGCCGGGCAACGGCGCGCCAGGCGCGGCCTGGGCGGCGAAGCCCGCCGACCTCGCCGCGCACCTGCGCGGCGGCAAGGACGTGGTCGTGCTCGGCAGCGCGCCGCGCGAGCGCGGCGAGGGACCGGCGGCGGCGACCTTGCTCGCCGGCTGGAAGCGGATCGCGTTCGACGTGGACTGGCTGCGCGCCGGCGGCGACGGCACGAGCTACGCGTGGGTCGCCGGGCGCATCTCGCGCGGCGTGAAGGATCGCGAGCAGGGCACGATCCACGAGCCGTACTGGATGATGGTGCTGCTGGTGAAGGGCGCGAGCGACTGGGAGGTCGTCAGCGCCCACTACGGGCAGACGTCGCCGGCGGCCGGGCTCGAGCACGGCGACGGCGAGTAGCGCGCGGACGCGTCACTTCGCGGGGTTCAGGATCCCGAGCACCGAGCCGTCGAAGACGAGGTTCGCGGCGGCGGCGGCGGTCAGGTGCTCGACGGTGATGCGGGCGAAGAAGTCGCGCCCGTCGATCCGCGCGTGGACGTCGGCGTGTTCGCGGTACGCGAGGGCCAGCGTGGTCGTCCACCAGGGCTCGTCGCGCAGGTGGTCCTCGTGGCGGCGCCGCGCCTGGGCCTCGAGGATCGCGACCTCGTCGGCGCTGACCGGGGTCCGCTGCGCGGCGGCGATCACCGCGCGTAGCTCGTCGGCGAGCGCGTCGGCCCTGGCGGGATCGCAGGTGACCTCGACGACGAGCAAGCGCCCGTCGTCGCTCAGGGGGCCGAAGCTCACGGCGACGTCGTAGGTCCCACCCAGCTCCCCTCGGAGGCGTGCGTACAGCCGGCGCTCGAGCAAGCGTTGGAGCAGCACGAGATCAGGGCGCGACGGCGGTGCACCCGGCGCGACCGCCCAGGCCTCGTAGCGCACCCGGCTGCGGTCGCCACCGCCGGTGCGGACGATCCGCGCGTCGCCGCGGGCGGGACGCAGCGGCGCGACCTCGACCTCGGGAAGATGCGCGAGGCGCGCGGGCAGGCTCGCCAGGTAGCGGGTGACCAGCGGGCGCAGCGCCTCGGGCTCGACATCCCCGACGATCGTGATGACCAGATCCTTCGGATCGGCCAGCGCGTCGCGGAAGATCGCGATCCCGCGGTCGACGTCGATCGCCGCGATCGCGGCCTCGGTCGCCGGGCCGAGGCGGGGATCGCCGGCCGCCTCGATCGCGGCCATCTCGTCCACCAGCGCGGCGTAGCCGCTGGTGACCCGCAGGTCGCGCGCGCGGTCCTCGCGCTCCCGCGCGAGCCACCGCCGCTCGGCTGCGGGCGCGTGCCTCGGATCGCTGATCTGCAGGTACAGCGCCTCGAGCAGCGACTCGAGTCCGGCGGGATCGGCGCTCCCCGAGATGACGAGGTGGTCGCCGCTACGGAGCACGGTGAGCGCGGCCGATCGCTCGCGCAGGCGCGCCCGCAGCTCCCACCCACTCATCCGGCCCGCGCCGCCGGCCGCGAGCTGGCGCGGGAGAAACGCCATCGTCGCCGCGTCGGTCAGCGGCACGCGGCTGGCGCGACCGTCGACCAGGATCCCGATCTGTCCGCCGGAGGCCAGCGGCTTCACGACCACCTTCGCGCCGTTCGACAGCGTCCACTCCGTGATGCCGAGATCGGCGATCGTGCGGGTGTCGTCGATCCGTCCGGCGAAGGGCGCGGCCCCGAGGAGGGGCTCCGGCGCCGGCCTGGCGTGGCCCCACGGCGCCGCCGCGGCGACAGCGAGCGCGTCGGCGGGACCGGGCATGGCCTCGCCCCTGCCGAAGTAGGCCGCCAGCGCCGCGGCCTCGTCGCGCCCATCCACGACGCCGCGCTCGGTGTTGGCGCGCCGCTGCGCCGCGGCGACGTACGCCGCAGCCTCCGCGATCTCCGCGGGGTCGAACCCCTGCGCGTCGATCCGCTCGGTCTCGGCGACCATCGCGGCGAGCCCTGCTGCGAGGCGGTCAGGCTCCGCGAGGCTGTTGCGCACGAACATCGTCGTGCTCTCCGCGGCGCGATCGGCGGGGATCACCGGGGCGATCGCCGCGCCGGCGTCGGCGAGCGCGGCCATGCGCTGGCGGAAGGCGCGCACGTAGATCGCCCGCGCCAGGTCGACCCGCAGGTCACCGATGGTGCGGAGCTGTCGTCGCGAGGGCCGATCCGCGAGGCCGAGCTCGTACACCGGCAGCGCGGGGTCAGCGACGACGCTGATCGGTGGCGGCGGCGAGGCGCCGTCGGGGCGGCCGGGTTCAGGTCGCGGGCGTGGCGACGGGGGGCCGCGCAGATCGCCGAACCGCGCGCGAATGTCGGCCTCGACCGCGTCGGGGTCGAGGTCGCCGACGGCGATCACCGCCATGAGCTCGGGGCGGTACCAGTCGCGATAGAAGCGCGTCACGAGCTCGCGCGGCGCATGCGCGATGATCTCGCGCACGCCGGCGGGATCGCGCTGGCTGCGACGCCAGCCACCGCCGAGGGCGAGGCGTTGCCGGGCCCAGAGGCGCGATCGGGCATCGTCGCCGCGAACCCGATGCTCTTCGAGCACGACCTGTCGTTCGAGGTCGAGCGCGGCGGCCTCGAACTCCACCGCGCTCGCCCACTCGTGGAGGATGTCGAGGCCGCGCTCGGTGACGCCGGGCTGATCGGTCGGGACCGCGAGCTTGTACACCGTCTGCTCGGCGCTGGTCGTGGCGTTGAGATCCGCGCCGAAGCCGAGGCCGGTGTGCTCGACGAAGTCCTGGATCGCCGACCCCGGGTAGCGACGCGTGCCGCGGAAGGCCATGTGCTCGACCAGGTGCGCGAGGCCGCGCTGATCGTCATCCTCCTCGAGCGAGCCCGCGTTGACGGCGAGCCAGAGGCGCGCGCGGTTCGTCGCCTCGGGCAGCCGCATCACGTAGTAGGTGAGGCCATTGTCGAGGTGCCCGACCCGGACCCGGCTGTCGAGTGGCACGACCGTGGTCGGATCGGCCCAGCGTCGGTCGAGCCCGGCCGCGGGGGGCGTCGTCGCGCCGCGACACGCGATCGCCGCGACCACCAGCACCAGCGCCGCACGCCTCATCGCCGATTGGATGCACACCGCGCGAGGCGCGTGCCTGGCAAAGATCGCCGTGCCGGGTGCGCCCTCACGGTCGGCGACGTCGCCGGCGCGCGAGCGCGACCAGCGCTACCAGGATCGGCGCCCCCGACGACGGCGACGCGGTCCGGCACGCGCACGCGCCGCCGCCGGGATCGAGATCGAGGTAGCGGTTGTTGGTCGCGTCCGGTAGCCGGCGCGCGTCGCTCGGCGGCCGCGCGTCGATCGTGTCGCCCAGGCGGCCATCGAGGCCCGCGTCGCCGGGGGCGCCGTCGGGCAGCGGCGCGTCGGGCGCGCCGGCGTCGGGCGGGATCCACGGGGTGCCGTCGTTGGGCGCGCGCGGGGTCGGCGCGGCGAACGCCCAGTCGGTGGTCACGACGTGGACCTCGGCGACGCGGATGAGCGACGTGCCGCCGGGCGGCGCGACCACCGCGGTGTCGTCGTCGGGGCCGAGGAGATCGTGCACGGGCACGCTGATCGCGCCCCAGCGCACGCAGTCGTACGGCGTCGACGAGCTGACCAGGCACAGCTGACCGGCAGTGCGCGGCAGGCTCGGCACGACCGCGTCGTCGGCGGTCACGCTGTACGCGGCCTGGGCCTCGGGCGTGGCGAGGAGGAGATACGTGTCGGCCGGAAAGCAGGTCGTCGAGACGAACGGCGCGACCGTGCCGATGCTCTGGCCGGCGCCGTCGTAGACCGCGAGCCGGGTGGTCGCGAACCAGCAGGCGCTCGCGGCGGTATGCAGCTCGATGAAGCGGATCGCCGGGTCGGCGTTCGCGCCGGCGGGCAGGACCTCGGACAGCCGCCAGCTCGCGACCCCGGCGCGCGCGGGGCGGCCCAGGATCGCGACCGCGACCAACGCGATGCTACCCAGCCTGGCGCACGCCACCCGCCCAGCATACGCTTCTCTTCGACCCAGCGTCGCACTGCCGCCGATGTCATGGTTCCGGTGGGTTGCTTGCCCGGTGCGGCGAGGTCCACCTAGAATGCGCGTAGTTAGCCAACCCGACAGCCGGCGCTCGGGTCTACCTGTCGCTGAACGACTCTGACATCGCTGTCATCCAAGACTCATCGCAGATCCGGACAGGGGGGCACGGCGCGCTTGATCGAAGTTGGACAGGTCCTCGACAAGTACGAGCTGCTCGAGCGCGTCGGCCAGGGCGGGATGGCGATCGTGTATCGCGGGCTCGACCGCACGCTGCGCCGGCAGGTCGCGGTCAAGGTCCTGCATCGCCACCTCGCGGAGCACCAGGAGGCGCGCGATCGGTTCGAGCGCGAGGCCCAGGCGGTCGCCAAGCTCCGCCACGAGAACATCCTCGAGATCTTCGACTACGCCTCGGCCGCCGACGACAGCTACATCGTCACCGAGTTCATCGACGGCGCGACCCTCAAGCAGTTCATCACCGATCACCCGCCGCGCCACGCCGAGATCGGCGCGATGATCGTGCTGCAGATCGGGCGCGCCCTCGCCCACGCCCACGGCATGGGCATCCTGCACCGCGACGTGAAGCCCGAGAACGTGATGATCCGATCCGACGGGGTCGTGAAGCTCACCGACTTCGGCATCTCGCAGATGCTCGACCTGCAGCGCATGACGGTCACCGGCCAGCTGCTCGGCTCGCCGGCGTACATGTCGCCCGAGCACGTCGAGGGCCAGCCGCTCGACTTCCGCACCGACGTCTTCGCCGCCGGCATCGTGCTCTACCAGCTGAGCGTCGGGAAGCTGCCGTTCGAGGGCAAGAACCCGCACGAGATCTTGAAGCGCATCGGCGAGTGCAAGTTCACCGATCCGCGCCAGGCCAACCCCGCGGTCGGCAACGAGCTGGGCAAGATCATCCTGCGCGCGATGGCGCGCG
Source organism: Deltaproteobacteria bacterium (assembly GCA_021413675.1). Taxonomy (GTDB): domain Bacteria; phylum Myxococcota_A; class Polyangia; order Haliangiales; family Haliangiaceae; genus JAIOQA01. The sequence goes on along the minus strand of JAIOQA010000367.1, from coordinate 8,797 downwards.
CACCTGACGACCGCTTCCCGGACATCAACTCGATGGTCGCGGCGCTCGAGCGCTACACCGCCGGCTCCGGGCTCACCGAGCCGGCGCGCGAGCTCGCCCGCTACTTCGCGTCGCCGGCCTCGTACGAGGTCGCGCTGGCTCGATCGCATGGCGTCGCGGCGCCGCTGGAAGCGCGTGGTCGCGGCGATCGGCGCGGTCGCGCTCGCCGCCGGCGGCACCTGGTACCTGCGGCGCGTGCTCGTGCATCCCAGCGCCGAGACCGGCTCGCCCGAGATCCGCGGCGACGAGGACAGCGGCGGCGACGGCATCGCCGGCGTGTCGGTCCCGAGCGCGACGCCCGACGCCGCACTCGCGATCGCGCCGCCGCCCACCGACGGCGGCACGCCGATCGTCATGCGCCGGTTCGACGCCAGCCCGCGCACCCCCGACGCCGGCGTGGCGGTCGCCAGCGGCGTGGTCACCGTCCGGGTCTCGCCGCACACCTCCGAGGTCTCGGTCGGCGGCGGCCCGTGGAAGGCCTATCCCGACGGCGCGGTGCCGGTCACCGTCGCGGGCGCGCCGGTGCGGGTGATGGCCCGCAACCCGTGCTGTCAGGAGGAGTCGGTCGTCGTCGCCGCCGCCGACCTCGGCACCCCGGGCAAGCTCCTCGATCTCGAGTTCCTGCCGGCGATGGTCACGCCGCGCTGCGCGACCGCCGGCGTCGAGGTCCACGTCAACGGCAAGATGGCGCGACTCGATCGCCAGACCCCGATCGCGTTCGGTCACACCACCCAGACCCAGCAGAGCGTGACAGTCGAGTTCTTCGGCGAGGGCGTCGACACCCAGACGATCAAGGTGCGCTACGCCGAGAACGTGGAGGTCACGTGTCACCTGCCGTGATCCCGCGCGGCGCGCTCGCGGTCGCGATCGCGGTGCTCGCGATCGCCGCGCCGGCCCACGCGACCCCCGCCGAGGACCTCGCGTCCGCGCGCGACGCGTTCCGCCGCAACGCCTTCAAGGAAGCCGTCCCGCTGCTGAACTACCTGCTCTACCCGACGCCGCGGCTCGCCCAGACCAACGATCTGGTCGAGGCCCACGTGCTGCTCGGCGTGTGCCAGTTCGAGAGCGGTGAGGCCCAGGTCGCGACCCGCGAGTTCGAGGAGGCGCTGTTCCTCCAGCCCGATCTCACGATCGACACGACGCTGTTCTCCGAGGCCGCGGTCCGCTTCTTCACCGAGACCCGCGCCGCGATGCAGGAGCGGATCAAGCGCGACGCCGAGCGCCGCGCGATCGCCGAGGAGAAGGAGCGGCTGCGCAAGTACCGCGAGAGCCTCGTGGTCTACGAGGTCCGGCCGTACTACGTGAACTTCATCCCGTTCGGCGCCGGCCAGTTCCAGAACGGCCAGCGCTCGAAGGGGCTGTGGTTCGCGACCACCCAGGGCACGACCGGCGCGATCTCCGCCGGCATCTGGCTCTATCTCGTCGGCACCTACAGCTTCAACGGCCGCGTGCCCCAGACCAGCGCCAACTTCGTGCGCCGGCTGCAGCAGGTCGAGATCGGCGCGGGCAGCGTGTGTCTCGGGCTCATGGCCTGGGGCATCGTCGACGCGCTGGTCCACTACCGACCGCGCGCGCTGGTCGGCGGTGACGACTCGCTGTTGCCGCCGGACGTCCGGAAGGGCAAGGGCCCGCAATCGAGCTTCTCGCTAACGCCCACGCTCGTGCCCAACGGCGCGGGCGTGGTGCTCACCTGGGAGCGCTAAGAATGCCTTCGCTTCGCCTGAACGCGCCGGGGCACCCGGTGACGATCTACAACCTCTACAAGAAGATCACGTCGATCGGCCACGGCCCCGACAACGACATCGTCCTGCCCGACCCGCTGGTCGCCGACGCCTACGCCAGCATCCACTTCGACGGGCAGATGTACACGATCACCACCCTCCAGCGGAAACAGGAGGTCGTGATCAACGGCAAGAAGCGCTCGAAGCACAAGCTCTCGCACGACGACAAGCTGGTCATCGGCTCGTGCGAGCTGCGGTTCGCGCTGGTCGATGACGCGCCGCCGGTCGAGGAGGAGGCCGCCGAGACCGTCGCCGACCTCGACGCGTACACCAAGCTCTACGAGTTCTCGGAGCGCCTGGTTCACCAGCGCGACCTCGGCGAGCTGCTCGACGCGCTCATGGACGCGGTCATCGAGATCACGAACGCCGACAAGGGCTTCCTCGTGCTCATGGAGGGCGACACCGTCGACGTGAAGGTCGCGCGCAACCTCAAGCGCGAGAACATCGCGGACGCGGTCTCGCAGCTCTCGGACTCGATCGTCGCCAAGGTCGTGAAGACCCGCCGCCCGGTGATCATCTCGGACGCGATGCACGACGGCGAGTTCGCCGCGGCCAAGAGCGTCATGCAGCTCAAGCTGTCGTCGGTGATCTGCGTGCCGCTGCTCGATCGCGGGCGGCTGCTCGGGCTCATCTACGTCGGCAACGACTCGATCATCGATCTGTTCCAGCAGGACACGATGAAGGTGCTGACGGTGTTCGCGGCCCAGGCGTCGCTGATCGTCGCCAACGCGCTGCTCTTGAACGAGCTGCGGGTCGAGAACAAGCGCCTCGGCGAGCGGCTCGAGCAGCAGCGCTTCGGCGAGATCGTCGGGACCTCGCCGCCGATGCAGCAGGTCTTCCGCAAGGTCGAGAAGATCGCGGCGACCGACATCTCGGTGCTCATCACCGGCGAGACCGGCACGGGCAAGGAGCTGATCGCGCGCGAGGTCCACGTGCGCTCGCCGCGCGCGACCAAGCCGTTCATCACGATCAACTGCGGCGCCATCCCGGCCAACCTGCTCGAGAGCGAGCTGTTCGGCCACGTGAAGGGCGCGTTCACCGGCGCGGTCGCGAACAAGCAGGGCAAGTTCCAGGCGGCCGACGGCGGCACGCTGTTCCTCGACGAGATCGGCGAGATGGCGATGGAGCTGCAGGTGAAGCTCCTGCGCGCCATCCAGGAGCGGATCGTCATCCGGGTCGGCGACACCCGGCCCGAGCCCGTCGACATCCGCATCATCACGGCGACCAACCGCGAGCTCGAGAAGGAGATCGCCGCGGGCCGGTTCCGCGAGGATCTCTACTACCGGCTGAACGTCGTCAACGTGCACCTGCCACCGCTGCGCGACCGCGGCGACGACGTGCTGGTGATCGCGCGCTACTTGCTGTCGCGCTACGCGCGCGAGTACGACTCCAAGGTCCGCGGCCTGTCGCCCAACGCGACCGTCGCGATCCGCAAGCACAACTGGCCCGGCAACATCCGCGAGCTCGAGAACCGCATCAAGAAGGCGATCGTGCTGTGCGAGTCGACGGTGATCGGGCCCGATGATCTCGCGTTGACGAGCGACGTGCTGCCGCAGATCCTCACGTTGCAGGACGCCAAGGACAAGTTCCAGCGCGAGTACATCAACGAGGTGCTCGCGCTCAACAACGGCAACCGCACCAAGACCGCGCGCGATCTGGGCGTCGACCCGCGGACGATCTTCCGCCACCTCGAGAAGGAATCCGACGAGGGCGTCCCGCCCGATGGCGGCGCGCCGTGAACGAGATCACCGCGCGCCGGCGTGATCGGTGCGCCAATGTAGCCTCCGTCACCGGGTCCACATGACGAGAATGTCGGACTTGGTCCTGCTCGCGATCCCGATCTGAACGCCCAACCTTCTGTAATCAATGACCCAACGCCCCATGGCCCGCCGCGTGCATATCCTGGCGATGTTGATGCTCGCCGGAACGACTGCGTGCGTGGTGCCCCCTCCGCTGGCGCTCGATGAGCCCGACGCGGGGCTCAACGGCGTCCCCAGGATCCTGTCGGTCCGCCTCGCCGACGGCAAGGAGATGGCCGAGGAGCCGGCCGTGGTCGACCTGCAGGTCGGCGCCGAGAACGCGACGATGACGGTCTACGACAGCGATCTCGGCGACACGCTCTACGTGCAGGTCTTCGTCGACTACGATCCGGGCGCCTCGACCCCGCCGCGCTCGCACTGCAACGCGCCGCCCTCGCCCTCCAGCGCCGCCGAGCGCAGCGCGAGCTGCCCGATGGTCGCGGTGTGCGGCGCCGACGACACGACCACCAACCCGCACCGCTTGCTGGTCGAGGTCTACGATCGCGAGCCGCTCATCGATGGCTCGCCGGTGTTCCGTGCGGTGCCCGCGCCGGGCCAGGCGACGGCCCGGACCTTCAGCCTCAACTGCCTGGCGGCGACGGCTCGATGACCCGGCTGACGTCTCTCAGGTTCTCGGGCCGGATCGTGAGTGCACTGGCGTGCGCGCTGGCCGCCGCCTGCCTGCCGTCGGTCAACGGCAACGCGCCGCCCGAGTGCCACGTCACCACGGACTGTCCGCTCCCCGGACAGGTCTGCGACGAGGGCGTGTGCTGGGGCGGCCTGCCGTCCGGCGGCCAGTGGGCGGCGCAGATCGGCCCGCCCAGCGATCGCCAGAGCGAGCTCGTCGTCACCGAGGTGCCCGAGCTCACGATCCCCGACGACGGCGGGTTCGGCGAGGTCATCGTCCAGGCGCCGGTCCGTATCAGCGGCCGCGTGCACTTCGACTGCACCAACGGCGCGCCGTCGAGCTGCGACCCCGACGTGACCGTCGCGGCCGCGCTGACGATCACGCGGCCGTCGCGCATCGCCGGCGGCCCGGGCTTCGTCGGCACGACCACCTCGGTGCCCGACGCGAGCGGCGACTCGTTCGCGTTCTACGTGCCGCGGCTGTCGCTCACCGACGACCCGTACACGATCACGATCACGCCGCTCGACGTCGCCAACGCGGGCGCGACCGGGCCCACGCCCGCCGAGCTCGCGCCGCCGGTGACGATCCAGGTCGCGGCCTCGGACACCGTCCAGGGCCTCGACGTCGTGCTCGGCAAGGGCGTGCTGCGCAAGGTCAGCGGCAAGGTCGTCGACGCGACCGGCGCCAAGCTGCCGGGCGTCCGGGTCTTCGCCGAGGGCCGCTTCGATGCCGCGCGCCCGCTCGAGCGCGTGTCGTCGGTCGGCGTCACCAACGCCGACGGCGCGTACACCATCTACATCGCCGAGAGCGCCTTCCCGGTCGTCGACCTGGTCGCGCATCCGACGGACTACCCGGCGCTGACCCTGCGCCTCACGGACATCGCCGCGGACCAGCCCACGCAGTCCGCCCACGATCTGCGCTTGCCCGGCCTGGGCGTGCCGATCGCGGTCAGCGTGCCCATCACCGGCCGCACCGGCGCGGGCGACTCGACGGCGATCGCCGGCGCCGTGGTCACGCTCACCACGACGATCCACGATTCGCTCGACCCCAACCTGACCACCAGCTTCCTGGTCAGCGGCGCGACCGATGCGACCGGCCAGGCGACAGTCTCCGTGCTGCCCGGCAGCACGATCCTCCGCGACTACCTGGTCGGCGTGCAGCCACCGGCCGAGTCCGAGTTCGCCACGCTGTACGACCGCACGATCCAGATCGGCCCAGGCGGCGGCGTGCTCGGCAAGATCGAGCTCGCGCATCGCGTGGCGGTGACCGGCACGCTGCTGGACGCGAACGGCGACCCGGCCCAGGGCGTGGTGATCCAGGCCGAGCCCGCGCAGCGCCTGGCGCTGACCCTCGACGCCGACGCCCAGGCCCAGCTCAAGACCCAGCAGCGGCCGCTCGCGACCACCCTCGCCGACGGCAGCTTCTTCGTCTGGGTCGACCCGGAGCTGGTCGGCAAGCTCGCATCCTACGACCTGACCTGCGATCCGCCCGAGGGCGCCCGCCTGCCCCGCTGGGCGTTCCGCGACGTCGGCGTCGCCAGCCTGGTCGCGAACGTCGACCTGGGCGGGCTGGTCCTGCCGCCGGGGCGCCACGTCCGCGGTATCGTCACCGACACCTACGGCACGCCGGTGCCGGGCGCCGAGCTGCGGCTGTTCGAGATCGTGAACGACCCGAGCCTGTGCGGCCTCGGCCGGCTGCCCGCGGACTGCATCCTGCCCGCCGCGCTGCGGGCGCGGGATCGCAGCGACGAGCTCGGCGTGGTCGAGCTGGTCGTCCCCGACAGTCATTAGTGGTCCGGAGACCTCCGGCGGGCGCCTCAGGGCTACCCAGGTCGTGCTTGACCCGGTCGCCCCGGCCGTCTATGGTCCAGCCTCAGAAGAAGCTCGGGACCAAGAAGGCCAATGAAATTGCGGATTGAGAAGCGCCGAGTGGCAGCGCCCCGAATTCGGGCGCTCATCGGTGAGCTCCGCGCCTCGAGCTACACGCACCGGGAGTGGCTGACGAACGTCGTCACCTGCCTGCCTCTCCCCGTCTCGAATGGTCCGCGCGCCTCGGCTCGCGTGGCTCGCACCTCGTCCCAGCGGTTCGCCCCGAGCGGCAACCGGTGCGTCGGACACGGTGCAGCTGCGCGGTCGGCAGGTCTGACGAATGCGCGCCGACCGCGATCGGAAAGCCACACATGTCCACTGATCTCGTCTCGTCCGGGGAGCCCACCGCTCCGCCCATCGACCCCGCGTTCCTGACCGCCGAAGCGCCCGAGGCGCCGGCCCCGTCGAAGCCGCGCACCTTCGCCGAACTGAATCTGCACCCCGATATCCAGCTGTCGCTGGATGAGATGGCCTACGTCACCCCGACGGACGTGCAGGCCACGGTCTTCGGGCCGGTCGCCGCCGGCAAGGACCTGCTGGTCCAGTCGCGCACCGGCACGGGCAAGACCACCGCCTTCGGCCTGCCGATCCTCAACGGCCTCGACCCGTCGCAGAAGTTCCCGCAGGCGCTGATCCTCGCGCCGACCCGCGAGCTGGCCCTGCAGGTCTGTCGCGAGCTCGCCTCGCTGGGCAAGCACCGCGGCCTGAAGATCGAGCCGATCTACGGCGGCGCGCCCATCGGCAAGCAGATCTCGAACCTCCAGGACGGCGTCCACGTCGTCGTCGGCACGCCCGGCCGCGTGCTCGACCACATCGGCCGCCGCACGCTCGACCTGAAGAACGTCCGCTTCTTCGTGCTCGACGAGTGCGACGAGATGCTGTCGATGGGCTTCCTCGAGGACATCGAGCGCGTCGTGGCGCACCTGCCCAAGACCCGCCAGACCCTGCTGTTCTCGGCGACGATGCCCGACGAGGTCACCCGCTTCGCGCGCCGCCAGATGCGCGAGCCGGAGAAGATCTCGCTGTCGGCGGATCAGGTCTCGGTCTCGGACATCCACCACGCGTACTACGTGGTCTCGGGCGTGGCGCGCAGCCGCGACCTGCTCCGCATCATCTTCGCGGAGAACCCCGAGAGCGCGATCATCTTCTGCAACACCCGCGACGAAACCGCGATGGTCGCCAAGTTCCTGCAGAAGCAGGGCCTCGACGCCGAGCCGATCTCGAGCGACCTGTCGCAGAACGACCGCGAGCGGGTCATGAAGCGCATGAAGGCGCACGACCTCCGCTTCCTGGTCGCGACCGACGTCGCCGCGCGCGGCATCGACATCTCGAACCTGTCGCACGTCATCAACTACTCGGTGCCGGAGTCGCCCGAGGTCTACATCCACCGGACTGGCCGCACCGGCCGCGCCGGCAAGACCGGCACCGCGCTGTCGCTGGTCGGCCCGCGCGAGCTCGGCTCGTTCTGGATGCTGAAGATGACGTTCAAGCTCAAGCCCGAGGAGCGCGATCTGCCGCCCGCCGCGGTGCTCGAGGGCAAGCTCAAGGCGCCGCTGCCGCCCGTCGGCGCGCCGCCGCCGCCTGACCCCGTGCTGGTGGTGTCGACGACGGTCGCCGGCGAAGCGACCGAGGAGCAGCTCGCGCTGGCCAAGAAGGTCCTCGCGGGCGCCGATGGCGAGCGCGTGCTGGCGCTGCTCATCGCGGAGAAGATGGACGGCATCGCCAAGGCCAAGCGCGAGCGCGAGGAGGCCGTCGCGGCCGCCCGCGCTGCCGAGCGCGCCGCCAGCGGTGAGACCGGTGATTTCGAGGAGCGCGGCGGCCGGTTCGGCCGCGATCGCGACGGCGGTGGTGGTCGTGGCCGGTTCGGCCGCGATCGCGACGGCGGTGGCGGCGGTGGGCGCTGGAACCGCGACGACCGCGGCCCGCGCGAGGCCCGCGACGACCGCGGCCCGCGCGAGGATCGCGCGCCGCGCGCCGAGGAGCCGCGGGTTGCCGATGCGCCCCGCGCCGTCGAGCCCGCCCGCGTCGACGCGCCGGTAGCCGCCGTGGCCGCCGTGGCGGCTGCGCCGGTGCGCGAGGAGCGCGCGCCCCGCGAGGGCGGTGACCGCGAGGTCCGCCGCTGGGGCCGCGATCGCGACGAGGCGCCGCGCGAGGACCGCGCGCCGCGCGAGGATCGCGCGCCGCGTGAAGACCGCGTCGTCGCTCGTGATGACCGTGGCCCGCGCGAGGATCGCGCCCCGCGTGAGGATCGCGCGCCGCGTGAAGACCGCGTCGTCGCTCGTGATGACCGTGGCCCGCGCGAGGACCGCGCCCCGCGTGAGGATCGCGTCGTCGCTCGCGACGACCGTGGCCCGCGTGAGGACCGCGCGCCGCGCGAGGATCGCGTCACCCGTGATGATCGTGGCCCGCGTGAGGATCGCGCGCCGCGCGAGGATCGCGTCGTCGCTCGCGATGACCGTGGCCCGCGTGAGGATCGCGCGCCGCGCGAGGATCGCGTCGTCGCTCGCGACGACCGTGGCCCGCGTGAGGACCGCGCGCCGCGTGAGGATCGTGGCCCGCGTGAGGACCGCGCCCCGCGCGAGGATCGCGTCGTCGCCCGCGACGATCGTGGCCCGCGTGAGGACCGCGCCCCGCGCGAGGACCGCGCCCCGCGCGAGGATCGCGTCGTCGCCCGCGACGACC
>JAIOQA010000475.1 GCA_021413675.1 Deltaproteobacteria bacterium | reverse complement strand
GCCGAGGCCCACCCGGCGGTGCGCGAGCTCGCCGGCGAGTGGCTCGCCGCCGACGACGCCGAGGCGGGATCGTGGGAGGCGATCCTCGGGCGCGCGACGCCGGCGTGGCCGGCCTCGCCGACGACGTTCCTGCTCGAGGGCGTGGCCGCGCGGCTGACCGGCGCGGCCCACGCGCCTGCCCCGCTCGAGCTGTACGCCCGCTGGCTCGAGGCGCCGCACCGGCTTGCGACCTGGCCGATGGTCCGCCGCGCGCTCGCCGCGCGCGCGCCGGCACCGGTCGCGTCCGATGCGCGCGTCGTGTTCGAGACCGCGCCGATCGCCGGCCCGTCGGACGGCGCGACCCTCGACCTCGCGCGCCGCGCGCACGTCGCGATCGCGATCGCGCCGATCGATCCCGCCGCGGTCACCGCGGCGGCCAGCGCCTGGGATCGCGCGTTCGCGGATCCCGCGACCAGGGTCGCGATCTACCAGCGCGCGGTCGCGCTGGGCGCGCCGTCGGATGCCGGCGAGCGCGCGCTCGCGGCCCTGCGCCAGGCGGTCGCGGCCGATCTCGCGGCCGCGGCCGAGCGCGCCGGCGTGCCGCTCGCGCGGCTCGCCGATCCGTCGTCGCCGATCCTGGGCAGCGCCGTGCGGCTCGCACGCAACCAGCTGCTCACCGACGTCGAGCTGGCGTTCGGCCGGCTGTCCGATCGCTGCGTTGCCGGCGGCGACCTGCCGGCGTGCGACGAGTGGCGCGAGATCCTCGCCTTGCGCGCGGCCTACGGTCACGCGGCCACGGCTGGCGGCCTCGAGGTCCGGCGGCTGGTGTTCGTGCACGCGAACCTCGGCTTCGGCAAGCTCGCGGTCCGGCTGTGGAACGATCGCGGCGAGCACGTGCTGTCGCACGCGGTCAGCGCCTGGCTCGCCGAGGAGGCCCTCGCGGTCGGCGACGCCAAGGCGGTCGAGACCCACGCCGCCAACGCGCGGCTGCGGGTGCCGGCGCGCAACGCGCTGCCGCGCAAGCGCTGACCTGCCGCGCTACCCCTTCGGAGCGATCGGCGCGGGCCGCTCGTGCGGCGGGATCAGGCCGTAGCGCCGCCAGCCGATCGTGAGCGCCCAGGTCGTCGGCATCACGACCGGCACGATCTCCAGCTCGCTGCGCTCGGGCGCGCCGTCCCAGCCATCGAACGCGCGCGCCGAGGCGAACGGATCGAAGGCGCGGTGACGCGCGGTCGCGTCGTCGGGCGCGCGGCGCCAGTGGTTCAGCACGAAGGCCAGCGCGTCGCGGACCTGGCGCAGCGTGACCAGCGGCTCCGGGTGGTACCGGTCCTCGAACACCCGGCCGCGGCCGCCGGTCAGCGTGTTGAACCGCCGGGCGCAGGCGATCTGGAAGCCCTGCATGCCGCGCGCGAGCCCGTTGGCGGAGTCAGCCTCGACGATCAGGTGGATGTGCGCGGGCTGCACCGAGACGTGGCAGATGCGGAAGTCGATCCGCCTGCGCGCGAGCTCGAGCCCGTGGCGCACCGCAAGCCAGCCGTCGCGACCGCGCAGGTTCGCGCCGGCGCGGGCGCGGATCGCTACATGGATGGGATGGCGGGGATCGATCGGCGGGCGCTCGCGATGCGCCTCGCTGGAGATTGGCCCCTTCGGCGGTCGGCCCGCGCCGGGGCGCTTGCCGCCGCGCTTGCCCTTCTTGCGCGCCGCAGTCGCCATCTCGTCACAGCGACGGGACGGGCCGCTGCGCAGCCCAGTCGCAACCGGTCTCGGCCGCCGTGACGTGACAGCGCAGGCACATGCGTCCGTTGCGCCTGGCCAGGGCCTCGCAGCGCGCGCTCCCACGCCAGCCCCTACCGTGCGGGTTCCGGTGATCGCTCGCCGATTCCTGGTTCGAGTGGCACTCGAGACAGAAGTCCTCGCGATGACACGAGGCGCACTGGTTGGGATTGCGCTGGAACTCGCGCGCGTGCGAGTTCCCCCCGCGCCCGTTGTCGGCCCAGCCATCGGGATGAAACCGCCGGCCGTCCACGGCCGAGTCGAACTCGCTGCCCGCACGCGTGCCGACGCCCGAGCGCTCGTGGCACGCGACGCAGAAGCTCTGCGCGCGATGGCACGCGGAGCAATCGGGCGTGCCGCGGCGGGCCTCCGTCGCATGGGTCAGCACGTAGTTGCCGGCGTGGAAATCGCGCGGCTTCTCGACGCCCAGGTGGCAGTCGCTGCAGAACCGCTCGGCGTGGCAGGTCGCGCAGTAGCCCGCGTCGGTGCGCGCGATGTTGGCGTGGCGGGTCCGGAAGTCGCCCTCGTGGGCGTCGCCGACCAGCACGCCGGTCGGCATGAGCAGGCCATCGGGCAGCTGGATGCGGACGCGCCCCTCGGCGTCGGCGAGGTGGCAGGTGGTGCACGCCGACGGCGCCGCCTTCGCGGTCCCGCGCGCCTGATCGTCGTGGCACGTGAGGCAGAGCCGCATGCGCGGCAGGTCCTCGCGGGTCGCCAGGCCGGTGCCCGACTTCGCGAGATCGCCGTGGCAGAACGTGCACGCGGTGGTCTTGTGCGCGGCGTGGTCGAACTTGAGGTTGGGCGGCTCGATCTCGACGCGCGCCACCGGCTGCCCGGGCTTCCACCCCGGGTGACACGCGACGCACGCGACCGGCGGCTTGCCCGGCAGCACCAGATCCGGCTTCGCGCGATCGATCGGGTGGCACATCTCGCACGCGGACTCGTCGGGCACGAGCCGATCGACGGAGGCGCGCGAGTCATCGGCGTGGTCGTGGCAGTCCACGCACTGCAGCGAGGGCGCACGGTTGAGGTGCGCGGCGTGCGAGAACGTGATCGGGATCCGCTGGGTCGGGAAGATCACCGGCGAGGGCGGGCCATCGTCGGCGAAGATCGCGCGGCCCGCGGTGCCCGACTCGGGCGCCGCGCTGACGCGCGACCACGCGGCACCGACCACCGCGGCGATGACCACGAGCGCGGCGAACCAGAACGAGGAACTGCGGGTGGAGCTCATGGTCAGCGCTCCGGCGCGAAGGCGAGATCGAGGATGGCCAGGCCGCGCGCCTGGAAGTGCGTGTAGCGGTCGGAGCTGCTCTCGATCACGCCCGACAGCGCCACACCGTCGGCGAGCCGCCAGGTCGCGCCCAGCTGCAGCGCGCCGGTGACCGCGCGGATCGGCGTCGAGCTATCGGTCACGATGTCGAGCAGCGTCGCGCGACCCTGGGCCGAGACCGCGCGATCGCGCCGCCAGCGCAGCGCTGCGGCGCCGCCCGTCCGTCGGCCGCCGTAGCCGCCATCGGCGAACAGCTCGCCGCGGGCGCGCCAGCGCTCGTCGACCTCGGCATCGAGCGAGACGGTCCCGCCGCCGGCGGCGTCATCGGTCGCCGGCGCCGCGGTCTGACGTCCCTCGTCATCCCGGTAGTAGCGCCGGTACCACGCGGACGCGTTGACGCGCGCCGCCCCGGCCCGCGGCGCGTAGGTCCACGACAGCCGGGCCTCCGTCGACGGCTCGACCGAGAACACGTTGAAGATCGAGTCGCCATCGAAGGTCGGGAAGCGATAGCTGACCTCGGGCTCGATCGCGTGAGCGTGCCAGCGCAGCCGCGCGCCGGCCTCGGCCTCGTCGATGAGCCCGTGCAGGAGGCTGTAGCGCGCCGCCGCCCACGGCGACACCTGCGCGGTGCCGCCGCGCAGATCGATGTTGGCGCGCACGGTCGCGGCGATCCGCTCCTCGTTCACGCCCCACGCCGGGGCCTGGCCGTACTCGTTCGGGTAGTAACCCGTGTCGAGCGCGGTCGGGCTCAGGCGATCCGGCGCGCCGAGCAGGCCCACGGTCTGCGACTCGCTGCGCCGGTAGACCAGGCGCGCGAACACGCTGTGGAAGCCCGCGGTCTCGATCGCGCCGCCAAAGGTCGGCATCCACTGATCGCGCTGCGGGCAGTAGCCGGTGTCGTCGGCGTCGGGGTGATCGGTGAGCGCGCGCGTGCGATCGATGAGCTGCCAGGCGCCGGTGCCCGGCGTCGCGCCCTCGACGTACTCTTGGCAGTCGGCGCCGGTGGTGCCGTCGAGCTCGACCTGCGAGGTCGCGAGCGGCGAGGCATCGCGCACGCGCAGGCCGCCGAAGCCCTCGACGATCGCGTGCAGCGGCGTGGTGACGCGCACGGTCGCGCCGTCCATCGCCCACCAGTCGAGGGCATCGACCGCGAGCTGGCGACCGAGCTTGATGTCGACCCGGCCATCGGCGAGGCCGCGGGCGTCGACGTAGGCGTAGAGCAGATCGAGGCCGTAGCTCGACGCCCGCAGCTCGGGGACCGCGTCGATCGCGCGAGTGCTCGCGCCGTCGACCGTGACCGAGCCGCCGGTCCAGTCGCCGAAATCGTGATCGAGCCGCAGGTAGCTCGAGAACGAGATCGTCGCGCCGCGGCCGGTGTGGCGGATGGCGCGCTTCCGCGCGAGATCGCCGAGATCCACCAGATCGAGCGACAGCGTCTGCGTGTAGCGACGTCGGGCCAGCCACACGTCGGGCCCGCTCAGGCGGAACCCGCGCAGCTCGTAGGCCTGGGTCAGGATCCGGCTGTGGATCGAGAAGCCGTAGGCGTGCGCCGGGGATCGAGGCCACGACACCCAGGCGGCAGCGACGGCGACGACAGCAGCCGCCCGGTGCACGCGAGCCATGGCGCGACGCTAGCCGAATCCGCGGCGCGGGAGCAAGGCGCCGACCTCGCGAACACCGGACGGCCTGGGTGGGATCAGCGGCGGACCGAGGCGATCGCGACGCCGAGCGTGGCCGGACCGATCGGCCCGAGGCCGAACGCGCCACGCTCGCCGTCGGGTAGATCACACGTGAGCACCGGACGCGCCGAGACCGTCACCGTGAACGTCTTCGCCGCGCGCGCGAGCGTGATCGCGATCGGACCGGTGGGGTCGCTCGGGAACAGCTCGACGATCGCGCCGGTGCACACCGTGGTGACCGCGCCGTCGCGGTGGCGCTCGACCCGCGCGGGCTGGCCGGGCACGAGGATCGCCGCGTCGAAGCGATCGGGCGCGGTGAAGCCGGCGATCGCCGCGAAGCCGCCGGTCGGGCGCAGCGTGGCCTCGAGCACGCCATCGGCGAAGGTCGGCCCGGTGATCACCACCCACGAGCCGAGCCCGGCGCCCCGCCCTGCGAGCCGCCAGCCGTTGCCGTCGATCGAGACCGCGCTCGGGTCGAGCGGATCGAGCGGCGCGTCGGTGTCCGCCACCGAGGGCGTGGCGGTGGCCGCGCCCGCGAACGGGCCGACCAGCGGCGGCCGGAAGATCCAGGCGCCGGCCTGGGCCGCGCCGCCGGCGTCGTGGCCGCCGACGACCAGCACGCTGCCGTCATCGAGGCGCACCGCGCCGTGGCCGGTGAGCCCGACCGGCGCGTCGCCGGCGATCGGCAGCGCGCGCCAGCTCGCGCGGGCCGGCACGTAGCGCGCGGGCGCGCCATCGCCGAGCGCGATCGCGCCGCCGTCCTCGAGCGCGACCAGCGCGGCGTCGGCGCGCGCGATCGTGGCGCCGACCGGGACCGCG
>JAIOQA010000474.1 GCA_021413675.1 Deltaproteobacteria bacterium | reverse complement strand
CGGCCGTGATCGCGCCGCCCGCGGGGGTGCCCGCGCGGCGCACCGAGCGCCCGCGCCACCCCCGGCGCCCGCGGCTCGACCCCGACGCGCCGATCGCGTCGTACTGACGGGATCGCGATCGCGCGTGGCACTCGCCTTGCTGCGCATCGCGATCATGTCCGAGCCCGATCGCGTGGTCTCCGTTCCCAGCCCGTCCGTCCACCCTCGCGGCCCCGCGCGCGGCATCGATCCCGATGCCGGATCCGCGGGCGACTACGAGGAGCCGCACGGCCCACCCACGACCGCGCCGCACGACATGGGCGAGATCGTCCATCAGGAGCCCGGCATCGAGTCCGGCATCCCGACGACGCGGCCGCGCCCGCTCGTCGATCGCATCCCGGATCCGGTGCCGGGCGAGCCCACGCCGCCGCTGCCGCACGCCTGACCGGGGTCAGAGCGCCTGGCGCATCCACGCCTCGATCGCCGCCGCCGGGCGCGCGCCTGCCGTCCGCGCGACCTCGCGGCCGCCGCGGAACACCGCCATCGTCGGGATCGACTGGATGCCGTGGCGCGCACCGACCTGCGGATCGACGTCGGTGTTGACCTTCACGACCAGCACGTCCGCGGCATGACCGGCCGCGACCTTCGCGATCTCGGGCGCGACCTGGCGGCACGGGCCGCACCACGGCGCCCAGAAGTCGATCAGCACCGGCACGTCGGCGCTGGCGAGCACGCGCTGCAGATCGTCGAGGCGATCGATCGCGACCACCGCGCCGGGCTCGTGCACGGCCTGGCGGCACTTGCCGCAGGTCGAGCGATCGCCGAGGCGGCCCGGCGGGATGCGGTTCTTCTGCCCGCACGACGCGCAGGCGAGCACGAGTCCATCGGCCATGGGAGGTCTCCTTCGTGAGCTGCCTCACCATGCGCATCGCGAGGCGCGATGGGAAGGGGTGCGGCGCGGCGGCGCACCTGGCCGATCAGCGAGGTCAGGCGCGCGCGGCCAGCGCCTGCTCGAGCTCGGCGATGCGCTTGCGCGCCGCCGCCAGCTCGCCGCGCATCCGCAGGATGACGTCGATGCCGGGCCAGTCGATCGCGAGGTCCCGCCACAGCGTGCGTGCGACCAGCACGACCTCGACGTCGACCACCGCGCAGTCGTCGGCGCCGAGCACGATGATGCCCTCCTCGACGAGGCGGGTGACGAGCTCGGCGTCGCCGTCGACCAGCGCGACCAGGTCCTGGTAGGTGGAGCGGGTCATAGCGAGAGCCCCTGACGCACCGGGGTGCTGTAGGCGGACTTGCTGTCCTTGATGGCCTGCGCGAGCGCCGGATCGTCGGTATCCGGCAACCGGACGTCGAGCGCGACGATCATGTCACCGCGCGCGTCCTTGCGCGAGACGCCCTTGCCGCGGAGGCGCAGCTTGGTGCCGGTCTGCGAGCGCGGCGGGACCTTGAGCATCACCGGGCCGTCGAAGGTCGGGACCTCGATCGCGCCGCCGTTGTAGGCCTCGTCGAGATCGACCGGGAGCCGGAGGTGGAGATCGAGGCCGTCGCGCTCGACGAGCGGGTGGGGCGCGACCACGGTCTCGATGACCAGATCGCCCGGTGGGCCGCCGCGCACGCCCGGCGCGCCCTTGCCGGGCAGCCGGATCACCGAGTCGTTGTCGGCGCCCTTCGGGACCCGGACCCGGATCGTGCCCTGGCCGGGCACCTCGAGCGAGATCTCGGCACCCTCGAGCGCCTGCCGCAGATCCATCTGCAGGGTCGCGTGCAGATCCGGTCCGCGGCTCGGCCCGCGCGGGCGGCCGCGCCCGAACATCTCCGCGAAGTCGAACTCGACCGGGCCGTCGTCGAAGGTCTGGGCGCGCTCGCGCCGGGTGTCCTGCCAGCGCGCGTACTCGCGGGCCTTGGCGGGATCGAAGCCGCCCGCCAGCGACGCGTCGCCGAACTCGTCGTAGGCGCTGCGCTTGCTGGCGTCGGACAGGACCTCGTAGGCCGCCGCGATCTTCTTGAACCGATCCTCCGCGGCGGTGTCGCCGGGGTTCACGTCGGGGTGGTTCTTGCGCGCCAGCTTGCGGTACGCGCTGCGAATCGCGTCGGGCGCGGCGTCTTTCTTGACGCCGAGGATGTCGTACAGGGACTCCGCCATGATCGATCTCCCGTGAAGGGCGCAGGGCCACCATGAACGCCCGCGCGCCCACGCGCTACAGTCTCGCCGTGGAACATCACGACGTCATCGTGGTCGGCTCGGGTTTCGGCGGTTCGGTGTCGGCCCTGCGCCTGGCCGAGAAGGGCTACCGGGTGCTGGTCCTCGAGAAGGGCCGGCGGTTCGCGGCCAAGGACTTCCCCGAGACCAACTGGGACCTGCGCCGCTGGATGTGGAAGCCCGAGGTCGGCATGCGCGGCATCTTCCAGATGTCGTTCTTCGAGCACGTGACGATCCTCCACGGCGTGGGCGTGGGCGGCGGCTCGCTGGTCTACGCCAACACGCTGCCGGTCCCGTCGGATGGCTTCTTCCGCGCGCCGTCGTGGGCCCACCTCGCCGCCGACTGGCGCAAGGAGCTCGAGCCGCACTACGCGACCGCGCGGCAGATGCTGGGCGCGAACCCGAACCCGGTCGAGACCCGCGGCGATCGCGTGCTCGCCGAGATCGCGCGCGACATCGGGCGCGCGGAGCATCACCACCCCGCCGACGTCGCGGTGTACTTCGGCCAGCCCGGCGTGACCGTGCCCGATCCGTACTTCGGCGGCGCCGGCCCGGCGCGCACCGGCTGCATCCACTGCGGCGCGTGCATGACCGGCTGTCGCCACGGCGCCAAGAACACGCTCGACCTCAACTACCTGTGGCTGGCGGAGCAGGCCGGCGCGGTCGTGCGCGCCGAGACCGAGGTCACCGCGATCCGGCCGCGCCCGGGCGGCGGCTACGTGGTCGAGACCCGCGGCTCGCTCGGCGGCGGCAAGGGCGCGCTCGCTGCTGACAAGGTGATCTTCGCCGGCGGCGTGCTGGGCACGATGCAGCTGCTGCTCGCGATGCAGGAGGATCGCGCGGGCCTGCCCAACCTGTCGCCGCGCCTCGGCGATGGCGTGCGCACCAACAACGAGGCGCTGATCGGCGTGATCGCGCCCGACGAGGATGACCTCGCCCACGGCATCGCGATCACCTCGATCCTCCACACCGACGAGCACAGCCACATCGAGCCGGTGCGCTACGGCCGCGGCTCGGGCTTCTTCCGCCTGATGTCGTTGCCGCACTCGACCGGTACGACCATCGCGGCGCGCGTCGCGGGCGCGGCGGGCGGGTTCCTGCGCCACCCGGTGAAGTGGGCGCGGGCGCTGGGCGTGCGCGACTTCGCGCGCAAGAGCCAGGTCCTGCTGTACATGCGCACGCTCGAGAGCACGCTGTCCTTGCGCCGCGGGCGCAGCCCGTGGACCGCGTTCCGCACGGGGTTGATCACCCAGCTCGCCGATGGCGCGCCGGCGCCGACCGCGTTCCTGCCCGAGGCGACGGATCTCGCCGAGCGGTTCGCGCAGAAGGTCGGCGGCGTGACGATGACCTTGCTCACCGAGACCTTGCTCGGCGTGCCGTCGACCGCGCACATCCTCGGCGGCGCGTGCATGGGCAAGGACGCGGGCGAGGGCGTCATCGACACCGATCATCAGGTGTTCGGCTATCCCGGCCTGTACGTGATCGACGGCGCCGCGGTGTCGGCGAACCCGGGTGTGAACCCGTCGCTCACGATCACCGCGCTCGCCGAGCGCGCGATGGCGCGGGTGCCGGCGAAGACCAACTAGACGGTCTTGCCGGCCAGATCGCTGCCGGCCTCGAGGCACAGGAGCCGCACGCGCCCGGTCGCCAGCGTCTTGCCCGCGGCGTCGGTGACGGTCGCCTGCCACACCTGCGTGCGGCGGCCGCGGGTGACCGGCGTGGCGGTCACGCGCAGCGTCCCGCCGCGCGCGGCGGCGATGAACGAGGTCGCGTTCTCGAGGCCGACCACCGACTGGCCGCGGCCCATCGCGACGATCGCCGCGCCGGTCGAGCACGCGGCCTCGATGATGCCGGCGTGGACGCCGCCGTGGACGATGCCGTAGGGCTGGAGGTGCTGCGGGCCGACCTCGAGCTCGGCGGTGCAGCTCTCGGTGGTCGCGTGGGAGAAGCGCAGGCCCATCGCGTTGTTCCAGCCTCCGAGGTTGGCGTTGAGCATCGCGCTGACGTCGACAGGGTCGGCCATGCCGCACTGTAGCGCGCGGGAGGGTTAGCGTCGGTGCTGGCGCAGGTGGCGCAGCCGGGTGTGCTCCTCGCGATCGCGCTCCTCGTGCGCGCGATCGACCGCGGCGACGGTGGCGGCGAGCTCGGGCGCGACCCGCTGCTCGAGGGTGTGGAGCTGGCGCGAGGTCCGGGTGAGCGCGGCGCCGAGCGCGCGGACGTGGGCCTCGCGCGCGACCGCGGCGATGAGCTGCTGGGCCAGGGCCTCGAACCGGTTGGCGGCCTCGAACAGCGCGCCGCCGGTGGTGCCGGGCGCGGTCGCGCGCGCGGCGAGGCCGCGATCCCAGACCGGCAGCTCCTCGAGGGTGGGCACGACGACACCCCAGACCCGCGCGACATCGAGCTCGACCTCGAGCGCGCGCGGCGGCAGGCCGGTCGCGGCGACCGCGCCGGCGCCGTGGATGGCGAGCGCGTCGACCTCGGCGCGATAGGCCGCGGCGGCGGTGTCGGCGATCGTGCGGCGCGCCTGCGCGGCGGGCCGCGCCAGCGGGACGAGCGCGCGGACCAGCGCCTCGCGCTTGCGGCGGAGCAAGGCGGCGCCCTGATCGACGCGGCCGAGCAGCCGCTTGGTGCGCAGCAGCTCGGCGCGGGTCGGCGCGGTGCGGGTCCTCACGGCGCGGCTCCCGGTCGGCGCGCCCAGGTCTCGTCGTCGAGGCGCTCGAGGTCGGTGCGGGGCAGGGCCTCGAGGAGCTTCCAGCCGACGGCGATGGTCTCGGCGATCGTGCGGCGCGTGTGACCCTGCGCGACCAGCGCGCGCTCGAACTCGACCGCGAAGTCGCGGGCGCGGCGATCGGGCTCGCTGAGCCCGCCCTCGCCGACGATCGAGGCCATCAGCCGCGCGTCGCGGCCGCGGGCGTACAGCGCGTAGAGCTGGTCGGCCCAGCGCCGGTGCTCGGGCGCGGTCTTGCCGGCGCCGATGCCCGCGTTCATGAGCCGCGACAGGGACGGCAGCACATCGATCGGCGGGAACACGCCCTGGCCGTGGAGCGCGCGCGACAGCACGATCTGGCCCTCGGTGATGTAGCCGGTGAGATCCGGGATCGGGTGCGTGATGTCGTCGTCGGGCATCGTCAGGATCGGCAGCTGCGTGACCGAGCCGCCGCGCCCGGCGAGCACGCCCGCGCGCTCGAAGAGCGAGGCCAGGTCGGTGTACATGTAGCCGGGGTAGCCGCGGCGGCCAGGGACCTCGTCGCGCGCGGCCGCGACCTGGCGCAGCGTCTCGCAGTAGTGCGCGACGTCGGCCATGACCACCAGCACGTGCATGCCGCAGTCGAACGCTAGGTGCTCGGCCTCGGCCAGCGCGTGGCGCGGCACCAGCAGCTGCTCGATCGTGGGATCGCGGGTCTCGTTGAGGAACAGCACGGTGCGCTCGAGCGCCCGCGAGCCGCGGAACCGATCGACGAACAGCCGGGTCTCGCGCGCGGTGATGCCGATCGCCGCGAACACCACCGCGAATGGCTCGCCGCCGGCGACCCGCGCGTGCTCGACGATCTGCGCGGCCAGCTCGAGCGCGGGCAGGCCGGCGCCCGAGAACACCGGCAGCTTCTGGCCGCGGACCAGCGTGTTGAGGCCGTCGATCGCCGAGATGCCGGTCTCGATGAAGTCGCCAGGCGGCACGCGGCGCGACGGGTTCATCGGCGCGCCCCACACCGGGCGCACCGCGGCGCCGACCGGCGGCGGCAGATCATCGAGGGGCGCGCCCACGCCCGACAGCGCGCGGCCGAGCAATTCCTTGCCGACCACCGCCTGCGCGGTCGCGCCGGTCAGCTCGATCTCGACCCGCGCCGGTGACAGGCCGAGCGTGTCCTCGAGCACCTGGATGACCGTGACGTCGGCGCCAGCGTCGATGACCTGGCCGCGGCGCGGCGCCTGGCCGGGCGCGCGGATCACGACCTCCTCGCCGATCGCGACGCCCGCGGTGTGCTGGACGTAGAGCAGCGCGCCGGCGAGGGCGTGGGCGCCGCGGTAGGTGCGGGTGACGATCATGACGCGCCTCCCGCCCCGATCGCGGTGACCGCGGTGATCGCTGCGATCGCCTGATCGGCGAGCACCGCGCGCGCCTCGAGCTCGGCAGGCCCGGCGCGCCGCACGTCGGCGAACGCGCGGCGGAACGCGGGCAGCGGCAGCGCATCGAGCTCGGCGCCGGCCTCGAGCGCGGCGGCGGCGGCGTCCCACGCCGCGACGATCAGCGCGGCCATGCGCGCGGTCTTGGCGAGCGACGACGTCGCGTCGTTGGGATCGAACGCGTTCTGGCCGAGCAGATGCTCGCGGGTCGTGCTCGCGATCGCCAGCACCAGCCGATCGCCGTCCTGCATCTCCTCGGCGCCGAGCAGGCTCGCGATCTCGCGCAGCTCGGCGTCGCGCTGGAGCAGCGCCACGACTCGCGTGCGCAGCGACGGCCACGCCGGTGCGGCGTTGGCCGCGAGCCAGGGCAGGAGCGCCTCGGCGTAGAGCGAGTAGCTGGTGGCCCAGTCGACCGCGGGGAACTGCCGCGCGCGCGCGAGCTGCGCGTCGAGCGCCCACAGCCCGCCGGCGACGCGCAAGGACGCCTGGGTCACCGGCTCGGAGAAGTCGCCACCGGGCGGCGACACCGCGCACACCAGCGTGATCGCCCCGGTCCGCTCGGGCGCACCGACCGCGCGCGCGCGACCCGCGCGCTCGTACAGCGCGCCGAGGCGGCTGGCCATGTACGTGGGGTAGCCCTCCTCGCCGGGCATCTCCTGCAGGCGCGCGCCGATGTCGCGCAGCGCCTCGGCCCAGCGCGACAGCGAGTCGACCATCACCGCGACGGTCAGGCCCATGTCCCGGTAGTACTCGGCGATCGTCACGCCGAGGTAGACCGAGGCCTCGCGCGCGACCACCGGCATGTTCGAGGTGTTCACGACCAGCACGGTGCGCTCCATGATCGGGCGGCCGGTGCGCGGATCGATGAGCCGCGGGAACTGCTCGAGGACCTCGGCCATCTCGTTGCCCCGCTCGCCGCAGCCGACGAACACGACGACGTCGGCGTCGGCGTACTTGGCGAGGGCGTGCTCGACGATGGTCTTGCCGGTGCCGAAGCCGCCGGGCACCGCGACCGTGCCGCCGAGGGCGATCGGGAACAGGAAGTCGAAGACGCGCTGGCCGGTGACCAGCGGGCGATCGGCGGGCAGCCGGCGCGCGACCGGGCGGGGCGTGCGGATCGGCCAGCGGTGCGCGAGCGGCAGGGGCGTGCCGTCGACGAGGCGGCCGACCGGATCGTCGACGGTGAGCTCGCCATCGGCGATCGCCGCGATCGCGCCGCGCACGCCGGCGGGGACCAGCACGCGGTGGGTGACGCTCGGGGTCTCGATGATCTCGCCGAGCACGTCGCCGGGCGCGACCGCGTCGCCGACCGCGACGCGCGGCGTGAACCGCCAGCGCCGCGCCGGATCGAGCGTGGGCGCGGTGGCGCCGGGCGCGATGAAGTCGCCGCTGGCGTCGGCGAGGCGCGCGAGCGGCCGACCGACGCCGTCGAGGATCGCGCCGATGAGGCCGGGGCCGAGGGCGGCGGTGAGCGGGGCGCCGGTGACCGCGACCGGCGCGCCGACCGCGAGGCCGGTGGTGTCCTCGTAGATCTGGAGCGTCGCGGTGTCGCCGGTGAAGCGGATGATCTCGCCGAGCAGGCCGCGCTCGCCGACGCGCACGAGATCGTAGAGCGCGCCGTCGCGCAGCGGGCGGGCCTCGGCGAGCGTGCCGGTGACGCGGGTGACCGTGGCGCTCATCGCAGCCTCATGCGGTAGCCGACCGCGCGGCGCAGGATCTCCATCAGCTCGTCCTCGGGTGCGGGGCCCGCGGCGAGGTCGGCGGCCGGGCCTGGAAAGGGCATCAGGATCGGCTCGCCCGCGCGGCGCAGCGCGCGCCGCGTCGACAGCGGCAGCGCGTCGTGCAGCGCCTGCTCGATCAGCACGATGCCGCCGTGCGCGGGCTCGTGCGCGAGGCCGGCGATCGCGGTGGCGGCCTCGGCGCCGGTCGCGGCCTCGATGGGCGCGATGCCCGCGAGCGCGAGCCCGAGCGCGACCTCGCGCCGGCAGATCGCGTGGATCGGGGCCTTCACGGCCGGCCTCCGGCGCGGACATCGACCGGCGCGGCCAGCGCGACGCGCCACGCCGCGCGGCGGACCCGCCGGGCCTCGGCGCGCCGGCGCAGCACGAGGTGGAGCACCGGCGCGAGGCCGTGGGGCTCGGCGATGCGCAACCGGGCCTGGGTCGCGAGGTGCCAGGCGAGGGCGGCGTCGTCGAGGGCGGCAGGCGGATCGAGCGTCACCGCGCGGGCGATCGGCGTGCGCGCGAAGGCGGTGGCGAGCGCGGCGCTGGCGCGCTCCTGATCGCCCCGGGCCGCGGTGAGGAAGGTCGCGCGGTCGAGGCGCGCGCCACCGGGCACGAACGCGCGGGCGGGCGCGAGGTCATCGCCGCGCGCCGCGAGCAGGAGCGCCGCGGTCGCGTTCTCGGCGTCGATCACCTGCGCGACGTGGGTCGCGAGCGCGATCCCGGCGCCGCGCGCGGCGCGGGCGCGGGTCGCGTAGGCGCTGGCGAGGGCGAGCTCGATCGCCAGCAGATCGATCGCCGCGCCGGCGGGCGCGGCCCCGGTGGCGGTCGTGCGGGGCGGCGGCGCGAACGCGATCGCGAGCGGATGCTCCCGGCGCGTCAAGAGCGCCGCGATCTCGGTCGTGCTCGCGAGCCCGGCGAGGGCCTCGAGCGCCGCCCGCGGCAAGGACGTCGTCGGGATCGCGCCGTCGATCCGCCGATCGCTCGGCGCGCCGGCGGCGAGCCCGCGCGCGATCGCTCGCAGCGCCCGGCGATCCTCGTCGAGCATGATCACCGCGAGCGCGTCGGCGTGGTCGCCGGTCCAGCGGGCGAGCACGGCGAGATCGTCGGCGGCGCGGCGCTGGCCGGCGCGCTCGATCTGCGCGGGAGCCGCGGCGGTGGCGGGGCCGGCTGGCAGGTAGCCAGCGCGGACCAGCGCGGCGGTGAGCGTCGCCGCATCGGTCGCGCGCTCGACCTCGGCGAGCAGCTCCTCGCCGCACAGCCGGGTGGCGAGGCCGCGCGCGCGGGCGCCGAGGGTGGTCGCGATCATGGCGTGGCCTCGAGCGTCGCGAGCGCAGCGGCCGCGAGCCGTGGCCACTCGCGCGCGAGCAAGGCCGCGAGCGTCGCCTCGATGCGGGTCCCGCGATCGAGCGCGATCACCACGCCGGTGAGCGCG
>JAIOQA010000473.1 GCA_021413675.1 Deltaproteobacteria bacterium | reverse complement strand
CGAGGATCTTGGCCGCGTCCACCATCTCTTCCTGGTAGCACGTCGGCGTGGCGATTCCCGCGTCACAACCTCGGCGCGGCGGATCGCCCTCGGGTGCATGCGATCATGACCTCATGACCTCGTCGTTCCCGATCGCGGTGCACGTGCTCATCCGCTGCGCGAGCTGCGACGCGTCGCTGCGGTTCGGCGGGATCGTGCCGGTGGCGACCTGCCCGGGCTGCCGCCGCGGCTACGAGATGTCGCCGGTGGTCTGGCGCAACCTGCTCGAGAGCCCGGTGCTCGATGGCCCCGACGTCCCGGTCGGCAAGACCCAGCTCCTCGACGGCGAGCCGTACTACCTGCAGTTCGGCCGCACGCCGGTCGAGTGCCAGGCGTGCAAGCAGCCGGTCGACGATGACGTGATCGCCGCCGGGCTGGCGCGCGGCGCGGTCGCCTGCGGTCGGTGTCGCGCGCCGATCGCGGCGCGCCAGGTTCCACCGGAGCTCGCCGCGGTGCTGCCCGGCATCACCCACCTGCTCGGCGAGGATCTGCGGCGCCTCGAGCCGCGCGCGCCGGCCGCGGTCCAGGGCATCGTCGTCACCTGCCCGCAATGCGCCGCCGTGGTCGCGGTCGATGGATCGACCCGCGCGGTGCCGTGCGGCCACTGCGCGGCGACGGTCGTCATCCCCGGCGAGGTCTGGGCGCGGATCCGGCCGGCGAGCTCCGACAGCCACACGTTCTACCTGTGGCACGACCCGGCGCGGCGCCAGCGCGGCGTGCCGCGCGCGGCATACTCGTGGGGCAGCCTCCACGATCTCGCCACCGATCCCGACGGCAACATCTACCTGCTCACCGAGGCCCGCGCCGGCGGCATGAGCGACCTGCTCGCGGTGGTCGCGCTCGATCTCCAGCTCCGCACCCGCTGGGTCCGCCTCGGCGTGCCCGGCACCGACGACAGCCGCCTGGCGGTGTCGCGCGAGGCGGTGGTCGTGTGGAGCGACCGCGGCGCGTTCGCCACGCGCCTCGCGGCGGCCGACGGCGCCGACCTCGGCACGATCGGCGGCAAGCAACCCGACGGCGCGACCAGCCACAGCCTCGACCTGCGCCAGTGCAAGGCGCTGGTCATCGATCACGATGGCAGCTACCTGTTCGTCAAGCACCGACGGCTCGTGCGCTGCGCGCCCGACGGCTCCGGCGTCGCGACCTGGCCCGAGCGCAAGGGCTTCCTGGGCCGCGCCGTGCGCGAGAAGCTGCGGCCGTTCGGCGACGACGACGCCGAGGGCGCGCCGATGGCCGATGCCCTCAAGGACTACCCGACCTTGCTCTACGGCGACCACCTGGCGATCGGCCGCGACGGCCGGCTCTACATCCAGGACTGCGATCGCATCGTCTGCTTCGACCGCACCGGCAAGCGCGTCTACGCGACCGAGCTGCCGCGCAACAACGACTGGGGCGCCGACGCCGACGCCCGCGGCCAGGCCTACGTCCCGCGCGGCCTCGCGCGCGACACCTACGCGCTGTGGCGGGTCTCGCCCGAGGGCCAGGCCGCGGTCTTCGTCGACGGCCGCCGCCCCGAGACCCCGATCCGCGAGGAGCGCCACCTCGCGGTCGCGCCGGACGGCACCGCGTACCTGTTCGGCAGCTTCGACGTCGTGCGGGTGTTCGCACCCGACGGCTCGCCCCGCTACCTGAGCCCCGATGCGATCAAGGCCGACGCCGATCACGCGCGCCACGCCGCCGAGCGCCGGGCCCGAGGCGAGGACGAGTAAGAAGTCGCACGCGCCCGCGTGAGGCGCGCGTGATATCCGGCGATCTGCGCGAATCTTCGACGAAGTTCGCGATGGCGTGCGACCGCTCGCGCCCACCGCTCTCCTCCACGAAATGAAGGAGAACGGGATGACCTCGACTATCGCTCGCACCCGGAGACCCACGTGGCTGCGCCTCGGCGCCGCCCTCCTGACCGCCACCACCGCGGTCGCCTGCGGCGGCGGCGGCGGCTACGGCAACGACCCGCCCGACGCCGCGCCCGCCACCACGCCGGACGCGCCGGTCGCGCCGGTGAAGGTGCTCAAGCGCGCCTCCAAGTCGGGCACGATCGCGATCACCGGCGACGACAAGACCGTCGCGATGGTGAACCCCGAGAACGGCTCGATCACCACGTTCGACGCCGAGACCCAGACCGTCAAGGCGACGCTCGCCACCGGCGCCGAGCCCGCCGCGCTGGTCATCCATCCCGACGACGACACGCTGTTCGTGGTCAACCGCGCCGACGCCACGGTCGTGAAGATCACCGGCCTCGGCGGCGCCACGCCCGCGATCGTCGCGACGCTGCCGGTCGGCTCCGAGCCCGCCGGCCTGGCGCTGTCGCCGACCGGCGCGACGCTCTACGTCACCGAATTCGCCGAGAGCCGGGTCGCGGTGATCGACACCGCGACGATGACGATCGTCGACACGATCGCGGTCGATCGCCCGCGCGCGATCGCCGTCACCAACAACGGCGACGACAGCGACGCCGACGAGTCGATCGTCGTGCCGGCGTTCTACGGCGAGCCGGTCGGCACCGAGGCGACCGACACCAGCCGCCAGGGCCGGGTCCACGTCTTCGCCTCCAGCGATCGCCACGAGCTCGCGTCGATCACGCTCGGCACGATCGACTCGGGCTTCGCGCCGTCGACCGCCGCCGCGGGCGCGGCCACGGTGACCGCCTCGCCCAACCAGCTGTGGGCCGCCGGCATCGTCGGCACCCGCGTGTTCATCCCGAGCGTCGCGGCGTCGCCGGCCGCGCCGGTCGACTTCCAGGCCAACGTCCAGCCGGTCGCGTACGTCGTCGACCTCGCCACCGGCGCCGAGGATCGCGGGCCGCGCGGCACCGCCAACCTGGCGAAGCTCGTCCACGACCAGGTGCCCGACACCGGCCCGCGATTCTTCCTCGCCGATCTCGTCGACGTCGCGTTCGTCGGCGACAAGGTCGCGTACTACGCCTCGCGCGGCGGCGACGCGATCCAGAAGGTCGTCTACGACGACGCCGGCCCGACCCTCGGCCTGCCCTTCAACTTCCAGATCGATCTCAACGTCACGCCGACCGGCAGCACCAAGCCCTGCCAGAACCCGACCGGCATCGTCACCGCGCACGTCGGCGGGCGCGCGTACGTCAACTGCTGGGTCACGCGTCAGCTCGGCGTGATCGATCTCGGCAAGCAGGCGCTGGTCACCACGATCGCGTCGGCGCCGATCTCGACCGACGAGGCCGACGCCAACGACGGCCGGCGCTTCTACTTCACCGGCCGCGGCCGCTGGTCGAAGAACGCGTGGTCGAGCTGCGGCTCGTGCCACCCCGACGGCCTGTCGGACAACATCACGTGGGTGTTCGGCTCGGGCCCGCGCCAGACCACCTCGATGGACGGCACCTTCTCGCACCACGCCGGCACCGCCGGCAAGCAGCGCGCGCTCAACTGGACCGCGATCAACGACGAGATCCACGACTTCGAGCGCAACACCCGCGGCACCTCGGGCGGTCTCGGCGCGGTGACCACGCCGGGCGCGGGCGGCTGCAAGGACCTCACGACCGAGGTCCGCGTCAACATCGATCCCGACACCGCGCACCCCGGCGCGATGTCCGTGCCGGTGACCTCGATCATCAACGCGACCGCCGGCGTCTGCACCCACGACTGGGACAAGATCGAGGCGTTCGTGAAGACGATCCGCCCGCCCCGCGCGTCGCGGTTCCTCGACGCGGCCTCGGTCGCGCGCGGCGCGGCGCTGTTCGGTGAGCCGACCGCGACCGCCAACAACGCCGGCTGCGTGAAGTGCCACGGCGGCGCCGGCTGGACCGTGTCGCGCCGGTTCTACGGCGTCACCGATCCGCAGATCGTCGCCGACCTCCACGCACAGCCGTTCGCGCCGCCGGGC
Source organism: Deltaproteobacteria bacterium (assembly GCA_021413675.1). GTDB lineage: Bacteria > Myxococcota_A > Polyangia > Haliangiales > Haliangiaceae > JAIOQA01. Next base: position 9,807 of record JAIOQA010000473.1, on the reverse strand, counting down.
AGCTTCGGCCTGACGTGGAGCCAGGCCGGGTTCCAGATCCAGACCGAGCCGACCGCGCCGACCGCGCGCGCACCCGAGCAGCTCGCGTGCGTGCTGCGCAACCTCGGCACCTTCGGGCCCGCCGGGCTCGAGCAGCGGCTGGTCGCGGGCGCGCTGGTGCCGGCGCAGGGCAGCCTCGGCTACAACGTCCCGTCGCTGTACGGCCTCGCCCTCGGCGCGCCGTACCTGCACCACGGCCTCGCCAAGGATCTCGTCGAGCTCTTCGACGATCCGACGTGGCAGGCGCACACCACCGCGGGCAACCCGGTGTGGCTCGAGAGCGGCACCGCCGGCGAGATCGCGCAGCGCAAGCAGGACCTGATCAACTTCCTGCGCTCGATCGACGCCAGCACCGCGGAGCAGACGACCCCGAGCGGCTTCGACGGCTGCCCGAGCACCTGACCGCGAGCGGCTACGCCGTCGGCGTCACCGGCAGGCGGGCCTCGAACACCGCGCCGCCGCCGGCGCGGTCCGCGACCGAGAGCGTGCCGCGGTGCGCCTGGATCACGAGCCGACACAGGTAGAGCCCCATGCCGCGGGACAGCTCGCCGGGCGCCTGGGCCGGGTACTTCTCGAACATCCGGGCCATCGCCTCCGGCGCGATGCCCGGGCCGTCGTCGGCGACGCGCACGACGATGTCGTCGTGGTCGCGCGCGACCGTGACCTCGACCCGCCCGCCCGCGCCGCACCGGCGCTGCACGCTGGTCAGCAGGTTCGTGATCGCGCGGCGCACGAGGCGCGGATCCACCGTCGCCGTCGCGTCGCCCCCGAGCTCCAGCGCGATCGGCCGGCGCCGGGGCCGCTGCGCCGCGACCTCGCGCGCCACCAGCGCCCCGACATCGGCCGGCGTGGCGGCGACCACGAGCCGCCCGTCCTCCGCGCTGCCGACGTCGAGCAGATCGAGGGTCATGTCGAGCAGCTGCGTGGCCGCCGCGCGCAGGTCGCGCATCACCTCCGGATCGCTGCGCGCGGCGACGTCCTCGTCGAGGCTGTCGAGGTTGGCGAGGATCACGGTCAGCGGATTCTTGAAGTCGTGGACCAGCACCGCGAAGACCTCGCGCCGGGCCGCCTCGAGCGCCACGGCGTCGAGCTGCGAGCACACGCTGGCGACGGCGTTGCCGAGGTGGACGGCGAGCTCGTCGAGGGTCGCGCGGTCGGCCTCGCCGAACGCGCCCGCGCGTCCGAACACGATCACGCCGCGGCGGCGACCGCCGATCACGACCGGCGCGATCGCCTCGGTCGCGCTGGCATCGGGCCCGGCGCCGCCACCGACCGCCGCGACCAGGTGCGGCCCGTCCGCGCGCAGCTCGTAGTAGCTCGCGCGATCGATCCCGAGGTCGGCGCCGAGCGCCCCGACGATCGCCGCCAGCAGTCCGGCGTGATCCCGGCATTGCCCGACCGCGCTCGCCACATCCGACACCAGGCGCCAGCGGCGCGCCTCGAGCTCGGCGGCGCGGCGCTGGACCTCGCTCGTCACGTAGTGGTCGCGGAGCACCAGCAGGCCGCGGACGCGCGCGACCAGCTCGTCGACGTCGAACGGCTTGGGCAGGAAGTCATCGGCGCCAGCGGCGCGGGCCTCGCGCCGGATGATCGACTCCGCGGTCGCGGTGAGCATCACGAGCGGCACGAACCGGTGCGCCTCGTCCGCGCGGATCCGCCGGCACAGCTCGACGCCGTTCATGCGCGGCATCCGGTAGTCGAGCAGCACCAGATCGATCGGCTCGCGCGCGAGCGTCGCGAGCGCGGCCTCGCCACCGTCGACCTCGATGACCTCGTAGCCGCGCGAGTGCAGGATCACCTGCAGGAGCCGGCGATTCAGCTCCAGATCGTCGACGACCAGGATGCGGCGTCGGGTCGGCATGCGCAGCCACGATGGTGGCACGCGCGCGGCGACCCGCTTCGCGGTGACCGCAAATTCCGAGATTCGCCCGGGTCATCCCGGACCCGGCCACGCCGCGCTACCCGCCGGCGCGCCGCACCGCCAGCGCGCGGCCCGGTCGCGTGAGGCTCGGCGACTCGGGCACCGGCGTCTCGAGCTCGGAGATGGTCTCGGTAGGACGCTGATCGAGCGCGCCCCGCGCCATCGCGTCGAGATCGTCGTCGAGCGACCACGCGCGATCGGTATGAACCTGAGTCTCGTCGACGGCGTCGAGGGCATCGCGCACCTCGGCGACCGACGCCGGGCGGTGCGCGGGATCGCGCGCCACCAGCCGGTCCACCAGCTCGGCGATCGCGTGCGGCACGTCGGGGCGCGCCAGCAGGAGCCCGGGCAGGTCCTCGCGGCGCGCGGCCTCGGCCAGCGCCGCGCCGCGGAGGTGGGCGTGGGGCAGCTCACCCGCGAGCGCCTCGTACATGACCAGACCGATCGCGTAGGCGTCGGAGCGCACCGTCGGTGGCCGGCCCTCCCACAGCTCGGGTGCGAGGTAGAGCGGCGTTCCCGGGATGCCGTCGTAGCTGGCGCGCGTGGGAGGCGCCTGGGCGGTGTCGCCGGGCGCGTCGAGCAGGTAGGCCAGGCCGAAGTCGAACAGCTTCAGGCGCCAGCCCGCGACCAGCATGATGTTCGCGGGCTTGATGTCGCGATGGATCACGCCGTGCGCGTGGGTGGCCGCCACCGCGCGCGCCAGGTCGCGCGACCAGCGCAGCACCAGGCGCCACGACGACGGCCGCGCGATCTCGTCGAGGCGATGGCCGACGAGCAGCTCCTGCGCGAGGTACGGGCGGTGATCGACCACGCCGGCGCGATAGACCGCGACCACGTTGGGGTGCTGCACCCGGGCCAGCGCCTGCGACTCGATCGCGAAGCGCGTGAGCGCGTGGTGATCGCGCTCGGGGTGCGCCACGACCTTGAGCGCGACCGGGCGCATGAGGCGGGTGTCGCGCGCCAGGTACACGATGCCCATGCCGCCCGTGCCGAGGGGCCGCTCCAGCTCGAAGCCATCGAAGCGGCGCGGCGGCGTCCATGTCGCCGTGCTCGAGTCGTGGTGGCCTCGGGACATCTCGGGTTGTCGATGCAGCACGCCGCATGCCACCGCGCGAATCCCCCATCGAGCTGACATGCGTGAGAACGATCGAAGCGAACCGCGCAGGACGTGCGCACTGCAACGCAGTGAAGTCGTGGTCTTCGCGATGCCGTCGCGGCTCGTCGACCACGTCCCGATGGCGCCGGCCTTGCAGCGACGTGCGGCATGCCCTCGCTCACCCGGACGATCGCGGCCGCGATCGGCGGCATGAGCGCGATCGTCGCGGCGCTGCAGCTGCGACCCGCACCGACCCCGGCGGTGTCGCCGTTCGATCGCCCGACCGCGGAGATCTGGCCCGCGGTCGCGACCTGGTCCCCGACCCTCGAGGACGAGTACGCCGCGTTCGTCGCGCGGCTCGGCGATGCGGTCGAGGCGCGCACCTGCCGCGGGCTCCAGGGATGTCTGCGCGATCCTGCCGCCAACCTGCTGTGGGACGGCAGCGACGCGACCCTCGACATCGTCGTCGACTGTGCCGACCTGCCCTACCTGCTGCGCGCGTACTTCGCGTTCAAGCGCCGCCTGCCGTTCGGATTCGTCAGCGCCGTCGATGGCGCGGCCGGCCGCGACATCCGCTACACGCGCGACGTTCACCCGGTCGCGTGGAAGACCTGGCGCGACTTCCCGACGCCGCGCGACCTCTTCGAGCACATGGTGAACTACGTCCACTCCGGGATGTTCCGCACCGCGCCCACCGTCGAGGACGCCGACTTCTATCCGGTCGCGGTCGACCGCCGCGCGATCCGGCCGGGCGCGATCTTCTACGACCCCAACGGCCACGTGCTGGTGGTCGCGCGCCGCACCGCGAGCGGTGCCATCTACCTGCTCGACGGTCACCCCGACGGCACGCTGACCTGGACCCGGTTCGGCGAGGCCCTGGCGCTGGGCGGCGCCGATCAGGGCGGCGGGTTCCGCGCGTTCCGGCCGCTGCTGCTCGCGGGCGACGCGCTGGTGCGCACGCCCAACGCCGGGCTGCCGCTCTACGATCCCGACGCGCAGCACGATCGCGCGCGCTGGCAGGTCGACGGGACCGCGGTCGGATACCACGCGTGGATCCGCGGGACGGTGGCGGATGACCCGGACGCGGATCCCGTCGACGGGCTGCGCGACGAGATCCGCGCCCTGTGCCGCGACGTCGGCGAGCGCCTCGACGCGGTCGACCTCGCGCTGGCCGGCGGGCTCGCCGACCAGCCCCACCCGCCCGACTTGCCCGAGAACATCTACGGCACCGACGGAGACTGGGAGCTGTACTCGACGCCATCGCGCGACGCGCGCCTCAAGGCCGCGGTGCGCGAGACCGCGAACGCGCTCGCGGCCCTGCCCGATCGCGAGGCGCACGTCGACGCGCTCGCCGCCGCGTGGCGCGAGGAGGTCGCGCGCCCGGCGTGCCGCTTCGCGTACTACGACAGCCGCGGGCTGCCGGTGGCGTTCACGATCGAGACCGTGATCGATCGGCTGTTCGAGCTGTCGTTCGATCCCTATCACTGCCCGGAGCTGCGCTGGGGCGCGCCGGCGGGCTCGGCGGAGCTAGCGTCGTGCCCCGACGACGCCGACAAGCGCGCCTGGTACGCGCGCGAGCAGCGCCTGCGCAACCAGATCGACCGCGACTACGGCGCGCCGACGCCGCTCGACCGCGGGCCGCTCGAGCGCCCGGCGATCGATCCGCGGCGCTGGCTGATCGGAGAGGTGCGATGACCGACGAGGCTCTCGACGCGCAGCGCTTCCGCGAGCTGTTCGAGCTGGCGTACGACGCGCTCTTCCTCGCGACCGCCGAGGGGCGGTGCAGCGACGCCAACCCCGCGGCCTGCCGGCTGCTCGGGTACACGCGCGAGGAGCTGATCGGACGATCGGTGACGGAGCTCCTCGACCTGGACGCGCTACCCTCGAGCGCCGCCCCGACGCCGCTCCGCTCGATGGGCGGACCGGCGAGCGAGCGACGCCTGCGCCGCCGCGACGGCGGCTTCGTCCAGGTCGAGCGCGGGGCGAGCCCGCTCGCCACCGGCGGGATCCTCGCGTTCGCGCGCGACATCGGCGAGCGCCGCGCCGCGATGGATCGGCTGCGCGCCTCCGAGCAGATGTTCGCCGGCATCGTGACGATCTCGGCCGACGCGATCATCGCGATCGACGAGGCCCAGCACATCACGATGTTCAACGAGGGCGCGGAGGCGATCTTCGGCTACCGCCGCGACGAGATCCTCGGCGCGCCGCTCGACCGGCTCCTCCCCGAGCGCAGCCGGCTGGTCCACCGCCAGCACGTCGCGACCTTCGCCGCGAGCGATGCGGCGTCGCGGCGCATGGGCACGCGCACCTCGCTCATCCGCGCGGTGCGCAAGGACGGCGCCGAGTTCCCGGCGGACGCGTCGATCTCGCGGCTCGAGATCGGCGGGACCCGTCAGCTCGTGGTCGCGCTGCGCGACATCTCCGAGCAGCAGCGCCTCGAGGACGAGCAACGCCTGCTCGCGGAGCTCGGGCGCATCCTCATCGACGCCGGCCCGGACTACGCGCGCCTCCTGACCTCGATCGCCGAGATCATCGCGCGCGATCTCGCCGACTGGTGCAGCATCGACGTGGTCGAGGATGGCCAGGTCGTCCGGCTGCGCGTGATCCACGCCGATCCATCCCGGGCCGAGGCCTGCCGCGGCCTCGAGCGCCGCGAGGTGCACCGGCGGCGGAACCTCGTCACCCACGTGCTCGAGACCCGCCAGCCGCTGCTGGTCTCCGACGTGACGCCGGAGTATCTGGCGTCGCTCGCCGAAGATCCGGCCCACCTCGAGCTGCTGCGCGGCATGGGCCCGACCTCGTTCATCGTCGTCCCGCTGGTGGCCCGCGGGCAGGTGCTCGGGACGCTCGCCTACGGATCGTCGCGGCCCTCGCGACGGTTCAGCGCCCGCGACCTGCCGCTCGCCGATCGCCTCGCCAGCCGGATCGCGATGGCGGTCGACAACGCGCGGCTCCACCAGGCGATGGTGCGCGCGGTCCACGCGCGCGACGAGGTGCTCGCGATCGTGGCCCACGACCTGCGCAGCCCGCTGCACACGATCACGCTGCTGGCCGACGCGATGCGCCTCGTCCCCGGCTCGCCCCACGAGGGGCCCGCGGCGCGGATCCACGGCGCGGCGATCCGCATGAACGCCCTCATCCAGGATCTGCTCGACGTCGCCCGGCTCGAGGCCGGCCAGGCGCTGTCGGTCACGTGCGACGCGGTACCGGTCGAGCCGGTCCTCGCCGAGGCCGTCGAGCGCCTCCGGCTCGCGAGCAGCCGCGCGGAGAAGCAGCTCACGATCGACGGCCCACCTGCGGCGGCCGCGATCTGGGGCGACCGCGACCGCATCCTGCAGATCTTCGACAACCTCATCGGCAACGCGATCCGCTTCGCGCGCGCCGCGATCACGGTGCGCGCCGCGGTCGAGGGCGCCGAGGTCCACCTCACGGTCGAGGACGATGGTCCAGGGATCGCGCCGGCGGACGTGCCGCACGTGTTCGATCGCTACTGGCAGAAGCCCCAGCCCGGGCACCGCGGCAACGGCCTGGGCCTGTGGATCGTCCAGGCGATCGTGCGCGCGCACGGCGGCCGGATCTGGGTCGACAGCACGCCTGGTCAGGGCACCGCGGTCCACGTCGCGCTGCCGTGCCCGCCCTCGCCGGCGCCACGCGCGCGCCGCACGCGCAAGCCGCGCACGCCGACGTAGCCCGCGATCCGGCCCGGGTGATGCATCGCTCGCGCTCGATGCTCCTCCCCGATGGCCTGACCGCGCGCCTCGCCGCCCTGTTTCCCGGGGCGCAGGTCGTGGCGTGCCGCGCGCTGGGCGACGACGCGGGCTCCGGCGATCGCGCCAAGGCGCTGGGCTACGGCAAGCCGGTGCGGGTCGATCTCGTGACCGCCGCGGGGCCGCGCGTCGTCGTGGTTCACACCGTGCGCGAGGACGATTTCGGCCACGATCGCCGCGCCGATCGCGTCGGCAACCTGCTGCTGGCCTACGACACCTTCGGCCGCATCCCTGGCCACGCGCCCGCGCTCGACGTCGGCGTGTTCCGCGGCGACACCGACGCGGTAAGCCTGCGCGACACCGGCGAGCCCTACCTGGTCACCGCGTGGTGCGACGGCGACATCTACGCGAACGATCTCCGGCGCGTGGCGCGGACCGGGCACGCCACCGCGCAGGACGTGGGCCGCGCCGAGGCGCTGGCCCGCGCGCTCGTCGAGATCCACGCCGCCCCCGGCTCGCATCTCGGCGCCTACGCCCGCGCGCTCCGCGATCTGGTCGGCAGCGGCGAGGGCGTCTTCGGCATCGTCGACGCGTACGCGGCCGACACGCCGGGCGCGCCGGCGGCGCGGCTGCGCCGCATCGAGGAGGCGTGCGCCGCGTGGCGCTGGCGGCTGCGCGATCGCGGCGATCGCCTGCGCCGCACCCACGGCGACGCGCATCCGTTCAACGTGATCGTCGGCGAGGGCACGCGCCTGACGCTGCTCGACGCGAGCCGCGGCGGCGAGGGCGATCCGGCCGACGACGTCGCGTGCGTCGCGATCAACTACCTGTTCTTCGGCCTCGGCCACCCGGATCGCGACGGCCGCGGGCTGAGCCTCCTGTGGCGCTGGTTCTGGCAGATCTACCAGGCGCAGGCCACGCTCGACGTCACCGAGGCGCTCGCGCCGTTCCTGGCCTGGCGCGGCCTCGTGCTGGCGTGCCCGCGCTGGTATCCCGATCTGAGGCCCGAGCACCGCGAACGCCTGCTCGCGTTCGTCGAGCGCGCGCTGGCGGCACCGCGCGTCGACCCGGCCTGGGGCGCGGCGTTCCTGTGCGACGGCTAGCGTGGAATGACGCTTGCAGACACGAGCATCGAACCGCGCGGGCTCGACCGCGCGCGCGAAAGGTTCGTGTCATGCCCGAGACCACCACGTTCACCTGGGACGACGTCCGCCGCTTCACCGATCAGCTCGAGCTGAAGATCCATCTCGCCGGCATGGAGGCGCGCGACCGCTGGCACGCGCTCCAGCCCAAGGTCACCGAGCTCGAGCAGGATCTCACCCGCTCCGGCAAGCACATGAGCGAGGTCGTCGAGCGAGAGGTCACGCGCCTCGGCGGCATGCTGCGCAAGCTGCTCGACGAGATCGCGCCGAAGGATCCGACCGACAGCTAACCAATGTCGCGTAGCTTCTGATCCAGGCCGCGCGACGCGACGCGCGGTGGGGTGAATGGCACGGCTCCGCCGGGCCAGAGGGGACGGGAACGTCCCCTTTCGATCGAGGCGAAACAGAAACCGTTGGCTCCTGGTCAACGCGTTTCTGTGTAGTCAGCGCGTGACCAGCACCGCCGCGCCATCGCCGCGCCCCGCGCGCAGATCGTCGAGGGCGCGGTTGGCCTCGGCCAGCGGGTAGACGCGCGCGTGCGGATGGAGGTGCGCCGGCCCGGCCAGCGCGAGCAACTCGCGACCGTCGGCGCGGGTCAGGTTCGCGACCGAGCGCACGCTCCGCTCCTGCCACAGCAGCTGGTACGGAAACGCCGGGATGTCGCTCATGTGGATGCCGGCGCAGACCACCGTGCCGCCCGGCGCGACCGCGGCCAGCGCGAGCGGCACCAGCGCCCCGACCGGCGCGAACAGGATCGCCGCGTCGAGCTCGACCGGTGGACGCCGGTCGGAGTCGCCGGCCCAGGTCGCGCCGATCTCGCGCGCGAACGCCTGGGTCGCGAGGTCGCCCGGGCGCGTGAACGCATAGATCTCGCGTCCCTGATGACGCGCGAGCTGCGCGACCAGGTGGCCCGCCGCGCCGAAGCCGTAGAGCCCGAGGCGCGCGCCCGCAGCGAAGCGCAGCGCGCGGTAGCCGATCATGCCCGCGCACAGGAGCGGCGCCATCTGCACCGGCGACGCCGCGGCCGGCAGGCGGAACACGTAGCGCGCGTCGACGATGCAGGCCTCGGCGAACCCGCCGTCGCGGTGATAGCCGGTGAAGCGCGCCGCCGAGCACAGGTTCTCGCGCTCCGACGCGCAGTAGTGGCACGACCCGCAGGTCCACGCGAGCCACGGCACGCCCACGCGATCGCCCCACGCGAGCGCGGTGACGCCGGCGCCGACCTCCGCGACCGTGCCGACGACCTGGTGGCCGAGCACCCGCGGCAGCGCCGCGTCGGGCAGCTCGCCATCGATGATGTGCAGGTCGGTGCGGCACACGCCGCAGGCGTCGACCGCGAGGCGGACCTCGCCCGGCCCGGGATGCGGCACGGCGAGCTGGCGCGCGACCAGCGGCGCCCCGACCTGCTCCAGCACCATCGCCCGCATCACGTTCATGCCGCCACCGAGAAGCAGCGCGCATGCCAGCCCGCGCCATGGTCTGGCATCGCGCGTGCTCTCCATGGAGAGCATGCAGCTCGACGAGGATCAGCGATGACCGGGACCGTCATCTGGCTCACCGGCCTGCCCGGCTCTGGCAAGTCGACGCTCGCGCGTCACCTCGCGCAGCGCCTGCTCGAGCAGGGGCGCGAGCCGCTGATCCTCGATGGCGACGAGGTCCGCGCGGCGCTCGTCCCCGCGCCCGGCTACGACGACGCCGGCCGCGATGCGTTCTATCGCACGCTTGGCCAGCTCGCGAACCTGGCGGCGCGCCAGGGCCTCCTCGCGATCGTCGCCGCGACCGCGCATCGCCGCCGCTGGCGCGACGAGATCCGCGCGAAGGCACCGGGATTCCTCGAGGTCCACGTCGCGACCCCGCTCGCGGAGTGCCGCGCGCGCGATCCCAAGCACCTCTACGCCGGGG